>JBGQLS010000100.1:0-15647 GCA_041500205.1 Anaeromyxobacteraceae bacterium | reverse complement strand
CTACACGCGGTGGCGGCTGTGGCAGCTCCGGCACGGTCGCCTCACCCTCGGGCGCCCTGTAGCGCTCGTCCCGGAGCAGGAGAGGAGCAGGACATGAATGCGAAGAACCGCGACGCGGCCGTCGCCCCGTCGTGAACTCTGCTTCACCCTTGAAGATCGAGGAGAGGAGCGTGGCGCCGAGGAGGAACGGCTTCTGGGCAACGACGCCTCGCTGCCTCCCGCGGTGACGACCGGGCTCGGCGTGTTATCCCCCGACTGGATGATTGCGGCGCGATGGGGCGATCAGTCGCGCGTCGCCCCCGCCTCGGGCCCCATGAGGGCACGATTCGCATGGAACCGAACGCCGTAGCATCCGGCTCCCAGCCAGTGCCCGCCCGGCGTCCGATACCGTGAAGGAGCGCCAAAGGCGCGTACTTTCCCATCTCGTATTCGAGGTAGCCCATGTCATCCTTGACGAAGGCGCTCGTCATCGCTGCCGCAGCCATTGTCGTCGCTCTCCCAGCTGGCGCGCAGGAAATCGTGCGTGCGTATGGACCTGGAGGCCCGCTGCCGGCAATGAAAGAAGCCGCGGAAGCATTCTCGAAGAGTCACGGCGTTCGCGTCGAGGTCGTGGGCGGCCCCGCGGACGCGTGGCTGCAGAAGGCCCGCGCTGACGCCGACCTCATCTTCAGCGGCTCCGAATACATGATGACGGATTTCTTGCGTGCGATGGAGGGCCGCATCGACGAGGCGACGATCGTCTCGATGTACCTGCGGCCGTCGGCCATCCTCGTCCGGCGGGGCAATCCAAAAGGTATTCGCGATCTGCCCGACCTGGCAAAACCGGGGATGAAGGTGCTCGTGGTCCAGGGCGCGGGGCAGACGGGAATGTGGGAGGACATGGCCGGTAAGCAGGGAGACATCCGCCTCGTGCGGTCCCTGCGCAAGAATATCGTGGCCCACGCCCCGAACACCGGTGCCGCCAAACAGACCTGGACCGAGCGCCCCGACCTCGACGCCTGGATCGTCTTCAACATCTGGCAGGTTGCGAACCCGCAGCTCGCGGATCTCGTGCCGGTCAGCAGGAACTACGTCGTCTACCGCAGCTCCGGCGCTGCTCTCACGAAACAGGGGACACAAAGAACCGCCGTTCGCGGTTTCTTGGAATTCCTCCAGTCCGGCGAGGGCGCTGCGATTTTCAAGAAGTGGGGCTGGATGACTGTTCCGGACCGCGAGCCAGTGAGCGGCTGACGAGGTGGTTCGGTTCGGCCGCGAACACATTGGGCAGCGACGCTCGTGTTCACGTCCCGGCCGCGGCCCTGCAAGAGAGGTGGCTGCTTTGCTATCGATCGGCGGCGTTCCCCGGACCGCCAGGCGAGCACGATTCACGCGGAACCTCTTCATCCCTGAGGCAAGCGCGACCGACGGAGCAGCTAGCCGCCGGCGGCCGCGCTTCTCAGTACGTGCCACTCGCCACGTTCATGCCGCGGTCCAGATCGTCTCCAAGAAGTCCATGCTCTTCGTATCGGTAGCAACGTGCTTGTCGGGCTCGCCGCTTCCACTGCCAGCCTCGTGGGCGATGCCCGGGTGTTCCGAGACCGGAACGTCATAGTCGATCGCTTGCTGTTGCCCATAGTGGACGGTCATGGAACAGCTCGTCGCGCTCGGACCGTTGATGTTGGGGTCGTAACCGTTCGAGTCGCAGGTGGTGGCACGGGCCGCGGTTCCAGCGAAGAGCGCGACCGCAGCAAGGTACACTTTCAGAGTCGGCTTCATGGTCTTATCTCCCAGGTGAAGGTTGGCGCTGCGGCTGCGAGGAAAGCCCGTCGCAGGGCGGCGGATGTCTGCGAGCTACAGCGATGTGATCCCGATCAAGCGACGAACGGTTCGCCGCCCCGTCAGTCACCGATGGGGCGCGCCGCGCAATCGGCTGCGTCCAAAAGGATTCCGGCGGTCGAGATCCGAAGTGCGCACGAGGCAGCTTCTCCGTGACAGCACCGGCGAGGAATAGCGCGATCTCGCGATTCGTCCTCCTGCGCGAATCCTCGAGCGTTCGCCAGGACTCCTCCTTGACAAGGAGGAAACACCATGAAGAACGAAGGCATTCTCGATCGCGCGGTTCGAATCATCCTCGGCGTCGCGCTCCTATCGCTCACCGTCGTGGGGCCCCACTCGATGCTCGGCCTCGCCGGTGTCGTACCGCTCGCCACCGGGATCCTCGGCTTCTGCCCTCTGTACAGGCTCGTCGGCATCAACACCTGCCCGATCGCGCGGAAGTAGGCCTGCGAACGGGGGGGTGGCCTCATCACTGCTGGTGATCGGCCTCCCTCGACCGCAATGGTCGCCCCGTGAGGGGCGGCCCAGAGGAACGTCAACGGCCTATGATGCGAGCGCTGCTCACCTCCCACAACGATCCATCCGAGGTTGCCGATGCGTGCATCGAAGATCGTGAGCTTCCTTGCGACAGCCGCCGTCCTCGCACTCATGACGTTTGCGGGTCCCGCCTTTGCAGCGCACCACGAGCTGAAGGTCGGGAAGAACGACAAGATCGGAAGCTATCTTACGGACACGAAGGGAATGACACTCTACGTGTTCAAGAAGGACTCCCCCGGCAAGAGCGCCTGCGCAGGAGAATGCGTGGCGAAGTGGCCGCTCTATCATCAGGAGCACGCGGCGGCCACCGGTGACCTGAAGGCGAGCGACATCGGGACGATCACCCGCGAAGACGGCAAGAAGCAGACGACGTACAAGGGCCTGCCGCTCTACTATTTCGCCGGGGACAAGGCCCCCGGCGACGTGAATGGACAGGGAGTGAAGGACGTCTGGTTTGTCGCCGCGCCGTGATCTTCTCGAAGGAATGAGCCCGATCGGGGCATTCGGCGGTGCGCCGCCGCGGCGAGTGGAGCACGCGCTACGGTGCCTCTGTCCCAGAATCTGAGCGCGCAAGTACGACGCGCTGCTGAAGCAAGTGCCTTACCCTGGTGTTGTGGGCATCGGGCGCTCCTCAGGGCGGGCCCGTGTCCCAGCACCACGCTTGGCTTCGCAGCTCTCGTCGCCTCGTCGGACGCGGGACTCGCGCCCGGGTCCGGTGGTGCGCCTGCACCTTGGAGACTTGAGCGCACGCGCCTTAGATGCGATGGCTATGTGGTGCGGCGTCCCGCGGCGCGCCGGCTGCTGCCATCGCTGTCTCGGGATGAAGGAGCGGAGCCATGGACGATGCAGTCACCACGAATCGGGCGGAAGCGCTGCGACATGGGCTCGCGCTGGAGTACCTCACGGTAGGCTGGAACGTGGTCGAAGGCCTCGTCGCGGTCACGGCAGCGCTGATGGCTGGCAGCGTGGCGCTGCTCGGATTCGGGGTCGACAGCTTCGTCGAGTGCGCGAGCGGGCTGGTACTGCTCTGGCGGCTCTCGGCCGAGCGACGCGGGATGGACGAGGAGGCAGTCGAGCAGCTGGACGGGCGAGCGCACAAGCTCGTTGCGTTTTCACTCTTTGCTCTCGCGGTCTACATCGCCCTCGACGCTGGTCACGCGCTGTGGCGTCATGAACACCCCGAGCCAAGCGCGGTCGGTATCGCGCTCACGGCAATTTCGATCATCGTCATGCAGTGGCTCGCGCGCGCCAAGCGGCGCACGGCGGCGGCGCTCGCGAGCCGCGCGCTCGAAGCCGACGCGTTCCAAACGACGGCGTGCTTCTGGCTCTCGATCGTCACGCTCGCAGGCATCGGCCTCAACGCCGCACTCGGATGGTGGTGGGCGGACCCTGTCGCGGCACTCGCCATGACCCTGTTCATCGCGAAGGAGGGTCGTGAGGCCTGGCGAGGAGAGGATTGTGGCTGCGAATCGACAGTGGCGAGGGAGCCACAGGCGCCTCCCGCTTGCGGCTGCTCGCCTCCGGGAGCCGGACCGCACTGCCGGGGATGATCGCGTCCGGGCGTGGACGATCCTGCGAACGCCTCCCTGGGCTCGAACCGCCGCTCGCGCGGGCCGCTCACATGGTCGAGCGCCCGCTCCGTGGCTGGAATTGAGCGCCGCTGCGAACCGCTGGACGGACGAAGGGAGGACCCGATGGTCCGAAAGCGCCTGATCGTGTCCACGGTTCCCCCATCCGCGCGAAGGAGTGGCACCCCGTGATTCGGCCCGTGCTCGTTGTCGAGGACGACAAGAAGATCGCGCGGGTGGTGGAACTCTACCTGGAGCAGGCAGGCTACCGCGTCGTGAAGGCAACCAGCGGCCGAGAGGCGCTCGACGCGGCTGCGAAGGAGATGCCTCTCCTCGTGATCCTCGACCTGATGCTCCCGGACATTGGTGGAGAGCAAGTCATCCAGGAGCTCAAGGCTCTCGGCGACATTCCCGTGATCATGCTCACGTCGAGATCATCGGAGGAAGACCGGGTGGCGGGCTTCTCCCTCGGAGCCGACGATTACGTGGTGAAGCCGTTCAGCCCGCGCGAGTTGGTCCTCCGCGCGAAGGCCGTCCTGAAGAGGGCGGGTCGCGACGACCTGTCCGATGCCGAGGCGGTGAGCTTCGAGAAAGGCACACTGGTGCTCGACGGCCACCGCTACGAGGTGAAGAGGAAGGGTCGTCCCGTGAATCTCACGCCGACCGAGTTCAAGGTGCTCTTCACCCTCGCGTCGCACCCGGACCGCATCATCTCTCGCGGCGAGCTGATCCAACAGGCGCTGGGGTATCAGTTCGAGGGCTACGAGCGGAGCATCGACGCCCACGTGAAGAACATCCGCCAGAAGATCCAGGACGACCCGAAGAAACCCTCGTTCATCCTCACGGTCTACGGCGTTGGATACAAGTTCATCGGAAAGCGCGATGACTAGGCGCCTCAGCCTCTGGGTCAAGTTCCTCGTCCTGCTGCTCGCAGTCTCGGGGATAGCCCTCTCCGCCGCGCTCGTCCTCCGGCAGCTCATGGTCCTCGACTTCCGCGACTATCTCGAGGGCGAGCTCGAGGACCGCGTGTACTGGATCACCGCCGACATCGAGCGGACGTACGAGAAGCATGGTGGCTGGAACAGGGAAGCGCTGGACGAGGACGCGGTCTGGGCGCTCATGCTGGGTTTCCAGATGCGGATAACCGACGCGACGGGGAAGGTCGTCATCGACACCGAGACGGCTCTCGCTTCTCTCACGCCCTCGACCCGGCGGAGGGCCATGGCGAGGCTGGGCGGCACAGTGCGACGGGAGCCTGAGTACAACTCCTATCCGCTGTTCCTCGCGGGAAGAGAGCTCGGCAAGCTCGAGGTCAGCCCGATCAGGCCTCGAAAGGAAGCAACCTTCATCGAGAGGTCGAATCTCTTTCTGCTCGCGTCCGTAGTCGCGATGGGCGGCATCGCCGTACTCCTGAGCGCCATCGCATCGCGCAAGCTGACAGGACCACTAAAGCGTCTCGCAGCCGCCGCGACGTCGATCAGTGAAGGTGACCTGACGTCGCGGGTGTCGATCGAGGAGAAGGACGAGATCGGAAGGCTCGCCGAGACGTTCAACGTCATGGCCCAGAAGCTCCAGACGCTCGAGCAACTGAGGAAGAAGCTTCTCACGAACGTGACCCACGAGCTCCGGACGCCACTCGGCGCCATGCGAGCGGAGCTCGAGGGGATGATGGACGGTCTCATACCCACGGGGAAAGAACAGCTCCAGTCGCTTCACGACGAGACCGGCAGGCTGAAGAGGATGCTCGACGGGATGGAAGACGTCGCGCACGCGGAGGCGAGTGCTCTCACCATCAGAAAAGAGACTGTTCGGCTCGAGCCCATGCTGAGGAACATCGTGCAGCGGGTAGAGGGCAGGGCGAGAGAGAAGGGCGTGGCGCTTGGCATTCAATGCGACGATCAACTTGTCGTCAACGCCGATCCCGACAAGCTGAGCCAGATCGTGCTCAACGTCGTTGACAACGGCATCAAGGCTGCCGCCGCGGGCGGAAAGGTGATCGTCCGGGGATTCGCGAGAGGAGGCGAGGTGGTCGTCGCGGTCGAGGACGACGGCGTCGGGATCGCTGCCGCGGATCTCCGCTTCATCTTCGAACGGTTCTATCGGGGCTCCCAGGGTGGGCTCGGCGTTGGCCTGGCCATCGTGAAGGAGCTCATGGAAGCGCACGGTGGCAAGATAGAGGTCGAGAGCGAGCCCGGGAAAGGTTCCGTCTTCACGATGCATTTTCCCGCGTGAGGCTTTCACAATTGCTCATGATCCCCTCGGCGTCTCTTCACGAGTGCCTGGTACCGTCTTAGGCACACAGAGACGAGCCGGAGACAGGAACGAATCGGACCGGCGAGGAGATCAGACATGAAGAGGCTCATCGGAGTGATCGCGGTCGCAGTGATGATGCTCGCGGGTGGTGCTGCTCTCGCGCAGGGAACGGGGCACCAGCACGGAGGCTCGACCGCTGGAGCGGTGAGGAAGTATCAGAAGGAGACGCTCAATCTTCGCGACGAGCTCGCAGCGAAGCAGCTGGACCTGGAAGCGGAATACGACAAGTCCCAACCCGATCAGACGCGGATCGCCTCCCTGAGGAAGGAGATCGTCGACCTCGAGGCGCGGATCCAGGTCGTCGCGGACAACTACGGGGTCCGCCCGTCGGGTCGTGGCCATGGACGCGGCATGATGTATGGATCGTATGGCTCGGGCGGGTGGAGCCAGTGTGGCTGTGGTGGCGGTTGCTGGTAGATCTGCCCGCTAGGCGGCAGGCACAGGCGAGGGGACCGTTCGTCCCCTCGCCTCGGGTGTGGCGATGAAGACGAAGCATACATGGATCGTTGCTCTGGCCCTCGCGCTCTCCGGTGTCGTTCTCGCGCCGCGGGCGGCACTTGCCCAGGGCGGCTGCGACGGGTGCGATCGGCGACCGTATGGCGACTACTGCGACGGTCCGCGGTGGGGAAGGTACGGCGCGAAGGACCCGGTGAGAACCGCGGAGGAAGCGCGGAAGCGCCTCGAGCGGTTCTTCGCCGACGGAGACGTGACCATCGGCAAAATCACGAACCACGACACGTATTACCAGGCCGAAATCCACGACGGGGACGGGGAACTCGTCGACCGGGTCATCATCGACAAGCGGACCGGGAGGATCAGGTCGATCTTGTAGCCCGCAACTGAGGCTCCTTGGTGTCGACGCTCGGCGCATCTCTGCGCTCTCCGGGAAGGGACACCTCTCGAGCCCAGCCCGGCATACACCTCACCGAGGGTGCGAGTGAGCCGGGGTCATGGGGCGGGCCGTGCCGCCGCGCCCTGGCCTCGGTGCCTTGAGGCGAGCAGCGCTGGACGACTTCCGAGAAGAAGGCAGGGAGGCGGGTGGCTCGAAGTCGTAGAGGGCCTCTCCGAGGGGGAGGCCGAGACTTTAAGGCCGCAATGTCGCGAACCGACCGGGGAGCTGCGACCCAGCAGGGCGGTCGTAACTCCTCCCGCGCACGGGTTCAGGACGAAGCTACTGCAGCATACCGTTCGACGTGCTGAGCTTCGCGACGAGCGACTGCATGTCGGCGGCAGTCACGCCAGATCTGTTCACGGCACTGTTGCCGATGAACGCGGTCATCGCGGCGGCCATCCCCGAGGTGCCCGCGTTGGACTGCATCATGGCGCCACCGCCACCCATCATGCCGCCCCCCATCCCACCCATGCCGCTCATCGAGATGGCAGTGGACCCCATCATCCCGTTCATGACCCCATCGGTCGCGTCGTCCATCATGGCGGTGATGACTCCCGACGAGGTGGTCATGCCGATTGTCTTCGCATACTCCGACATGCCGGCGATGGCCATCCCGTAGTTCTTCGCGTCCTGCGTCGCGCCGGCACCAGACCCGGGCGTCTGCGGGTTCATGGGCGAAGTGTGAAGGGGGTCACCCACTGAGAAGTAGCTCGCCATCGCGACATTGGCGGCCGCGATGCTTGCATCGGTCATCCCGCCAGCCATGTTCTGTGCGCGCGCCTGCGCCATGGACGTGAGAGGGTTGACCTGGATTCCGGTCGTCGTCGAGCCGGCAGTCACCGACGGCAAGGCGGCCGTCATCACGTCGGACTGCATCGTCATGGTCGTGCCGGTGGCGTCGTCGGTGTAGGTGCCTCCGCTCATCCGCAGCATCACCGGGCCCGAGTAGTTCCCGATCGAGACGGTAAAGTTACCCTGTGCGTCAATCGCGGAGCTGCTGAGCTGCGCACCCATCATCCCGTTCGTGATGGCAAGGGCGGCCATGCTGCCACCATTCATCGGGCCGTAGACGGCGGTGCCGCTGATCGCGCCACTGGAAGTCCCTCCCCCCATGCCCGGCACTTGGCCTCCGCTCCCCGCGAGCTGTGTGACGAGGGGCTGCATGTCTGAGGCGGTGACGCCGGACTTGTTCATCGCGGATGTCATGAACCGCGCCATCGCGGTCGCCAGTTCGGTCGAGCCTGCAGTGGGCTGCATCATGGCGCCGCCCGTCATCCCGCCCATGCCATTCATCGAGATGGGCGTGCCACCCATCATCCCGTCCAGCACGCTGTCCGATGCGTCCTCCATCATCGCCGTGATGACGCTGGAGGAGTTCGGCATTCCGATCGTCGCTGCGTACTGCGACATGGCGGCGATGATCATCCCGTAGTTCTTCGCGTCTTGGCTGGCGCTGGCGGCGGAACCGGGCGCCAGGGGATTCATCGGCGGAGTATGGAGCACGTCACCCACCGAGAAGTAGCTCGCCATCGCAGCGTTCGCTGCGGCGATGTTGGTGTCGGTCATTCCGCCGGCCATGTTCTGTGCGCGCGCCTGTGCCATCGAGGTGAGAGGCGTCACCTGTATGCCGGTCGTCGTGGAGCCAGCGGTGACGGCTGGGACGACGCTCGTCATGACGTCGGAGGGCTGCATCGGCATGCTCGTGCCGGTGGCGTCGTCGGTGTAGCTGCCTCCGCTCACCTGAAGCATCACGGGCCCGGAGTAGTTCCCGATCGCGACGGTGAAGCTCCCCTGAGCGTCCGTGGCAGAGCTGCCGAGCTGCCCACCGGCCACTCCGTTGCTAATGGCGAACGCTTTCAGGACAGCGTTGTTCATCGGGCCGTAGACGGCTGTGCCGCTCATGCTCCCGTTACCGATCGCAGGCGAGGTCGTCGTGTTGGCTCCGCCGCAGCCGAAGAGAAGCAACAAGGATCCAAGGAGGGCGAGCGTCTCGACAGGTCGGCGGCTCGCGAAGAATTTGCGCTGCTTGGGCCTCACTGGTGCCTTCTTCATCTATCTCCTCGGCATGCTGGCCGTGGCCGCGTGCGCTGAATCAAGTTCAGGGTGCGTTTTCGAAACATCGGCGATTCGACGCCATGCGATGCTTGTCAGGGGAACTTGCGCGAGTTCGTCGAGACCGAGTGCTAGAAGCAACTGGTGTGCCCACTGGCAACTCTCAGCGCGGCCCTGCGTTTCTCGGTGGGCGACCGCTTGCGATCGTACGCGCTGGGACGCGGAGCGTACCGATCGGTACACGTCCTTTCGGTCGGTTGTTTGAGCTGACGGAGCAGCATCAGGCTGCTGCCATCCTCGCATCGGACCTGGTGGTAGCGAACCGAGCAGACCAGCGGTGCCGTGCTTGCCGTTCACGATTTCCAGCGGAAGGCGATGAGCGATGAACGGCGCGAGGAGCCGAACCGGCGGCTCCTCGGCACTCCACGTCCTCACGGTGCGCTCCAGATCGACTTGACCCAGTCGCTGGGCTCCCGGGATGGGGTGGTGGACGGCGTTCCCTGAGTCAATCATCGAACTTCGTTGAACTCGACGAAACGTTCCAAAGCGCAATCACCCGGCGCTGTGTGCTGCATCGCGACAAGCATGCGATCCCAGAATTCCGGATCGCGCCAGCGCGGATCGCTGTGGTCGTTGTCGCCCAGCAGCGCATGTCCAACCTCGTGCGCGATCACGGTAGCTTCCGGACACGCCGCGCCAAGGGCAAGCACCTGGATGACGCGCTTGTCTTCCCAAGTGCAGCCGGTGATCTCATCGGCCTCGGGGCCCGTCTTCCCGCAATCAAATGGCGTCTGCTCAAACACGAGCAGGTAGCCGTCCAGCGCGGTGGCAGGCGCATTCCAAACCGCAGCTGCTCCCGAGAGGACGGTCCTTGCTCGCGACGCGAGGTCGGGAGACGAGAGGTAGACCGGAGCGTAAGGCGCGACCCGTCCATCCACGGTCACAGCGACCGGCGCAGATGAGCCCGCGCCTCCGCCGCATGCGGTTGAGAGTAGGAGGGCGGAGGTGAGGAAGGCGGAGCGGATTAGCGCTCTGGCGGGTCGCGTGCTCGTGCTTGTCCTCGCGTGGATCGCTGTCATACCGGACCGGGAAGTAAGGGTGGGCTCTCCACGTTTGGTGTGATGCGTCCGTTGCGCCGATACTCCGTGTTCACCGGGAGGCGGCTTCCGACACGTTCCCGCGAAGGGTGAACTGGCTGCACAGGTGACCAAGTTGCCGTCGGCTCAGCAGCCACCGCACCCGTGCCCGCGGCCGTTGTGGCCGCCCCAGGAGCCATGGCCGTGGTCGTAGCCATTGGTGGGGTGGTAGTGACGGTAGTGCCCCGGCGCGAGATGGAGGAGCGCGGCAGGTACGTGGTGATTCTCCATGTACATGAAAGCATCGGTGTGGTTCCTCGCGCGATACCAGTCGCCATCCCGACGAAGCCAGTACTGGTGCTTCATGTGGAAGACCTCGTCGTCGAGCCCGACAACGACCTCAACGCCGGGCTGGATGACGGCCAGCGTGGGAGGTCCGGGAAGCGCGATGCGGATCTGTGCGGGATCGTCAGGGAGGGCGAGCACGGGGACGAGCCACAATGCGGCCGCGACAAAGTAGCTTTTCATGATCAATCCTCTCACGTGGTTCGGTTGCTCGTTCTGTTTCGGCGGAGGCCACCGATCGTCTCGCCCACGTCGTCAGCGAGAACCGCGATGATCGGGATCGGCTCGACCGAGGAAGCACGAGGGTGCCCCGCCTCATCGTGGGCGGGCACCCTCGCGCGCCTCTACATCATGCCGCCCGGCATCCAAGGCGGTCCGCCGTCGGTGCTGCCCGAGGTGCCGGGTCCCCAGGAGCCGTCACAGGGGCACATCATGCCGCCGCACGGCATCGGCCACGGGTAGGGGGTGGGGTTGGGCGTCGGGGCCGGAGTCGTGCTCGGCGTGGGCGGCGTCTGGGGAGGCGTCCAGGTCTGGCCGCCGAACGTGAACGTGCCATCTGCGTTCACCTTGCAGGTCCACGTGCTGTCCGCAGTGGGCGTCATCATTCCCATGGCGTCGCCCATCTGCTCGTACCGGACGTATTGATGCTGGGCCAAGGCAGCCACGGTCGCCGCGTGCTGCGCGGCCTCGGCGCGATCGGCATCGACGCCGGAGAGCGTGCATGCGACGGCGGCGTGCCGAGCGAGTTCGGCCTTCATGGCGGCGGCGACACAGGCCATGTCCGCGACGGCCGGCCCCATCGCGCTGGACATGTACGGGTCCATGGCCACGCTCGTCGTGCTCATCCGGTCGACGAGCGGGGCCATCTTCGCCTGGTACGCTGCCTCGATCGCCTGGCAGGAGCTCACGTCCAGCATCGTCGTCGTGTCGGTCCGGTACTGCGCGATGACCCCGGACATGTCCGTGCCCGCGGCCTGATAGTTCCGCGCCGCGGTCTGAGCGGCGTGCGAGACGCCAGTGGTCGCCGTCGGCGAGCTGCCGCCGCACGCCGCGAGACCGAGGGGGACCAAGGCGAGGAGAACGGGGATAGTTTTCACGGAGGATGCTCCTTGCGCGAATCGAAGGGTTTCGTCGAGGCGCGGACGTTCGTGCTTCGCCCGTGCTCAGGCCGGTCGCGGAGAGTCGCAACGGGAGCCGAATGGGCGCCTGAGCACGGCATGTGCCACGACGCTGCGAGCGGTGGAAGGACGTGCGCTGGCCAGCGAAAGCGTTGGAGAACCGCGCGAAGTCCCAGTGAGCTGCCCCGGTACCGATGGGCGGGGGGTGTACGGATTCGTACGATCGTCTGTACCGCCCGGTACACGATGACCCGAGCTACCAGCGCAGACGCGCGAATCGCGCGAATCTCCAGGTCGGCATGCGTCTTGCTCATCCTCTTGTTCGACCAGCGCACCGCGAATGGATGGGGCATGAGTGACGGCTATCAAGAGTTCATGATGAGTGGTCCCTCCGGCTCGATCGGCGGCTGGCCGACAAAGGATAGTCAGAATGCATCGATGAGGGTTTGGGCTCTGGCCAGGCCAGGAGCGACCACCATGAGATGGAAGCATGCGATCTTCGCCGCGGCGGTGCTGCTCGTCGCTGGCCTCGCACGCGCGGAGGATTCAGAGCACGTGCGTGAAGTGATGCACGAGGCGCTTCTCCAGCACGCGACCCTGCCCTCAGCGCCACCGATGCTGCCGGACCGCGACACGGTGCTCCCCGGCGCCAGGCCCGACCGCACGCGCCCCGGGACACGGCCCACGTCTCCCCGAGGCTCGCCGGCCCGCGAGCCGGGGAGGCCCGGTACGCCGAACGGCATGCACGATGGGCGGGGTGCGCTCGCGGCGCACGGAGCACGAGATGGGAGCGCCATGCGCGACGGGATGCGGGCGAGCATGGCAAACGCGGCCCAGTCGCGGACGATGATGCACGCAGCCCGCGACGCGAATGCGATGCGAGGGGAGGCAGCCCACCGCTCGTCCATGGGCTTCGGCATGGGCGCCATGCCCGGGATGACGGGCCAGCAAGGAGGTTGGTCGGGGAACTGGGGGTGTCAGGACGGCGCCGGGATGTGGCGGACGATGAATCCAAACGGCGGCATGATGGACGGCAGAATGATGGATCGCGGTGGTGGGGGCGGTAGCGGGATGGGCGGCGGCACGAATCTCATGGCCCCCACGCCCGGCGCGTCGTTCACGCCGGTGGCAGGCCGATGAGGAGACCATGATGGCTCCCGTCATCGTCCTCCTCCTTGGGCTCGGACTTGCCACGCCGGGAGTGGACGAGCACCTCGTGGCCGGCGCTCGCCACTTCCGCGAGGGCCGGTTCGACGCGGCGCTCGTCGAGTTCCGCGTCGCCGAGCGGCTTGGTGCCGCGGAGGCGAGAGGCTACGCGGGCGCCTCGCTCGTGAAGCTGCAGAGGCCGGAGGAGGCCCTCGAAGCTTTCGGCGTCGTCGTCGACTCCGGAGGCGACGCACTCCTCGATTACTACCGCGCGCTCGCGTGCTACGACGCGCGACTGTTCCTGTGCGCCGACCGGATCCTCGCGTCGCTGGGGGAGCGCTCGGGGCCGCGCATCGCAGAGCAAGCGCGCAAGATGCGCGCGGATATCGCGACCGCCCTCGGGAAGGAGCCAGCGCAGGAGGCGGTCGACTGGTACCTCGGGCGCTGCTCGGCGGGCGCGGATGCACAGCGGCCCGTGCTCGCGGCGGCGTTTTGCCGCGAGGCGGCCGGGCTCGCCGATCGTCGGAGGGATCGGTACCGCAGAGGCGACGCTCTGGCGGCCCTGGCGACTCTGGAGGGAGCATCCCGAGGAAGGCGATGATCGGCGCGGTCGTGCTACTCGCGCTGGCCGCGGCCGATCCCTGCGCGCCGGTGAAGGCCCTGGCCAGGGTCGATCCCGAGGCAGCCGCAGCCTACCGAGAGGTGGGCGACGCGGAGCGCGCCCGCGGCGCGCGAGACACGGCCATCGTCGCCTACCGCTCCGCTGCGGAACGGGATTCCGCGGATGCGGCTTCGCGCCGGGCTCTCGCCGAGCTCTGCTCGCCCAGGGGAGCGGACCGCGGAGAGGACGATTTCCAGCAGGGGTTACGTCTCATGGACGCGGGGGATCTGCGGGGCGCCATCGTTGCCTTCCGCGAGGCGCAGACATCGGAGCCGAACCCCTCAGCGGCCCTGCTCGAAGCGGTGTGCCATTATCAACTGCACGAGGACCGTGAGGCGGAGCCGCTCCTGCGCGAGGCGGAGACGGCTCCTGCGCATCGGGAGGCGGCGCGCCTTTACCGTGGTCTCGTGGCACTTCGGAGTGGCGACGGGCGAGAAGCTTCGGCGCTGCTCGAGACCGCCAGCGGGAATCCCGCCTTCGGCCCCCTCGCGTCGGACCTGGCGCGGATGGCGCGGCGGGATGGACGGCTCGTCCTCTCGTTCCTGGCCGAGTCAGGCTGGGACTCGAACGTAGCCCTCTTGCCGAACGGCTCGCCGCAATCTGCAAGCGATGGCGGGGCGGCGCTCTCCGGTATGGGCCTCTTCCGACCGATGGGCGACGAGGGCCTGTACCTGCGCGCCGTGGGGCTCTATCACTGGCAGGCGCAGCTGGGCTCGTACGACTTCGGGGACGTGTCGGGAGCGGTTGGGTGGCACCTCGCGAGCCCAGGCCGGGGCCTCCTCGCGGAGTACGCTTACGACTACCAGGCGCTGGCCGGCTCCGGGTTCCTGTCGGCGCACCGACTCCTCGCGTCCGGCTGGTTCTCGCCGAGTGCGCTGAATGCGCTGACACTCTCGGCGACGTACTTCGCACGCTTCGAGTCGTATTTCTCCGTGTGGTCACCCTTCTCCGGGACGGTCCACCGGGTCGAAGGCAGGGCGGCGGTCGGGCTCGGGAGGGCCCGGGTCGGCCTCGCATATCGAGTGACGCGGGACGTGACCGCCCGGAGTGACCTGTCCTGGCTCGAGCACGGACCCCGTGCCGACCTTCGGATCGCGCTCACCGGGCGCGCGCGGCTGGGCCTCGATGGAGGCTTGAGCTTCCGTGCCTACGATTCGCCGGCAGTGGGAGCGCTGGCGTCGCGGTCGGATACCTACCTCGACGGCGCTGCGCTGTTCGAGTACGACCTCAGCAACCGCTGGACGGTCCGGGCATCGCTGGAGGCCCGCGACGCGCTGTCGAGCGACCCCACGTTGGCCTACGCGCGCTTCGTCCCCACGCTGGGGCTTGCCTACGTGCTAGGACTGTGACCGTGTCCCGCGCGCTCGCGCCCATCTTCGCCGGGCTCATCGGGCTCGCGGGCTCGCTGGGTGCGACGCTGTTCCTGCACCGCGCAGCGAGCACTGCCCTCGACCGCGTCCTCGAGGAACGTCTACGGGGTGCAGGCGAGGCGGCCGCGGGGATGTTCGGTCGCGTCGAGCCGTCGAGTGCCGAGCTTCGTGCAGTCATGACATCGAGCGGTCTCGAGGGCGCGTACCTGCTCTCGCGAGGCCTCTCCGTCGTCGCCGACGCCACAGGGCCCGCCGGGAACAAGGCCGACCTCCTGCGTGTGGACGCCCCCCGCGCGGCGCGTGCCTTTCAGGGCGAGCCTTCCGTGGACTTCGGCTACGCGGTAGGTGACCTGCGCATCGCGAGCGGCTACTTCCCAGTGCGGGGGCCGGACGGAGTGGTCCGCGCCGTGCTCGCGCTAGAGGCGGGTCAAGCGTTCGCGGGGGCGCGCGCGGGCCTGCGGCACGCGCTGTGGATCGGCATTGCCGTCTCGGCGCTTGGGGCCCTGACGCTGGCACTCGTGGCCCGGAAGTGGGCGGTGACCGAGGAAGAGCGCAGCGCCGCGGCAGCGCAGGCCGCCCGTGGCGATGCGCTGACGCGCATGGCGGCCATGGTCGCCCACGAGATCCGTAACCCGCTCGGCATCATTCGCGGCGCCACGGAGCTGGTCCGCGAGCGCGCGGGCCCGGCGCTGGGGGCGAGGGACCGCGAGGCGCTCGCGGACGTTCTCGGCGAGGTGGAGCGGCTCCGGCGGTT
>JBGQLS010000099.1:0-15735 GCA_041500205.1 Anaeromyxobacteraceae bacterium | reverse complement strand
GGTGCGCTGGAGTTCGCGCAGCACTTCATCGAGGAGGTGCAGGTAGGGCGAGGTGCTGTGACTCCCGGTCCAGCCAATGACCACGCCTTCGGTGCGAGGGCGGTGCGGGCGCGGCTGGTAGCGCGCGGTATCGATGTGCGGAGCGATGTTGGTCACACGGGGGTTGTGCGCGAGCGCGAGGCGCCGAAGGTACTCGCTGCAGACGATGACGTGGCGCGAAAGGCGCATCAGCCCAAAGGCCTTGTCGCGGCCGCGCAGCCAGCGCATGAAGCGGTTGCTTGCCGAGCTGTACGGGAGGTAGAGGAGATCCTCGACGTCGTAGACGATCGGAGCGCCCGCCGCCGCAATGAGGCGCTCGATGAGCGGGGGACCGATGGGGGCGGCCTCGAGGTGCAGGTAGACGAGCGCGGCCTCGCGCGCCTCCGAGAGCGCGGAGGCGCGCCCGAGCAGCCCGCGCAAAAGCCCGAAGAGCTTCCCCTGGTAATGGCCCCGCTGATAGAGGATGTCCCAGGCGGCCTCGTCCCAGAAGGGGCGCACCTCGAGTTGGTAGCCGGCGGCGCGCCAGGAGTCGTAGTACTGCTCGAACTTCAGGCGCTGGCTGGGGGCGCGGCGCTCCGGGTAAGGGCAGAGGATCAGGATCTTCTTCACGGTCGTCCGGCCCTCCCCGAGACCGCCTCGTACAAGGCAGCATAGCGCGTGACGCCGCGCGCGAGATCGAAGCGCGCCTCCGCGGTGCGCCGGCAGCGCTCCCTGATCCCCTCCTCGGAGGAGAGGTGAAAAATCTCCTCGGCGGCGCGCGCGTAACCGGGCGGGGAGAGCTCCTCCACGACGACCCCTACGCGCTCACTCAAAGCGACTTCGGCGCTGTCCCCGATGCCACGGTTGATGAGCGCCGGCAGGCCGAGCGCCAGAGACTCCCCGAACTTCGTGGCTGCCGACGCGATCTTGGAAGGGCTCGGCTGGATCAGGGCGAAGGTCGCCCAGGCCTCGTGGAGCGCCTCAGGCACCTGCTCGTGCGGCACACTGCGTGAGAGGAAGCGCTCGGTCGGCAGGCCCTGGGCGGCGGCGCGGGCCCGGAGCGGCGCCGGGTCATCGTTGCTCAGGAAAAGGAGCTTCGCCTCGGGGGCGCATGCGAGCAGCGCGCGCCCGAGGAGGAGCATCTCCTCGAGGAGGTACCAGGTCCCCAGGGAGCCGAGGTAAGCGGCGGTGAAGGGGCCCTCGGGGCGCGCCAGGGTCCGGAAGCGATCGAGATCGACGCCGGTCGGAATCACCTCGAGCACGGCCCTGGAGCCTGCGCTCGCCATCATCTTCCGCAGGACCGAGACGCTGGCCTCGGTGAGCGTAATCACCGCCGCCGCGTCGCGCAGAAGGCGCGGCTCGAGCGCCTTGGTCATCCGGTGGAGCGCGCCGCCGGCGGGCCAGATCCCGCCCTCGACGCGCTCTTCAGCGTAGAGGCCCCGCATGTCGAAGACGTAAGGGAGCCCGAGCCGCCACGCGATCAGGCTCGCCGGGTAGGAGCGTGCGTGCACCAGCGCGAAGCGCCGGACTCGCGCGAGGCGCCGAGCGAGCCAGAGGCCCCGCGCGAGGTCGTAGGAAGTCGCCAGGGCCGAGGGGTGCCTGTGGTAAGGCAGCGGGTGCCAGGTGATCTGGGCCGCGGAGAGACGCGCCTGCATCCGCGTCTGATCTTCGACCTGGGAAAACCGCTGCGGCTTCTCGAAGCTGATGAGATCAAAACGGTACCCCGCGCGCGAAAGCCCCTCGAGGTAGGGGACCACCTGCGAGCGTCCCAGTGGGTCCAACGCCCCGTCGTAGGAGAGGTAAAGCACGTTCTGGGGTAGCGGATTACTTGTCATCCGAATTGAGCCAGGCCAGCACGTCGCCGCTCGCCCGAGCGAATCCCTTGTTGACGGTAGCCGCCTGGCCCTCGTGCTTTTCGCCCACCCAGTAAACCAGGTGCCGCACGCTCAGTCTCCGAGCCCGTTGCGCTTCGTGAGACGAACGGTCCTCAGCGCCCGCCGGAGGGAGCCCCAGAACAGCCGGCCGGCGATTCCCGGCGGATGAACGACGAGGGAGCGCAGCAGGTACCTGGCGGCAGCTCTGGCGTCACCCGCCGCGCTCGCCTGCAAGGAGCACCTGAGCAGGAGCGTGCCCTGCGTCCAACGCCGCGCCATTCCGGTGAGCTCCCGTTGGTAAGACTCGGCGATCTCGTCGAATTCGCGGTCGAAGCCTGCGGCCTCTGCCACCGTCTTGCTCGCCGGGTGAAGGCGATACGCTGCCACGGCAACCGGCAGGTGCTCGCAGCGGTGGCCGCGAAGCAGCAAGCGGACGTACAGCTCGTTGTCGAAGCAGTAGCGCCACTTCTCCTGGAAGCCATCGGCGACGATCTCGCGCCGCCAGAACATCCCGGGCTGCGGCGCTCTGTACGCCCACGAGAGGGCGTGCGCGGCGGATTTCGGCACGCGCGTCCGTACAATCACGCTTGCCCGTCCCGGCCCGAACAGTGTCGTGTCGCCGCAAAGCCAGGCGCACCTCGGATTCAGGCTGAAGTACTCGCCGACGGCGCGCAGCGCGCCGGGTAGATAGAGGTCGTCGCTATTGATGAAAGCGAAGATCTCTCCCGTGGCTCTCGCCAGACCCTTGTTGATGGCTTGTGCCTGCCCACGGTCCTTCTCGCTCACCCAATAGGCGAGACGATCCTGGTAACGACGAATGATCTCCACGCTCTCGTCCGTGCTGCCGCCGTCGATGACGATGTACTCGAGCCGCGGGTAGCTCTGCTCGAGAACCGACAGCATCGTCGTCTCGAGAAACCCGCCTTGGTTATACGAGGGGGTGACGATGCTCAGCTTGGGAAGCGACGGTTCGTCGTGCATTCTACGCCGCCCCGCCGGGCCACTTGACCAGCAGCTTCGACCTGACCCAGCCCCTTTCCCCTTCATCCAACAGCCGCGCGAAGACGATCCACAGGTACACGGCAGAGGAAGTCACGGCGGCCAGCGGCAGCAGAGGCCAGGAGATGCCGAGCAAGGCAGCCGCAATCGACGGCAACACCAGCACCGCCAGCGCCGTGAAATAGTCGGCCCCCAAAGGCGGCGGCGTTGCATGGCGGAGGCCGAGGCTCCGTCGCGCCGCCAGCAGGAAGACGGGCAGTGCCGCGACCGAGCGCAGGCTCCAGGCCGCAGCCGCACCGGCGCCGCCCCAGCGTGCTGTGAGCAGGAGTGCCAGCAGCAGGTACGGAATCAACTCGAGAAGGTTGTAGCGGGCGCCGAAGTCGGCGCGGTCCACAGCAACCAGCAGACAGGCCGGCACGTAAGCGCTGACCATCGTGAATACGCCCACGATCATGACGAAGAAGAGCGGAGTGCTGGTCATGCCGAAGCGGGGGCCAGCCCAGAGCGTGAAAAAGGGTCTCGCTCCAGCGAAGAGCGCCAGCGCGATGAGCGGCATGATCAACAGGACGCCGCGCAGGAGCTCGCCGTAGATGCGCGCCAGGTCCTCCCATTGCCCGTTCGCCTGGTACCTCGTGAACGTCGGCAGCATGGCGTGGTACAAAGCGGCGGCTGGAATGATCAGCAGATTGGCGAGCGAGAAGGCAACGGTGTAATACGCCAGGGCCTCGACGGAGACCAGGCGAGTGAGGAAGAGCTTCTCGCCGTTGGTGAGCAGCAGGCCGGTGAAGCTGCTCACCACGATGGCGCCGCCGAACCGTGCCAGGCGTCCGAACAGCCGTCGCTCGAACCGCGGGCGGGCGAGGCGCGGCAGGATGCGGCGGGCGATCAACGTCTGGCATACCGCGGTGACGATGCCGACGCCGGCGATCACCGCGCCGGCGCCTACGAGGCCGGCGCCGAGTGACAAGGCCACCGGGATGCCGGCGATCTGCAGGACGCTGCCTGCGGTCGTCACCGCGGCGTGCAGGCGCATACGCAACCGCACGAGCTGCGGGGTGTTGAACACCCCGGTCACGACCCGGGCCACGATGCCGATGGCGGCCAGACGCAGGGCAATTGTCGCCTCGTCCTGCAGGTGCGCGGGCACGTGCAGGGCCCGAAGCAGGGGGCTTGCCCCTGCTGCCAGAGCCGTGGCCGCGAGCGTGGCCGGCAGAGCGCCGAGCAGCAGGCCTGCCCAGATCGCCGCCGCCTCCCCGTCGTCGTCACCGCGCGCGTGCGCCTCCGCCCCGAAGCGCGTCGAGGCGATCCCCATTCCCAGATCGCTGAACGCAAGACAGGCTGTGAGTACATTCATGAGCGCCAGGACCCCGTATTGCTCCGGGCCGAGCATGCGGATCACGAACGGGGTGGCCGTCAGGGCGGCCAGCAGCGTGACGCCCTGCCCGCCGGAATACCACAGGCTCCCCCGCACGACTTGACCGGTCGTGCCTTCGGACGAAAGGGCGGCGGCGGGCTCACCCGCGGAAAATGGGTCGGGCGGATCGGCACCGAGGGGTCGTGTCATGGTCTCGTGGAGCCCAGCCTAGACCATCGGTGCGATGGCCGAGGCGCGTTCCTAAAAACCACGATAGATGAACGTGGAGTCGAACGAGGCGAAAAGGAGCAACACGGCCACCAGCACCGCGAGCGCCAAGCCAACGAGCACGTCCTTCAGCAACGCCCTCACCTCGAGGCTCCAAACATAATCCCCAGGAGCCTCTGCGCTTCCTTCAGCGGCAGCATGAACGGCACCCATCCGAGCGTGACACACGCGAATGTTACTGCGACGGCGAGTCCCTTCGCCACGGGCGAGCGGTACAGCGGGTGATCGGCGATCCATACCGGCGTCTTCAGGCGGACGAAATGGAAGAGAGCGAGCAGAATACCGTGATAGAGCCCCCAGACGAGGAACGCCCCGGTGGCGCCGTGCCACGCGCCGACGATGAGGAAGGCGAGGAGATAGCTGATGGCGGCGATGGCCGGTGGCCACCGCCGCAGCCTGGTTTTGAAGAAAGCGCTCGCGGTCGGCATGAACACGTAGTCGCGCACCCAGTGCGACAGCGTGATGTGCCAGCGATTCCAGAAGTCGCGGATGTTGCTTGCCAGATAGGCCCACCGGAAGTTCTCGGGCAGCTCGATACCCATCAGGCGAGCGAACCCGATGGCGATGTCCGAGTAGGCGCTGAAGTCGAAATAGATCTGTAAGGAGAATGCGAGCACGATCGTCCAGGCGTGGCGCGTGGTGCTGACGTAGGAGCTCTCGGCCACGGTCAGCGCGAGGACGTCTGCCACCAGCAGCTTCTTGGCAAGGCCGATGAGCACACGCAGAACGCCCGCGTACACGTTGGCGCTCGACAGCGTGGCCGCCTGGACCGCGGCGGTGAACTCCGGAAGGCGTTTGATCGGCCCCGCGATGCGCGCCGGCGCGAAGAACGCGAAAGCGAGCAGATCCGCCAGGCGCGGATCCTGGATACGGCCGCGGTGGCGCTCGATCACCACGTGCAGCAGCTCGAAAGCGAGATACGAGAAGCCGAGCGGGATGAGGATCGCGGCCGGACCCGTGTCTGTCGCGGGCAGGGGGCTGACGCGGAGCGTGAGCTTGAAATACGCCAGCAGGGCGATTGTCGTTGTTCCTGCGGCCCAGGCCAGCGGCCGCCGGCCGGAAGAATGGACCAACCCCACGAGGACGAGGACCGCCGCCAGGAAAGTCCCGGCGTAGGTCAGGTAGAAGACGGCGCCCCAGAAGGCGAGCACGGACGGGCGCCAGCTGCGTGGCAGCGTGAAAAAGCACCCCCAGCAGGCGGCGAACAGCACCAGGAAGCGAAGGTCGGTGAAGATCATCTCCGCCCGATCTCTCGCTCGCTGTGGTGCCGGGAGAGGGCCGCCGCCGCCGCATGCGCCCCTTGGGGCGTCACGTGCATAACGCCAAACCTCAGCGACGGGGGTACTTCGAGGATGACGACCTCGGCGAAAGGGGCGAACATCGCGTTGAAGTCGGCCGCTTCCGAGTCGCTGAGCTCGACGCTGACGTCAACCACCTGGACGAACACCGCCGGTCTCCGGTGGGAACGAGCCAGATCGGCGAACTGGCACAAGAGTTGGTGGTTCTGTCGGAGCTGCTGCCGGCCCTCCGCGTCCGGCGGGCTTGCGGACCGGGGCGCCCGAAATGCCACGCTGTCGGCGCTTGGACTCCAGGGCACCGGCGGCGGTGGGGGCGGCGAGAAGGTGGGCGCCAAGAGGCGGCGCAGGAGGTCCCGTTTGTGCAGATAGATGTACTGCCTCGTGGAGGTGGAAAAGAGCGCGGCCTGCAGTCGATACCGGTACGCGTACAGTCTCCAGACGTCGGCGTACGACTGGAGGCGGCGCTCGACCGGATCGGGCGGACGCAGCGCGAAGGCGCGGCGGTCGCTCTCTTCGACCGGGATCAGCGACGGCAGCATGTCATGGGCCGTGCCTGGGGAGCCGATGAGTACGACCAAGCCGTCGACCGCCTCGACGATGGCCTTGGCGATCAGGTAGCTGCTGCCCAGCCCGGCGCTGTTGAACGCCGCGTTGAAAACCCTGGTGCCCGGTTGCTGCTCCTGGAACTGGGCAGGGATCGCCTCGGCAGCGGCAATTCCGTAGCCGAAGATGATCGAGTTGCCGAGGAAGACGACTCGCCGGCGTTTGCCCTGCGGATGCTCTCGCAGGTAGGACACCAGGGGGCCCAGCGCGAAGAGGTCGGAGTTCTCGAAGCGGAAGACGCGACCGGCCTCGTAGCGCTCCCTCTCTACGCGCCGCAGCAGACGCGGCACGAACTGATCGAACACGGCGAGCCAGAGCACGGCGAACGCCAGTCGCCGGGTGAATCGCGTTCTCACGAGACGCCCATCTCGCGGGCGCTGATGGGAAGAGCCTTGATCGCCTCCGAAAGGCAAATCGCTTCGTGGTCTTCCTGGCGCTCGACGGAATAGCGGAATCCCAGGCGGTCAGCGTGCGCCGGGTGGCGCAGGATCGTCACTCTCACGAGCAGCGTGTCGGACAAACCCGCGTTGCCGTAGAACGCGATGCGGCGATGTCGCAACGACCGCCGGGCCGAGGCGCCGACGTCCCCGCCCGCAAGCGCAAGCGTGCGCAGCGCCAGGCGCTCGGCGGTGTCCATGAACGCCACGAAGTTGGCGAAGTAGACCAGACCGGCGCCATTGGTGTCCCGATCGACGTCGATGTCGTAGCGGTGCTGGAAGGCGCCGACCGGCAACCATGCCTCGTCCAGCACGCCGAGCCTGCCGTGCTCGCTGGCGGCGCGTGTCAGATGGTACGGATTGTCGTCGTTTGGCAGGGCTGGAAGAGCCGAGAAGTCGACGTCTGCCGGCGGTGCCACGCGGAGTCGGCTGTTGCCGCCCTCCGGCGTGATGAAGATGTTGGCGAAGCGGATGAAGGGCGAGCTGATGTCGTCGGTCGTGGCTGCCAGCATCGCCTCGAAGCGCCGCGTGTCCGGCAGGCGCTCGCGGCGATCGAAGACCAGCCGTCCCTCGAGGACGATGTTCTTGAACGACCGCAGGGCGATGGCGAACCGCAAGGTGTCGTCGAGCCCGAAGGACTCGAGCGGCGCGGTGGGCGGAATGCGCTCCTCGATGTAGTAGAAGCTGGCATAGACCTCGCTGCCGGCGGTGGACCGCAGCCTGGAGAGTGGGGCGCCGGCCGCGGCGCAGATCGATTGCCACTGAAAGTGGCCGGCGTACTCGAGCAGCAGGTGCTCGGAAAGCCCACGATGATTGGTGTGAGGGAGCCCGAGCGTCAGATCGTAGACGTAGGTCATCGGCCGCCCGTTCCCTGGCGCACCCGCTCGACCAGCGCCACGATGCGATTGACGGTCTCGAATTCCGTCATCTCGAGGCGCGACGGAGCGATGGTGACGTGGAAGGTGTCCTCGAGAAAGGCGATGAGCTCCAGGACGCCGAAGGAGTCGACGATGCCGCTCGACAGCAGCGGCTGGTCGAGTCCGAGCTCTCCGCCCCGAATGGAGGGGCGAAAGCGCGACCGCAGGAACGCCGCCACTGTCTCGTGCGGTGACATGCAGCGGGCAGCTTACCCTTGTCGAACGCTGGGCAGCGGCGCTAGCATGCACCCGCACTCTGCCCGCCAGTTTCGGGGCGCCCAGGGCCACCACCGGACCACGTCAGCAAGATGTCCGCAGACGACCGCCTCTCGCCGCTCCTGCTCGCCGGCATGCCGGTGCTTGTGACGGGCGGTGCTGGCTTCATCGGCTCCCACCTGGTGGACGAACTGGTGGAACGAGGGGCCGTCGTTCGAGTGCTCGACGACTTCTCTACCGGCACCATCCGTAATCTTGCTCACCACGCCGATCGTGTGGAGGTGCTGGCCGGGGACGTGCGCGACCTGGCTGCCTGCGGGCGCGCCTGCCGGGGTGCGCGCTGGGTCTTCCACCTCGCCGCGCTCGGCTCCGTGCCGAGGTCGATTCTGGACCCGGCCACGACCATCGCAGTCAATGTCGCGGGCACGGCCAATCTGTTCACCGCCGCCCGCGACGAACGTGTGGAGCGGGTGGTCTACGCCTCCTCGTCGAGCGTCTACGGTGACGCTCCGAAGTTGCCCCGGCGGGAGGGTGAGGAAGGGGCGCCACTCTCGCCATACGCGCTCTCGAAGGCGATGGGCGAGCAACTCGCGGCGCAGTTCGGGCGCTGTTTCGGCGTCGAGTTGGTGGGGTTGCGTTACTTCAACGTCTATGGGCCCCGCCAGAGCCCCGAGGGGCCCTACGCGGCGGTGGTGCCCCGCTTCCTCGCGGCGGCGCTCGACGGGGCACCGATGGAGATCCAGGGCGACGGCGAGCAGAGCCGCGATCTGACCTACGTTGGTGACGCGGTAGCGGCGACGCTGCTCGCCGCCACGGCCTCCACGGCGGCGTGCGGCCGGGCCTACAACGTCGCCAGCGGCCGGCAGGTAACGATGAATGATCTGGCGGCCCGCCTCGCCGCGCTGGCAGGCAGTGAGGCGCCGTCCCGCCACGTGGCGCCGCGCCCGGGCGACGTGCGCGACTCGCTCGCCGATCTCACCGCGGCGCGCGAGCGGCTGGGCTACGAGCCTCGCGTCGACCTGGGCGACGGGCTGCGGCGAACGTGGGAGCAATGCACCGCGGCGGTGACGGGACGTTGAGGCGGCGGCTGCTCCCCGAAGTGCAGGATGCGGCCAGCCTTGCCGGCGAGGCGGCGGCAGCGCGGCTAGCCCGGCTGCTCGACGAAGCAGCCGCGACAGTGGCCGTGCTGGGGCTCGGCTACGTGGGACTCCCGCTCGCGCTCACCGCGGCCGAGCGCGGTTTCGCGGTGCTCGGCTTCGACACCGACGCCGCGAAAGTCGACGCACTCAATGCCGGGCGCCCGTACCTGTCGCACGTCGCCCATGAGCGTCTACGTGTTCTCCTCGCCGAGCAGCGCTTCGTCGCCGCGAACGACTTCGCGCGCCTCGTCGAGGCCGACGTGATCGCCATCTGCGTGCCGACGCCGCTGACGCCGCAGCGCGAGCCCGACCTGCGCTATGTGGCCGACACCGCCGGGGTGATCGGCATGCACCTGAGGCGGGGGCAGCTTGTGATCCTCGAGTCGACCACCTATCCGGGTACCACGGAGGAGCTGGTGCTTCCCATCCTGGCGCGTTCCGGCCTCTCCTGCGGCGTCGACTTCTTCCTCGCCTACTCGCCCGAGCGTGAGGACCCGGGAGCTCATAGCGCCAGCACCATCCCCAAAGTGGTGGGTGCCGACGACCCGCTCTCGGCCGCGCTCGCCGCCGCCTTCTACCGGCAGGTGACCCCGCGGGTGGTGCCGGTCTCCAGCTCGCGCGCGGCGGAGGCCACCAAGCTGCTCGAGAACGTCTTCCGTGGCGTCAACATCGCGCTGGTCAACGAGCTCAAGATGATCTACGAACGGATGGGCATCGACATCTGGGAAGTGATCGACGCCGCCTCCACGAAACCCTTCGGCTTCATGCGCTTCGAACCCGGCCCCGGCTGGGGAGGCCATTGCGTCCCCGTCGATCCTTTCTACCTCTCGTGGAAGGCGCGCGAGCACGGGGTCGCAGCGCGCTTCATCGAGCTCGCCGGCGAGGTGAACGTCCGCATGCCGGAGTACGTCGTCGAGCGGCTGGCCGGCGCGCTCAACGCCCGCCGCAAGCCCGTCAACGGCGCCCGTATCCTTCTCCTCGGCATGGCTTACAAGCGCGACGTCGACGACGTACGGGAGAGCCCGGCCCTCGTCATCCTCGACCTGCTCACGCGACGCGGGGCCAAGGTCACCTACCATGATCCCCTGGTGCCGCGCACGCCGGAGATGCGGCACTTCCCCGCCTTTGCGGGGATGACGAGCGTGCCCCTGGACGCCCCCACCCTCGCGGCGCAGGACGCGGTGGTGTTGGTCACCGCTCACAGCGGCGTCGACTACGAGCTGGTGCGCCGCCACGCCGCTCTCATCCTCGACACGCGCGGCGTTTACCGTGGCGGCGACCCCCACGTGGTGCCGGCCTGAGCCCCTCGGCTCCGCGATGATCAGGACCGATTTGATCACTGGCGGCGCCGGTTTCATCGGCAGTCATCTCGCCGAGCGCCTCCTCGCGCAGGGACATCGTGTCCTCGTCATCGACGACCTCTCCACCGGCAGCATCGAGAACGTCCAACACCTGAAGGGTCACCCGGCGTTCGAGTGCACGATCGATACGGTGATGAATCGCCAGCTCCTGGCGAGCCTCGTGGAGCGCGCCGACATGATCTTCCATCTGGCGGCGGCGGTGGGGGTCCAACTGGTGGTCGAGAGCCCCGTGCGTACCATCGAAACCAACGTCCGAGCCACCGAGATCGTGCTCGAGCTCGCCAACCAGCAGAAGAAGCCCGTGCTCATCACCTCGACCTCCGAGGTGTACGGCAAGTCCACCAAGCTTCCCTTCGGCGAGGACGACGACCTGGTCCTCGGCGCCACGACACGCGGCCGCTGGGCCTACGCGTGCAGCAAGGCCCTCGACGAGTTCCTCGCCATCGCCTACTTTCACGAGAAGTCGCTCCCGGTCTGCATCGTCCGCCTGTTCAACACCGCGGGCCCGCGGCAGACCGGGCGATATGGGATGGTGCTCCCCCGCTTCGTCCGCCAAGCCCTTGCGAACTCGCCCCTCACCGTCTTCGGGGACGGTTCGCAGTCGCGCTGTTTCTGCGACGTTGCCGACGTGATCTGGGCGCTGACACGCCTGGTCGAGCGGCGCGAGGCATGGGGGCAGATCTACAACATTGGCGGCCTGGAGGAGGTCACCATGCACGACCTCGCCCACCTCGTCCGCGAGCAGCTGGGGAGCAGGTCGGAGATCGTCTTCGTCCCCTATGCCGAAGCCTACGCCAGCGGCTTCGAGGACATGCCGCGGCGCATCCCGGACCTCACCAAGATTCGCCAGCTGATCGGCTTCACTCCTCGCACCTCGCTGTCCCGGATCATCGAGCGAATCGCCGATTACCACCGCGTGACCATATGAGCGCCCGCCCCTTTCTCCTGCTCGCCGTCTCCTTCGGCCTTGCGGCCGCCTTCACTCCGCTGGCCCGCGCCATCGCCACCCGCCGAGGGTTCGTCGCCAAGCCCACTGAGGAGCGCTGGCATCGCCGGCCGACGGCGCTCCTCGGCGGGCCCGCCATTGTCGCTGCGGCGCTGCTCCCCGCTGTGGCCCTCGTCGGCTGGCCCCGCTTGCCGCTGTGGCTGAGCGTCGCGGTGGGTGCGGCGGCGATGGCGGTCGTGGGCCTCGTGGACGACCTGATACGCATCCGTCCCGCCACCAAGCTCATCGCGCAGATCGCGCTTTCCCTGCTGCCCATCTACTACGGGCTCAGGATTCCCGGCCTCCATCCGGTCGTCTCCGTGGTCTTGTCGATGGCGTGGATCGTCGGCATTACCAACGCCATGAACCTGCTGGACAACATGGACGGCCTGGCGGCGGGCGTGGCCGCGGTGGCGGCAGGGGTCCTGGCCCTCCACGCCCTGAGATGGGGAAACGGACTCCTTGCCGCCACCTCGCTCTGCCTCGTCGGCGCTTGCCTGGGGTTCCTTCTCTACAACTTCACTCCCGCCACGGTCTTCATGGGGGACTGCGGGAGTCTCTTTCTCGGCTATGCGCTCGGCGCGCTGTCGCTCGTCGACCTCGGAGCACGGCCGGTGACGACGCTGGCGACGCTGGCAGTCCCCGTCTTCGTCCTCCTGGTGCCGATTTTCGATACCACGCTGGTTACGGTGCTGCGCTTGCTGGCCGGGCGGCGAATCTCCCAGGGCGGGCGCGACCACACCAGCCACCGGTTGGTCTCGCTGGGCATCCCCGAGCGCAACGCCGTCCTCGTGCTGTGGGCCCTGGCGGCGCTGGGCGGAGCCACGTCGCTGGCGCTCGACTCCCTCCCCGGCACCGTGCTGGTGCTGCTGTCGCTGATCGCCACTCTCGTCGTCTACTACTTCGGGGCTTACCTGGGCTCCCTGCCCGTCTACCAGCATGACCCGGCGGCGATCTCGGCGGCGCGCAGCCGTGGTTTCTTCCTGCTCGATGCGTTCGTCGCCCACAAGATCCGCGTCGTCGAGGTGATCGTCGACCTCGCACTGATCTGTGGCTCGTACCTGGCCGCAACGCTATTGCGGTGGGGAGGTACCCTCGCGAGTGCACAGACCGAGCTGCTGACCCGCATGCTACCGATCGTGATCGCCCTCCGGCTCGTCTCGTTCTTCGCCACCGGCGTCTACCGGAGCGTGCCGGGAGCCTTCGCTCTGGCCGACCTGCTGGCCATCGTACGTGGAGTTGCCGTCTCCTCGCTCTTCTTCGTCGCCTTCCTTGTCTTCACCGGAGGCATCGCCGTGCACTCCCAGGCCGTCATCGTCCTCGATGCCATCCTCACCACGGCAGTGGTGGCGCTCGCGCGCATGGCAACGCGCTCGATCGCCGAGGTGCTGGACCCCTTCCGCGGCCCCGGTGGGCGACGGGTAGTGATCCTCGGTGCCGGGAACCTGGGCGATGCCGTGCTGCGACTGCTCAAGAACGACCGTCACGCCCGCTCTCGGGTGATCGGCTTCCTCGACGACAGTCCCGACAAGATCGGCCGCCGTCTGAACGGCTCGCCGGTGCTCGGTCCGCTCGCCATGCTGCACCAAGTCCTCGACGCCAACCCGGCAGACGAGGTCATTGTCGCCATCACCAACCTCGACCCCGCGGTGCTTCTCGCGGCCCGACTGGTTTGCGTGGAGCACAGCGTCGAGCTGCACGAGGCGGGCATTCGCTAGTGGCCTGCAACCCCGAGCCGCCGGTAGCTTGCGAATCCTCCGCGTCCTGACCCGTCTGAATACAGGCGGCCCCACCCGGCACGCGGTGTGGGCCAATGCCGGCCTGGCGGCCCGCGGGCACCAGGTCCTCCTTGCAGCAGGGCGTGTCGAGACGGGCGAAGACGACCTTTCCGCCTTCGCCGCGCGCATGGGGGTCGAGGTCGTCACGATTCCGCGCATGAGCCGCACGCCGCACGCCGGGGACGATCTCTCGGCCGTAACTGATCTCCGTCGGCTCGTCCGCCGCTTCCGCCCCGACGTCGTCCATACCCACACCGCAAAGGCTGGCACACTGGGCCGCTTGGCTGTGGCACTCGCCCGGGTGCCGTCTAAGGGCGACCCGTTCCGGGTCTTTCATACTTTCCACGGCCACTCGCTGACCGGCTACTTCTCCCCCGTTGCCAGCGCGATCTTCCGCGGCGTCGAGTCGGTGCTGGCGCGCGTGGCGACAAATCGGGTGGTCGCTCTTTCGCCGCTCCAGCGGGCGGAAATCGCCCGCCTGCTCCGGCTCCATCCGGCTCGCATTGTGATCGTCCCAAACGCCATCGACCTGGCAAGCCTCGAGACCCTACCGCCGCGGGGCGACTTCCGGCGTGAGCTCGGCATCCCCGAGGGCAAGTTCCTTTGGGGCGCGGTGGGGCGCATTGCGCCGGTCAAGAACTACGCCCAGCTCGTCACCGTCGCCCGCCTGCTTCGCGAGCGCCGGGGAGAAGCCGCCCCGGCGATCGTCGTCGTCGGCGGCGGTGAGGGGCTGGACGGGTTCCGGCGGCAGGTGCGCGACGAGGGTCTCGAGGGGCGGCTGGTCTTCTGCGGGCCACGGCTCGACCTGCCCCAGATCTACGCCGATCTCGACGGGGTTGTGCTGTGCTCGCATCAGGAGGGCACGCCGCTTTCGCTCATCGAGGCCACGGTCTGCGGTCTGCCGATCGTAGCCACGGCGGTCGGTGGAGTTCCCGATCTGCTGCTGCGGACGTTCGCGGGCGGGCTGTGGAATCGGCGCTTCTACAACCTGGAGCGGCCGCGCGGAGCGCTGGTGACGCCTGGAAATACCGGCGAGCTGGCCGATCACCTGGCCGAGCAACCGCCCCGACGAGCCCCCGAGGCGTCGTCCTCCGTTTTCCACCTCCCCCGGCTGCTCGACGATCTCGAGGCCCTGTACCTCGGCGAGCCCTGACCCGGCGGCGGCACGTCGAACCGCGTATCAACCGCAGCAGGTCGTTACTTCTCCGAAGCGCAGTCGGTGGGACCGGGCAGCCGGACGCCGTGGCGAGCGCGGGACCGGGAACCGCGGGCGTCCTGAGATCCGGCGCGCCCTCGCCACTGAGAACCCGGGACTCGCGAACGACAGCCACACCCTGCGGAACCTCGATGTGAATGCGCTCGAGACGGAAACGCGGCGGTGGCCCGCCGCGCCGCGCGCCCGGAGCAGCCGGGAGACACCGAGAGTGTCGCCACGAGGAGAACGCCTGCGCGGTTCATCGCGTGTCGCCTCACGAGATCAACGCCCCGCGGCGACCGCCGCGATCGTCTCCACCAGATGTACGTCCTCTTCGGACAGCTCGAACCGGCTTGCTTCGAGGACGTCGCGCATGTGCGCGACGTCCGTCGTCCCGGTCAGCGGAAGCATGCCCACCTGGTGCGCGAAGCCGAAGACGACTTGCGCGGGGGTCTTCCCGACGCGGGCGACGAGGCGGAGGAAAGCGGGATGCTGGAGCTCCCTGACGTTCGCGGTGAGCAGGGAGAATCCCTGGTACACGGCGCCTTTCGCGCGGCAGAAGGCACGAACCGCGCGGTCCCATCCGAGGCTCGCGAAGCACCGGTTCTGGACGAACGCGGGCGGGACGGCCGCATGCTTCCACAGCTCCTCGAGCTGGTCCAAAGTGACGTTGCTGATTCCGAGAAATCGTGTTCGTCCGGCGGCCCGCAGCTCCTCCATCGTCCGCCACACTTCATGGTCGCTCGCGGCGAGACCCCGGGGGCTCGAGGGTCCGTGAAGAACGTATGAGTCGATCGAATCCACCTGCAGGTGCTCGAGCGAGCTCGCGAAAGACTGGCGAACCTGAGTGGCCGTATCCGCGTTCGGATCGTACGGCAGGCGGTGGTCCTGGCCGCCGGAGGTGGTGAACTTCGTTTGAAGGAACACCTCGTCGCGCCGCACGACTCCGTCGGCGATGGCCTTCCTCAGCGCGGCGCCGACTCCGGCCTCGAAATAGTGGCGCCTTTGGTTCGCGGTGTCGACGCCCCTGAAGCCAGCCTCGAGAGCGAGGCGGGTCAGCCGCTCGGTGTCCTCTTCCTTCCACGCCGTACCGTAGAGGAAGGTGGGGACGGGACCCGCGCGCATGCCGGGGCTAGATGTCGGGGCTAAACAGGTTGTTCACTCTGGACACCGGTGGCTTACCTCCGAGCGAGGAATGCTGGCGATGGTGATTGTAGTAGTGGAGCCAGCGCGGCAGAGCGCGAAGGCGTTTTGCTGAGGAAGAGTAAGAACG
>JBGQLS010000098.1:0-15761 GCA_041500205.1 Anaeromyxobacteraceae bacterium | reverse complement strand
GGCTCCTTCCTGCGCTCGCTCTCCTACGCCGGCCCGGCGCTCGCGCCCAGCGCACTCGACGCTCTCGTCTCCGAAGCCGTCCTGCTCGCCCGCGCCTCGGGTGGGCCTCGCCTGCAGAGGGATCTCACGCTCCGCTGGGCAACGCGGCGCCCGGCCTCATAGAGCGGATTCGCCCTCGAAGGTCCCCTTGAGCACTGGCGTCGCCTCGCGCCAGCGCGCCAGCGCCGCCGCGCGCGCGCGCGCCTCCAGGGCGATGTGCCGCCGGATGGGCGCGTGGAGGCGCGCGTCGAGGAAGAGGTGCGCCGAGTGCGTGAGCGCCGGCTCGAATCCGCGCGCCAGCTTGTGCTCACCGCCCGCGCCGCCCTCGAAGGCCCCGATCCCGCGGCGAATGCACTCGTCGATCGAATGATAGAGACAGACGTTGAAGTGCAGGAACGGGTGCTCCTCGCGGCAGCCCCAGTAGCGCCCGTAGAGCCGCGCCTGGGAGGCGACGTTGAACGCGGCGGCCACCAGCGCGCCCGCGCGGCGGGCCTCCACGATCTCGAGCACGTCCGGCATGGCCGTGAGCGCGCGCTCGTAGAAGCTCCGATTCACCCAGCGCATACCCCAGGACATCTTGTCCACGCTGGCGCGGTGCAGTTCGAACATCGCCCTTGCCCACCCCTTGGCGTCACCAGTGAGCTCGTCCCCTCGCACGGTGCGGATGGTGATCCCCTGCCGCTCCGGCGCCGCGAGCTCGCGCTTGATGGCGTTGCGCTTCTTGGAGGTGAAGCGCGCCAGGAAGTCGGCGGGCGTACAGTACCCGGCATTCACCCAGTGATACTGGAAGTCCACGCGCTCGGCGAAGCCCTCCCGCTCGAGTTCGGCCGCCTCGTCCGAGGTCGCGAAGAGGACGTGCACCGAGCGCATCCCCTCCTCCTCCGCCAACGCCCGCGCGGCAGACACGAGCGAGCGCGCCGCGAGGACGCGGTCCTCGCCGGCGGCGACGAGCAACCTTCGGCCGCTAGCGGGCGTGAAGGGCACCGTCAGGAGGAGCTTGGGATAATAGGGCACACCGCCCTGTTGCGCCGCGGCAGCCCATTCCCAGTCGCGGGAGAAGTCGCCGTCCGAGTCCTCCTTGACGTAGGCGGGCGCCGCGGCGACGAGTCGGTCACCGCGCCACAGGGTGAGATGCCGCGGGCGCCATCCCGCGCGCGCCGATGCGCAACCCGAGGCCTCGAGCGCCCAGAGGAAGGCGTGGCGGACGAAGGGGGTCGCCCGCGCGGGCTCGTGCGCGAAGAGCCCGTCCCAGCTCGCCGCAGGCACGTCCGAGATGGACTCGAGGATGCGGAGGTCGGGGGATGGCACCCGCCGAGACATAGCCCGCGGCTCGCTTCGATCAAGGCCTGGAAACAACGAACCCCGAGCAGACGACGCCCGCTACAGGCCCGTGCCCTCGCTTCTTTTCGTGGGCCCCTACCGGGACGCTTGCCAGGCACGCGGCAGCAGGGAGACGATCCGCTTACGAACAGGATGGAGGTGCCCCATGATCCCGACGATGGTCGATGCTTACCTGCGCGAGCACGGTCTGCGGTTCGAGCACTTCGTACATGGGCGCGCGATAGCGGCCCAGAAGCTGGCGGCCGCCGAACACGTCACAGGCTCGCGCGTTGCGAAGGTGGTCGTCGTCAACGTGGACGGCAAGCTTGCGCTGGCAGTGGTCGCCGCCACGGAGCGCGTCGAGATCGACGCACTGCGAGAGGCGCTCCATGCGCGGGAGGTGGAGCTCGTCCCGGAGACGGGTTTCGCCGACCGGTTCTGGCCCTGCGAGGCCGGCGCCGAGCCGCCGCTCTCGCTCTTCGGGATCCCCATCTACGTCGACGCCGAGCTGGCGAGGCAGCCTTGGCTGCTCATGCGCGGCGGCACGCACGAGGACGCCATCCAGCTCGACACCGACGACTGGCTCCTGTCGGAGGGCGCCCGCATCGTGGACGGCCTCGGCGCGACGGTACAGTGACCTGGCCGCTCTCCCTCGCGTGAAGCCCTATCTCGGCCTGCGGCGGCCGTGGCTCGTCGCGCACCGGGGAGGCGCGGGCCTCGCGCCCGAGAACACCTTCCCCGCCTTCGAGCAGGCGGCGCGCCTCGGCGCCGACGCCTTCGAGCTCGACGTGCACCTCACGGCCGACGGCGAGGTGCTGGTCTTCCACGACGACGAGACCTCGCGGCTCACCGGCGCGCCCGGGACGATCGAGGCCCGCACGTTCGCCGAGGCACGGGCGCTCGACGCAGGGTTCGCGTTCACGCCCGACGAGGGTGGCACCTTCCCGTGGCGCGGGCGCGGCGTGTCTCCGCCGGCGCTGCGCGAGCTCCTGGCGCGGTTCCCGGGCACGCGGATGAACATCGAGGCGAAGAGCGCTGACCCACGGCTGGCGGAGGCGCTCGTACGGATCGTGCGCGAGGCGGGCGCGGCGGACCGGGTCTGCCTCGGCTCACAGCACGACGAGCAGGGCGAGCGCATCCGCTCGCTCCTCCCCGGAGCCTGCCACTTCCTCCCGGAGAGCGCGGCGACCTGCCACGTGATGGCGGCTCGCGTCGAGGGCGCTACCGGTTGCCCCGGGGGCTGGGACGTCGCGGACCTTCCCCATCGCATGGAAGGGAGCGACATCGTGGTCGTCGATCGGCAAACGGTGGTGTACCTGCACGGCCAGGGCATGGCGGTGTTCGTCTGGACCGTCGACGCGGAGGACGACATGCGCGTCCTCCTGGACGCCGGCGTGGACGGCGTGATGACGGACAGGCCGGACGTCCTTGCCCGGGTACTCGGACGCGCTCCGGCATCCAAGGGCGAGCTCGACCGGCCCTAGCCTTGTCCCTCTCCTCCCGCACTTGCGCGCGCTGAACGGATCAGCGAAAAGCTGACCGTCGCCGCGCCGTGACGTGCGCGATCTCCCGCGACTGGCGGTTCGAGACTCCTGCCATGCAGAGCACACCCTCGACCTCCAACCCGTCCTCCCGCCGCGCGCTCATCCCCCACGAGCACGGCGCGTACGGGCAGCTCGCCATGCCGCTGCTCACCGCCCTCGCCATCGGCCGGCCCCGCCTGGCTTCGCTCGCCCTCACCCTGTCGATCGTCCTCGCCTTCGTGGCCCACGAGTCCGTCCTCGTCGTCCTGGGGCAGCGCGGCCAGCGCGCTCTCGAGGCGGACGGGCCTCGCGCGCGGCGACTGCTCGGCGTGCTGGGGGCGCTCTCCGCGGCTTCGGGCCTGCTCGGCGTGGTGCTCGCGCCGACGCCGGCGCGCTGGGCGCTCCTCTTGCCGGTGGTCCTGGCCCTGGTCGTGGGCTGGCTCGTCGTGCGGCGGCTCGAGAAGACGATCGCCGGCGAGATGGTCGTGGCCACGGCGCTCTCTTCGTGCGGGCTCGCGGTGGCTCTGTCAGGCGGGGCGTCGCTGGCTCGCGCGGTCGCCTCTCTTCTCACCTGGGTCCTCGCCTTCGCGGCCGCCACGCTCGCAGTCCAGGTGGTGCTCGTGCGAGCACGCTCGAAGGGGAGGCGCGACCCGGGACGTGCGTACGCTGCCGTCGCGGGGATGCTCCTCGCGGGGGCCCTCGTCGCCGTTCCTCTCGCCGGGCTGCCCAGCGCTGCCCCGCTGGCGCTGGCTCCTTCCGCGCTCCTCTCCGTCGCCGTGTGCCTGACGCGCTTCTCGCCGAAGCGCCTGCGCGAGCTAGGCTGGGCCATGATCGGCTCGGGCGCGCTGACGATGGCGCTCCTCGTGGCCGGACTGCGGTGAGAGCGTGATGAGCGACGCAGGCGGCAATCCAAAGGGCGCTCGCGCCGCCGCGCTGGCCGCGCTCGCGTCCGCGCTCCTCGCCCTGCCGGCGGGCGCACTCGACGTCCCTCCGGTGGAGACGCGCCTCGACGTGCACGCCTTCGCGGTGGAGCACGGGCAATCGGGACCGGTGAGCTACTATCAGGTCGAGGAAGACCCGGCCGAGGCCTTCCTGCGCGCCCGCTACCGACCTCCGCTGGAGAGCGTCACGCTGAGCGTGCACGTCCCCGAGGCGCTGCGGCGGGCCGTGAAGAAGGTGCGCTGGCGCTGGCGGGCGATGGCGCTCCCACTCGGGGGCGACGAGTGCCGCGCCGAGCGCGGGGACTCGAGCGCGGCCGTGTACCTCGTCTTCCACGGCACGCTGCGCTGGTACGCGCTCAAGTACGTGTGGAGCACGGTCGGCCGGAAGGGCAGCACCTGCGCCAAGCGGCGCACCCCGTTCACGGCGCAGGATTCGATCATCCGGGAGTCGGGCGCGCCGATCGGCGAGTGGGTCACCGAGGAGGTCGACCCCGCGGCCGAGTTCCGCGCGCACTTCTCGAACAGGGACACCGACTCTCCGGTCCCGGATCTCGTTGCTCTCGCGATAATGACGGACGGCGACCAGACCCAGAGCGCGAGCTCCGCGGACTACACCGGCTTCACGCTCGTCCACTGACCGGATCGATGCAGGCAGCGCCGCTCGCGTCGCCGTTGCCCGGAGCGGGGGTGGAGGCCCCCCCGGCGCGCAGGAACCCGCCCTTGCCGAAGATCTTCTCGCCGCGAGCGACGAGGACCAGCGCCCCCAGTGCGGCCGTCGGCACGACCTGGGTGAGGTGGTAAAGGAACACGAAGGCGAGCGCGATGTCGCGAGGGACGCCGAGCGTGGTGAGGGCCAGCGTTCCGCCTGCTTCGAAGGAGCCCACGTTTCCAGGCGAAGGTACGGCCGTGGCCACATTGAACGCGGTGAGCACCGAGAACGCCTGGACCATGGTGAGCGACAGGCCAAACGACCTCCCCGCCCAGGCGACCACCGCCGTCTCCCACACCCAAGGGAGCGGCGCCACCATCAGCTGGATGGTGAGCAGGCGCTTCCAGTGGTTCACCGCGAAACCGGCGCGCAGGTTCGCGAGCCAGCGGGGTCCATAGTCTCCCCCGCCCGGCCGGCCACGCCCGAGCCGGCTCCCCATGAGCGCCAGGACTCCCACCGCGACCAAGGCGACGCCGCCCATGAGCCACGCCGTGCGAAACAGCCACCGCGGCGGGTCGCCGAACGAGCAGATGAGGGGGAAGGCAATGAGCCAGCCGAGCTTGTCGCTGCCGAAGTCCACGATCTCCGTGCCGAGGAGCTTGGCGCGGGAGATCCCCGTGCGCTTTCCGAGGTACTGCACGCGGAGCAGGTCGCCCCCGCGCGCCGGCAGGAGGACGTTGAAGAGGAACCCGACCGCCATCGCCTGGAACGCGTGCGCGTACCGGATCCCGACCGCGGCGCGCATGACGAGCCACCAGCGCAGCGACTGCAGCGCCAGGAGGGCGATGGCGCCCGCCGCGGCGACGTAGAGAGGACCGTGCCGCGCTCCCCGCGCGGCGGAGAGGAGCGCGCGCCCCGAGATCCCTAGGTACAGCGCGACCGCGATGGCGGCGGCGACCCCGAGGGCGAGGCCGGCCGCCACCCGGAGGCCGGGATGGCGGCGCGGAGCCGGTGCGCCTTCGGGAGCGAGCATGCGCTACGCGAGCCCCAGGATCTCGCCGATGCGACGCAGCGTGACCGGCGCCTCCGGCTCGGCCCGGCAGGAGTCGAAGCATTTTCCGCAGCCGGTTCCCGGGAAGTCGCGAGGCTTGAAATCGGTGTAGTGCGCGACGGCGGGGAGCTCCGCGCAGGGCTGGACCATCCCCTTCGGACTCACGTGGAGCATGTTCTGCCCGGCCCGGCATCCGCTGATCTCGCGGCGCTCGTAGAACTCGGGCAGGGTCTCGAAGAAGTAGTCGGAGCTGGCCACGTTGCGGAGCTCGCGCTTGAGCTGGATGAGCCGGCGGCACACGGCCCGCATCTCGGAAAGCTGCGCGGGCGAGGGGAAGTAACGCTGGTTCCCGTTCTTGAGGTCGTTGTAGCCGCTGAACCCGATGTGGACGCCCCAGGCGTGCGCAAGCCGCACCAGCGCCTCCGCGTCGTGCATGTTCTCGACCATGAGCATGGAGGAGAGGGTGATGATCGCCCCGCAGTCCTTCGCGATCCTCGGGATGACCTTTTCCAGTCGGGCGAAGAGCCCGGGGATCCCGCGCTCTCGATCCTGGCGAGCGTCCGGGTAGTTGAGCGACACGTTGATCTGGTTGACCCCGGCGCGGACCACGTCCTGAACCTTCTCGTCCCCGAGGAACCCGCCGTGGGTGAGGAGGGTGATGTAGCGGAAGCCTGGCAGCTCTCGGATCCCCTTCACGATGGAGACGAGGTCGCGCCGCAACATCGGCTCGCCTCCCGTGATCACGACCACGAGCGGGTCGAAGCGCCGCACGACATCGGCGAAGTCGGTCATCTCGTCGCGATCCGTGATCTTCCAGTAGTCGCAGAAATCACATCGCGCGTTGCACCGTTTCGTGACCTCGATGGAGACGCTCAGGGGCCGCCGGTTCAGCCGTACATCCAGGTACTTCGCGACGCCTCGGACCTTCTCGGCGGGTGTGAGGGCGATCTTCATGCGGCCTTTCCGGTGCGGGGGTGCTTCGCAAGGCGCCGCACCTTTAGCATCCCAGGTAAGTGACGGGCAACGCAGCCTGCCCCTGCCGGGGCCCTGCACGACGCAGGCGGCTCGATCGAGGCGACCGCTTCTCGCAGGCGAGGCGACCGCTTCTCGCAGGCCCCCGCGCGAGCTACTGCCGCTTCTTCCACTCCTCGTAGCGACGGACCCCATCCTGAACGAAGGGCGATGCCGAGATGATGCGGATGAGCGACCGGTTGATAGCGCGCAGGGCCGGACGCAGCGGGCGCTCGAAGTCGACGAAGAGGACCACGCGCTGGCCCGAGGTCTCGTTCCAGGCCTCGTGCTCGTAGGTGTCGTCGAAGACGAGGCTCTTCCCCTCCTCCCAGCTGGCGATGTGGTCGCCCACCCGGATCCTGCAACTTGCCCGCGGCTCCGGCACCTTGAGCGCGAGGTGGTACCGGAGGACGCCGCCGTAAGGTCCGCGATGTGGCTGAATGTGCACACCGGGAGCGAGGATCGAGAAGAAGGCCGTCTGCAGGCCCGGGATGAGCCCGAGGACACGGGTCGTCTCCGGGCAGCGCCGGCAGTTCTCCTCCACGCGGACGCCATAGGCGATGAAGAAGAAGGTCTTCCACTTACCGTACGGGGTCAGATGGATCTGATCCGGGGAGATGTCGGAGAAGAGCGGGATCTCCTCCGGGCGCGCCAGCACACCGTCGAGCTCGGCCCGGATGGCACCCCATTCCGCCTCGACCCGCTGGATCCACGGGAACCGGGCCGTGTCGAAGAGCTCGTGGTTCCCGTCGATGGACCAGCGGGCCACGATGCGGTTGTAGGCGTTCAGGGTCCGATGGGCGAGCTCCATCAGCTGCTCCAACGGAAAGGGGCGCCGATGATGAACGGGATAGGTCGGATCTTCACGCGAAACGCTGACCGCCTCCGCGCCGGGAGCAGGTTCGGGCGGGGTCATGCTGGTCTTCGCCTCTTGTCACGTCTGGTGATATCGCTCCGCACCTGCCACCTCCTTCGAGAGTCCTTGAGGTAGCGAGCGAGCCCGCCCGTGGCAACGCCGGGCGCGGCGGTTTGCCGGGGCGGGGCGGTCTCCGCCCTACTTCGGCTGCGCGGGCGTCCCCTTGCGCCCCGGAGCGCGCGCGAGCAGGAAGGCGGGAAGCGCCACCAGCGCGGCGGCGAGGCAGGCGACCTCACCCACCGAGGCGAGGAAGCCGAAGCCTCGCAGCGCGCGGTTGTCGGCCACCATGAGCGAGGAGTACCCGATGATGGTGGTGAGCGAGCACAGCGCCACCGCGCCACCCGTCTCCCGTAGCACCCGCCGCAGCGAACCAGGACCCTCGAGGCGCCAGCGCTGCACGATGTTCACGGCGTAGTCGACACCGATGCCGAACGTGATCGGCAAGACGACGAAGTTGAGGAAGTTGACGCGCACGCGGGCCCAGGCCGCCGCTCCCACGAGCCAGGCGACGCCGATGAGGAGGCTGGCCAGCACGAGCAGCGCTGACTGGAGGCGGCGCAGCGCGACGAGCACGAGCACGACCACCCCCGCGAAGGCGAGTCCAGTCGCCATCGGAGCGTCGTGCACGATGGCGTCGCCGATGTCGAGGAAGATGAGCGACTGCCCGAAGGCCATGGCGTGTTCGCCCGACGAGGTGATGGCGCCGCGGACGAGGTTCGCTATCCCGCGCGTCTCCTCGGGCGTGATCGATCCGACCTTCTTCGGGAAGATCAAGGCGATACGCCCGGCCGTACCGTCGCGCTCCGTGAGCGGCAGGCGGATGGCGAGCGGGAGGTCGTCGAGCGTGACGCGTCGCAGGTCGTCCGGCGGCCTGAACTCCTGGGCCATGCGGCGTGTTTCCGGGTCGAGGAGCGCGAGGCGGCTGTCGCGCAGGGTCTCGCGAAGCTTCTCGAGGCGCTTGATCTGCTCGTGCTGCTCCGGGGGAATGGCGCTGTCGAGCGTGCGCACCTCGCGGATGGGATCCTTCTGACCGAGCTTGGCGCGGTCCCGATCGAGGCGCGTGACGAACGTGGTGAGGTCCTGGTACGTGTCGGCTCGGACCACCATGGGAGTGAGGTAGGCGCGGAACACCGCGTCGCCCTTCTTCCCCCAGTACTGTGAGCCGCTCTCCGTGCTCTTCGCGGCGCGGAGCTTCTCCGCGTCGTACTCCATGACGTACCCGCGGTAGGTAGCGACGCCGACCGCGGAGAAGACGAGGAGCGCCAGCGTCACCCAGCGCAGCACATTGGAATGGCGCAGCAGCCGCTCGTCGAATCCTCCCACGATGGAAGCCCTCCGCGGCGAGAGCGCGCGCTTCGAGAGGGGGTCGAGCACGGCCAGGAGCGGCGGCAGCAGCAGGTAGGCGGTCAACCAGCACAGCGCCATGCCGAGGCCCCCGATGAGGCCGAACTGGCTGAAGCCGCGGAAGTCGGTGATGCCGAGGGCGAGATAGGCCAGCCCGGCGCCGAACGACGCGACGAAGGTGGCGGCCTGTGTCGACGACCACGCTATCTGCAGCGCCTGGTCGAGGTCGCGCCCGCGCCGACGCTCCTCGAGGAACCGCGCCACCACGATGATCGAGCAGTTGATGCCGTTGCCGACGACGATGGAGCCGAGGAACGCGGTGTTGGCGTTGAGGTAGCCGACCAGGAACCAGGCGAGCCCGAAGGTGAGCGAACACCCGACGGCGAGCGCACCGAGGATGGAGAGGATGGCCGTCCATCGCCGGAAGTAGAGGTAGATGGCGAGCAGGACGAAGAGGAGCACCACCACCGTCGAGGAGATGAGATCGGATTCCAGGGCGGCCTGCTCCTCGACCAGGTCGCTCACCTCTCCGTCGTAGCCCACCCGGATCGTCGGGTCGTAGCGCTTCGGCTGCAGGGCGCCGACCTGCTTCTTCACCTCGTTCAGGAGCCGCTGGTTCGCGTCGAGGCCGGTGGAGGCCTCGGGCGTGCGGACCAGCAAGACGAGGAGTTTCCCGTCGGGCGTCTGAAAGTAGCCCTTCCTGAACTGGGAGAGCGCGCCATTGACCGCGCCGTACTTCGCCGCGATGTCGCCGAAGTCGACCGGCGGCGGTGGCCCGAGCTCCTCGTCCTCTCCCAGGATCGAGAGCATCGGGTTGGCCTTTCGCTTCTCCCACGCGATCCGGCGGTCGATCCGTTGCTGGATCTTGTCGAGGTCCTCCGTCGAGAGATACAGCCCGCCGTAGCGGCGCAGGAACGCCTCCTGCTCATCGGTGCGGTACTCCACCGACTCCACCAGGTCCGGTGGAAGGCGCCGCAGCTTCGCCGCGAGGTCGTCGGCAAGCCGATCGAGCGCGTCGCCGTCGTTGCCCTCGAAGACGATGGAGAGGTGCGTGACGTTGTGCAGCGCGGGCCCGAGCGTCCGGACCGCGCGGACGCTCGGGGCCGTGTCGGGCAGGAGGTTCTCGAAGCCCGAGCGCAGGTTGGAATAGAGCTTCACCGAGAAGAAGGCGCCGACGGCGAACGCCGCCAGCGCGACCAGGAGGACCGGCCGGCGCTTGCGGACGAGCCAGGGCACGCACGTGTTGCAGACGATGCCGGGCTTGCCGGCCCGATCGTGGGCGCAGGGTGGCTCGCCCGGGAACATGCCCGGACGCTCCTCGGGACTGCGGTTGAAGGCAGTTCGGTCGTCCATTCACTGCCCTCTGGCTCGTGGTCCGACGCGGCCGCCCGCTTCCTGTCACCGCGCTCTTCGTTGGAGCGTGTAGATGACCTTAGCCGTGTCGGCTGTCAACCTCAGCCGTGTCGGCTGTCAACCTCGCGCCGCGGCCTTGGGGCGGAAGCTCGGACGGAAGGCTTCCGGGGTCTGGGCCGCCTGCTGGCGGGGTGGCTCGCGTTCAGGTCCTCCCCCGCCCACCGGTCCGCGAGCGGCGGCAGCTCACGAAACCCAAACGGGGCAGATCCGGATCGTTCCCTGGCACAGGCAAAGCCAACGCGATGAGCACCTCGGCGCTCAACGTGGCCGCTTCGCCCGGTGAGGTCGTCTCGACCCGCTGAACAACGCGGAGGCGGTGCGGTCGAGCAGGCAGCTCAGGCTCGACGCCACTCCTCCCATCATCGCCGTCGGCGTCCTGCCCGGGCCACTACCGACGTACGAGCTCCCTCGTCGTCCGCCATGCGGGGACGGCGCCGCCTCGGCGTGAGCTCGTACGCAGCGATGCTCGACGGCGCGACGCTGTTCGGCGGGTTCTGGCGCCGGCGCTGCCGGGTGGTAGATTCGGCGCGTGCGACTCCTGCTCTCCAACGACGACGGCGTCAACGCCCCGGGGCTGACCGCGCTCGCCAACGCCTTCCCGGACGATGAGGTCTGGATCGTCGCCCCCGACCGCGAGCAGTCGGCGTCGAGCCACTCCATCTCGCTCCACCGGCCGCTGCGCGTCGTCGAGTTGAGCCCGCGCCGCTTCTCGGTCGACGGGACGCCGACCGACGCCGTGTACATGGCCCTGAACCTCGTGATGAAGAACCGGCGGCCGGACCTCGTCCTCTCGGGCGTGAACCACGGCCCCAACCTCGGTACCGACGTGCTCTACTCGGGGACGGTGGCCGCCGCGATGGAGGGAGCCATCCTGGGCTGCAATGCCATCGCCGTCTCGCTCGCCTCCCCGCCGCACGAGTTCGAACACGCCGTCCGCTTCGCTGCGGCGCTGGCCCGGCGCGTTAAACGGAGCCCCCCGCTGGCGCCTATCTTGCTCAACGTGAACGTGCCGTCCGGGCCGGTGAAGGGTTATCGCTTCGCGCGGCTGGGGCGGCGGACCTACGGGAACGAAGTCGTGGAGAAGAAGGACCCGCGCGGCCGCCCTTACTACTGGATCGGCGGCGAAGGCGCGGTGAACGAGGACATCCCGCACTCCGACTGCAACTGCGTCTTCCAGGACGGGCTCGTGTCCGTGACACCGCTCCACCTCGACTGGAGCAATGACGCATTGCTCGCCGAGATGAAGAACTGGACCATCGACGGCTTCACCAAGGAGCCATCGCTCTGACCGGGCGCTACCCGCTGGCGGCGGCCGCGGCGCTCGCGCTCCTGGCCTGCGCGCACGCTCCCGGCACAGCCGAGCCGCCACCCTTCCCCCTCACCAGCGCCGAGCCGCACGTCGAGCCCGACCTGGTCGGGGTCGTCCACGTGGTGAAGCGCGGGGAGACCGTCTACCGCATCGCAAGGAGCTACGGGATACCTCCGCGCGAGCTGATGGAGGTGAACGACCTGCGCGATCCACGCCAGCTCGAGCCGGGAATGGAGCTCTTCGTGCCCGGCGCGACGCGCGCGCTCGAGGTGCCACCGCTCGCGCCCGGCGCCCCACCCGAGCACGAGGTGGTGTCGCCGGAACCGAGGCAGGCGTCGTCCCTCCCCACCCCGGCGATGGAAGCGAAGCTGCGATGGCCGGTGCGGGGCGTGCTCTACAGCCGCTACGGCGTCCGGCAGGGTCAGCGGCACGACGGCATCGACATCGCCGCGCCCGAGGGCTCGAACATCGGCGCCGCCGCGAGCGGCACCGTGATCTATTCCGGAACCCAATCTGGCTACGGCTCGATCGTCATCGTGCGGCACGAGAGCGGCCTGCTCACGCTGTACGCCCACGCCAGCGCCGTCCTGGTCCGCCAGGGGGAGCGGGTCGAGGTAGGTCAGCCCATCGCGAGGGTCGGCAAGTCGGGACGGACGAGCGGTCCCCACCTGCACTTCGAGGTGCGCGAGGGCAGCCGGCCGCGCAACCCGCTCCTGTACCTACAGTGACGTGACCAGCCATCCGCCTCGGCCGGCTCCGCTCGCCCGAAACACCGGAGACCGAGCCGGGCGGGCGAGGCGCAAGCTGCTGCGCGCGCCGACAGGGCATCGCCACGGGCCACGCCAGCCACAGCGAACCGAGGCGCCGCAATCGCCCGCGGAGCCGAGACCGAGTTCTGGGCGACCCTCTCCCGCGTGATACTCTCGACCGCCATGACAAGAGAGCTGCGTGCCCGCATCCGGGACATCCCCGACTTCCCCAAGAAGGGGATCGTCTTCAAGGACATCACCCCAGTGCTCGCCGACGCTTCGCTCTTCCGCCGCGTGATCGAGTCGCTGGCCGACCGCTACCGCGGCGAGCGAGTCTCGAAGGTGGTCGGCATCGAATCGCGCGGCTTCCTCTTCGCCGCTCCGCTGGCCATCGCGCTCGGCGCCGGACTCGCCATCGTCCGCAAGCCCGGGAAGCTGCCCTGGCGCACGGCGCGGGAGGTATACGCGCTCGAGTACGGCGAGGACGCGCTCGAGATGCACCTCGACGCCCTCGGCGCGGGGGAGCGCGCGCTGGTCGTCGACGACGTGCTCGCCACCGGCGGCACCGCCGACGCGGTGGGGAGGCTGGTGATCGGACAAGGCGCGGTGCTGGTCGGCTTCGCCTTCCTGCTCGAGCTCGGGTTCCTCAACGGCGCGAGCCGTCTCGGACCGCAAAAGGTACACGCTCTCGTGCGGTATTGATGTTCCGCTGAACCCTGCCCGACGCGGCGCTAGATAGACCTGAGGCCTCGGGACCCCAGAGAAGCGCCCCGCGAACACGGACAGCTTCCCCGGGGCTCAAGCCCGACGTCTGGAGCCCAGCTCCTGCAACGGAGGCGTCCCATGAACCCCGCTCGCACCGTCCTCGTGCTGGTCGGCCCCGAGTACGAGGACCTCGAGGTCTGGTACCCGAAGCTGCGGCTGGAGGAGGCCGGCTACGTCGTGAAGCTGGCCGGCATCGGTGAGCGCGAATACCGGGGCAAGCACGGCTATCCATGCTCGGTCGACGGGAGCGTCGCCGATTTCCGCGCCGAGGACCTGGCGGGACTCGTCGCGCCGGGCGGCTGGGCGCCCGACAAGCTGCGACGGGATCCGGTGGTGCTGCGGCGCGTGCGTGAGGTGCACGAGTCCGGCGGGATGGTCGCGACCATCTGCCACGGCCCCTGGGTGCTCATCTCGGCAGGCATCGTGCGTGGGCGGCGGATGACCTCGACCGTGGGGATCCGCGACGACCTGGTGAACGCGGGCGCTCACTGGGTGGACGAGCCGGCGGTGGTGGACGGGAACATCGTCTCGGCGCGGGTCCCGAAGGACCTGCCGGCGTTCGGCCGGGCCATGCTCGAGGTCCTCGGACCGGCCGCCCGCTGAGGCAGAGGACGAGTCCAGCGCGCGCCTCCCGGAAGCGGTAAAGGAACCGCGTGACCGTCGCAGCCGCTCCCATCGCGCAGGCGCACTTGATGGACGCGTGGGACGAGACCCCCGCGCTGCGCGGGCTACGGTTCGAGCTGCCGCCCCCGATCGCCCGTGCCCATGAGCGGCCGGGACAGGTCGTGAAGCTCCACACCCGGGTCGGGGACGCCTACTTCGCCCTCGCGACGGCCCCCTCGCCTGCTGGCGTCGTGGAACTGCTCGTGAAGCGTGGCGGGCGCGTGGCCGACGCCGCCATCGCCGCCGCTTCCCCCGGCGGCGCGGTCTACGTCTCGGCGCCGTTCGGCAAGGGCTTCCTCGTGGAGGAGGCGCGAGGACGGCACGTCCTCCTCTTCGCCGCCGGCTCCGGGATAGCTCCCATCCGCGCGCTGGTGCAGCACATCCTGGCGCACCGCGACACCTTCGACCGCGTGACCCTCTTCTACGGCCAGCGGCTCGGAGGTGACTTCGCCTACACGCGCGAGCACCTCGCCTGGGAACGAGGAGGCATCCGGGTCGTCCTGTGTCCTTCGCAGGAGCACGAGGCATGGCCGGGCGTGCGCGGCCGGGTCCAGGAGGTGGCGCGGTCGCTCGGTTTCGGCGGCTCGCCGCCCGAGGCCTCGGTCGCCTTCGTGTGCGGGATGACGGCCATGGTCGACGACGTGAAGGCGACCCTGGCCGGCGCCGGCATACCGCCCGAGCGCGTGCACCTCAATTTCTGACCCGCATTTCGCCGTTTGGTCGCGTTTCCCAGTAGTCTCTACGGCCCATGGTCCCGGCTCGCACCGCGCACGCGGCCCTCGTCATCCTCGCGATCCTGGCCCTTGTGCTGCTCGTTGACATCGTCCTGCCCTTCGCCACCTCGCTCTTCGTGGCGTCCGTGCTGGCCGGCGCGCTGGCGCCCTGGACGACGCGCCTGGCGGCCGCCCTGGGGGGCCGGCGCACCCTGGCCGCTCTGTTCTTCACCGTGGCCGTCCTCGTGGCGGTCGTGGGCCCGATGTCGGCCCTCGGCGCCGTGGTCGTCCCGCAGGTGCAGAGCGGCCTCGCCTGGCTGCGGCACGCCGTGCAGGACAAGACCGTCGAGCAGCTCGTGGCGCGCGTCCCGGACGCGCTGCGGCCCGTCGCCGAGCACCTGCGGCAGGTGCTCCCGAGCAGCCTCGAGCGCCTGCAGGAAGTGGCGAGCGCCGAGGGAGCGCGCGCCGCGGCGGTCCTCGGGAACGTGCTCACGGCGACCGGGAGCTTCCTCCTGCAGAGCGTGCTCACGCTCATCGCGCTCTACTTCCTATTGCTCGACGGCCCCGCGCTGGTTGATTGGCTCAACGAGGTCATCCCCCTCAAGCGCGGGCAGGTCTCGGAGCTCCTGCTCCAGTTCCGGCGCGTCACCGTCACCGTGCTCGTCTCCACCATCGCCACTGGAGGCGTGCAGACGTTGCTCGCGCTCCTGGGCTACGTCATCGCGAGGGTACCGAACCCGCTCTTCTTCGGGATGGTCACCTTCGTGCTCTCCCTCGTCCCGGCGCTGGGAGCGACCATCGTCGTCATCGCGGTGGGCGTCGTCATGTTCTTGACTGGACACACCGGCGCCGGCCTCTTCCTCGTCGTGTACGGCGTCGGCGTGGTCTCGCTGATCGACAACGTCTTGAAGCCCATCTTCATCCGCGGCGGCGTTCCCATCCACGGGGCCGTGATCTTCTTCGCCCTCCTGGGAGGGCTCGCCGCGTTCGGGCCGATCGGATTCCTCGTCGGGCCCCTCTCCGTCACGTTCCTCGTCGCGGTGGTCCGGATGTACCGCCGCGACTTCGGAGACTAGTGGCGCGAGCCGAAGGCGAGCCCTACGCGCCGGGCTTGAAGGCGCGGAAGGCGAGGAGCGTCTCGGTCTCGCGGATACCCGGCACGTTCTGGACGTGGTCGGGGATGAGGTCACCGAACGCCTCGTAGTCGGCCGCATAGAGCTTGACCAGGAGATCCCAGGGGCCGGTGACGGAGTGCACCTCCGAGACGCCATCGATCTCCATCACGGCGTTCGCGACCTGCTCGACCTTCCCGAGCTCACAGCGGATCAGCACGAAGGCAGCTTTCATGATTGGGC
>JBGQLS010000097.1:0-15801 GCA_041500205.1 Anaeromyxobacteraceae bacterium | reverse complement strand
GAAGCGCGAGCCCGACGAGGCCATCGAGCGACTGCGGCGGAACGTCGAGGTGCGGCTCGAGGGCGAGGTCGCAGGCGGGCCCCCCTCCCTCCTGTTCGTCGTGGAAGTCCGCGGCAAGGATCGGGACAAGGTGGCCAGGGCCGCCGACCTCATCCCGCGCATCTACGCCGACTTGACGCGCCAGGTCTTCCAGTCGCAGGCGCGCAACCTCCGCGACACGCTGGCGAGGCAGCTCGAAGATCTCTCCCGCCGCCTGACCACCGAAGAGGAGAAGCTCGTCGCCTTCAAGGGCCAGCACGCGACGGAGGTGCCCGAGGCGAACGAGACAAACCTCCGGCTGGCCTCGGCGCTCACCGCGCAGCTGGACATGAGGGCTGGCTCGATCGCCGAGGCGCAGCGCCGCCGTACCGCGCTGTTCGCGAGCATCCCGGAGCCGACCAGCGATGCGGGCCTCGCCGGCGGCAACGCCGAGGACGTGCTGCGCCGGCTGGAGGCGGCGCGCGCCGCATACGGATCGGACCACCCCGACGTGAGGCGGCTCGAGCGCCAGTACCAGGAGGTCTCGAACCGCAGCTCCGAGGAGATGAAGCGCTTCCGCCGCGAGCGCCTGGACGACCAGGTGGCGCGCATCGACGCAGAGATCCGCGACCACGAGGCTGCCGTGGGTCGCCTGAGGACCGAGCTCGCGGCCGTCCAGAAACGGCTCGACGCCGCGCCGCGCTTCGGCGAGCAGTACCGTGCGCTGGCCCGCGACTACGAGACGATCCGCGCCAAGTACACGACCACGCTGGCGAGGGCGGCCGACGCCCAGTCGGCTGAGCTGTTGCTCGCGGCGGATTCGCCGAACCTCTTCCGCGTGGTCCAGGCGGCGTTGGCTCCCTCGCGGCCGGCCGGGCCGAACCGCTTGAACCTCGCGCTCATCGCGCTCGCGGCTGCCCTCGGGGCTTCCCTGCTCGCTGCGGCCGCGTCGGAGTACTTCGACAGCTCGTTGCGCGGACCGCAGGACGCGAGCGCGTTCGGCGTGCCCGTGCTTGCCTCCATCCCTCGCATCGGACCACGCCGCATCGGCGCCCAGCGCTGAAGAGAGGAGAACGACGCCATGTCTGTTCCCGCCCACAGTCTCGAGGCCATGAACCATCACCAGGAGGAGGGACGCCTGGTCGCGATGGTCGCGCCGGAGTCCATGGAGGCTGAGCAGTACCGGGTACTGCTCAACCGCCTGGACCGCATCTGCGCCGAGCGCCTGCTGCGCACCATCGCCATCAGCTCCTGCGCCCGCGGCGAGGGCCGCAGCCTGACCGCCGCCAACCTCTGCCTCACCGCCGCCCGGGAGAACCGGGAGGTGGCGCTCGTCGAGTGCGACTTCCGCCGGCCGAGCCTGGCCCGCCTCTTCGACCTCGCTCCTCGCGCCGGGCTGGGTGAGGTCGCCGAGGGCAAGGCCGAGCTGTCGCAGGCGCTCTCGCGCGTCGGCAACGTCGCTGTCCTGTGCGCGGGGGAGGCGCGCGATCCGGCCGCCGTCCTGCGCAGTCCACGGCTGGCCGCTGCGCTCGACACCCTGCGCTCTTCGTTCTCGCTCGTCGTGCTCGACGCGCCACCGGCGCTGGCGCTCTCGGACGCAGGGCGGCTCGCGACCGCCGCCGATGGCGTCGTGCTCGTCATCCGCGCCGGCGCGACACCGCGCGACGTGGTGAAGATGGCGGTGGAGACGCTCTCCCACCGCCTCGTCGGCATCGTGCTGAACTGCATCGAGGAGCCGAGCTACGCGAGGTACCTGCGAGACGAGGGACAGGCCGTGTGAGCCATCCGGGCGCGCGCCAGTGAGTGGGCCTGGGTCCGTCGCCGTGGCGGTCCTTCGGGTTGCCGAGGTTTGTCGGGATGACCGCTTGGGTGGGCGCGCCTGGAGTGGGGCGCCGAAGGGGGCTGGTTGGTCCGCGTCTTCAACCACTGGCTTTCCGGTCGCAAGGCGGCGTTCTTCGTCGCCGAGGAGAGCGCGCTCGTCCTGGCGCTCCTGGCGGGCATGTCGCTCGGCCCCGCGGCGCACCCGCTCGTCACCGCGGAGCGGGGTCTGGGCGCCGCCTTCCTTCGCGCGGCCATCGCCGCGCTCGCCTTCGCCGGGGCGCTCTACTTCGGCGACCTCTACGACCTGCGTTCCGCCGCGCTCGACCGCAACGACGGGCGCCGGTTGCTCCGGGCGCTCGGCGTGGCCGTGGTGACGCTGGCCATCGCCTACCTCGCGCTCCCCCTCCTCGTGCCGATGGGCTGGATCCCGCGACGCTCGCTCGTGCTGGCGGCCGCGGGTGGCGCGCTGGCGGTGATCGCGGCCCGCGCCGCCATGCCCGCCATGATCGGCTCGCCGACGCGCCTGCTCATCCTCGGCTCCGGCGCGCGCGCGCGCCAGCTGGCCAGCGACGTCGAGGCGGAGGCGGATGGACTCTTCGAGCTGGTTGGATTCGCGGAGCCGAACGGCGTCTCGCAGTCCGCGAACCCGGCGGTTCCCTTCGTCGGAAACGTCGATCGCATGGCGATGCGCCTGCGCGCCGAGGTGGTCGTGGTGGCGGTCGAAGACCGGCGCGCGGGATTGCCGGTGGATGCCCTCCTCGCCTGCCGCACGCGCGGGGTGGAGGTGATGAGCGACATTGCCTTCGCCGAGGCGACGCTGAAGCGCATCCCGCTCGACCTCCTCCGCCCCAGTGCGCTCATCTTCGACGAGGGGTTCCGCGCCAATCGCTTCACGCGGGCCGTGAAGCGCGCGCTCGACGTCCTTCTCGCCGTGGGCATGCTCATCGCTGCCCTGCCCATCATGCTGGGCGCGGCGGCCGCCATAGCGCTCGCCGACGGCCTCCCTGTCTTCTACTCGCAGGAGCGCACCGGGCAGGGCGGGCGCACCTACCCGATCTGGAAGTTCCGGACCATGCGCCGCGACGCGGAGGAGATGGGCGCCGTGTGGGCGACCGACGGCGACACCCGCGTGCTGTCCGTGGGGAGGCTGCTGCGCAGGAGCCGGATCGACGAGCTACCTCAGATCTGGAACGTCCTGCGCGGTGAGATGACCTTCGTCGGACCACGCCCCGAGCGGCCCATCTTCCTGGAAGAGCTGCAGAGGCGCTGGCCCCTCTTCCGGCTGCGGGAGCTCGTCAAGCCGGGCATCACGGGCTGGGCCCAGCTCAGGTACCACTATGGCTCCACCATGGAGGAGCAGGCGCGAAAGCTCGAGTACGACCTCTACTACATCAAGAACACCTCCCTCTTCCTCGACCTCGTCTGCATCTTCCACACGGCCAAGATCGTTCTCACCGGGAGGGGCGCGAAGTGATCGACGTCGCGCAGAGCGCAGCGGCCATCCCTCTGCCGCCCGTGCGCGGTCCGTCGGGCCCGTACCGCGTCGGCGAGGTGGAGGGTGTCGGTGGGTTCGCCGCCCTCGATTCCGAATGGGACGCGGTCATCGCGGAGGGGCCGGTCGATCAGCCGTACCACCGACATGCATTCCTGGGTGCCTGGCTCGACGCCTTCGCGCCGGACGGACTCTTGCGCGTCCTGGTGGCTCGCGACAGGTCCGGCAGGGCCGCCGGGATGGCGCCTCTCATCGAGGAGAGCCGCGCCGGACTCGTCTTCCTGACAGCGCCGGCGAACGACCACTCGTCGCGCGTGGAGTGGGCGCTGGGGGCGGATCCCCGTGGCGCAGTGGAAGCGATCTGGGCGCACCTTCGCGACCGGATGCGCTGGGACGTGCTCGTGCTGCGGGACGTGCCGCGCGAGGGCCCCACCTCGACCCTGCTCGAAGAGCGGGCGCGCCGCGACCGCCACCCCTGCGGTCGATGGGAATCGCTGCGCTCGCCCTACCTCACGCTTGGCCAGGGAGCGCGCGAGGAGAAGGTCTCGTCGAAGTTCCTCGCCAACCTGGGACGCCGGATGCGGCGGCTCCAGGGAATGGGCGCGGTCTCCATCCGCCGGGTCGGCGCCCTCGAGGCGGGCCTCGAGGATGGCCAGGCGCTGGCACGTTGCCTCGAGCAGTTCTTCGCACTCGAAGCGGCAGGCTGGAAGGGCAGGCGCGGCACCGCCATCGCCCAGGATCCGCGCACGCTCGCGTTCTATCGCGGTCTCGCGCGCGCGGCTGCTCGCGAGGGGTGGCTCGCGCTGCGTGCGCTCGAGCTGGACGGCCGCCCGGTCGCCATGCACTTCGGCCTCGTCCACCGCGGCGTGTACAGCCTGCCCAAGCCCGCCTACGAGGAGGCGCTCGGCGCCTGCTCGCCGGGCCAGCTCCTCTTCCGGGAAGTGCTGGCCGAGTGCGAGGCGCGCGGCCTCGCCGAGCTCGACTTCCTCGGGCCGGACATGCCTTGGAAGCGCGACTGGGAGTCCGATCTCCGCCCGCACGACTGGCTCTACGTCTACCGGCCGGGCCTGGCCGGCCTCGCGCTGCACGCGCTGAAGCACCGGGTCAAGCCGGCGGCCAAGGAGGTGCTCTCGTGGTTGCAACGCTGACCCAGGTCCGCGCTGGCACATTCACCGTGGAGCGGCCTCCCGGTCGCCGCTTCCTGCCGTGCCTCCCGACGCTACGGCCTGCCCTGTTGACGCCCCGGCTCCGCGCCGGGCCGGCGCCCTTCCCGTTCTCGGAGCCCCACCTGCGCAAGTACTACTTCGCGCGCAACGGCGTCTTCACGGCGGCGCGGGCGCTCGGGCTGGAGGGAGGCGAGGTGCTCGTCCCCGCCTACCACCACGGTGTCGAGGTGGAGGCGCTCGAGGCGGCCGGCGTCGTACCGAGGTTCGTGCGGGTTGACGGGAGGATGCGGCTCGATCTGGAGCACCTCGAGGCGAGCATCGGCCCCCGGACGCGCGCGCTGTACGTCATCCACTATCTCGGCGTCCCGCAGCCCATGGCGGAGATCCTCGGCATCGCGAGGCGCCACGGGCTCCGCGTCGTGGAGGACTGCGCGCTGGCGCTCCTCTCCTGGGAGGACGACGCGCCCCTGGGTGCGCGGGGCGACGCCGGGATCTTCTGCCTCTACAAGTCGCTCCCCGTCCCGAATGGCGGCGTGCTGGTGTTGAACGGGCCGCTCGATGCCCCTGGACCGGCGCGCAAGGCGCCCCTGGGAAGCACCCTCTCTCACGCCGCGGGCAGCTTTCTGGCTCACCTCGCGCACCGCTACGGCCCGGGTGGCGAGGCCCTGCGCGAAGGCATCCGCCGCACGGGCCGCGCCGTCCGCTTCGCAACGGGCATGCGCGCGCTCTCCACCGGCACGATGCACTTCGATCCGGACGAGGCCGACGTCGGCATGAGTCGCCTCACCGAGCTCATCCTGGAGAACCTCGACTACGACGCGATCGTCGCCACCCGTCGGCGGAACTGGAGCTTCCTCGATGCCCGGCTACGCGGGACATCGAAGCAGGTCTCGCTGGAGCTGCCACGCCGAGCTTGCCCGCTCTTCTATCCGCTCTTCTGCAAGGACAAGGAGTCCGTGGCGGCCTTGCTCCTCGCGCGAGGCATCGAGACGGTCGACTTCTGGCGCGAGGGCCACCCGGCCTGCCCGCCCGAGGCGTTCCCTGAGGTGGCAGCGCTCCGCCGCTGCGTGCTCGAACTCCCGCTGCACCAGGATCTCACGCTCGACGACATGGCCTATCTCGCGTCCGCCGTCGAGGAGGTGCTGCCGTGAACAACATCGCCCGCAACAGCCTGTCGCCCGTGCGCGTCGTCGAAGGCGACGACCCGGCCCGCCTCGCCACGCTCCGCGAGGAGTGGACCGAGCTCTTCCAGGCGAGCGGCCTCGGGAACCCGTTCCTCTCCTGGGAGTGGCAGTACACGTTCTGGCGTGCCTTCGCGCAGCGCCGGCCGGTGTGGATCCTGGAGGCGCGGGATCGCGGCAACCGCCTGGCGGGCCTCCTGGTGCTCTGCGCCCGCGCCTTGCTCGGTGGCTCACGGCGCTGGTGCCTGCTCACGAACGGCCTCACCGGTACGGACGGGGCCGACGTGCTGGTGCGGCCCGGCTTCGGGCCGCCCGTGCGCGCTGCGATGGCGCAGGCGCTGGCCCAGGCCATGCCGAGGTGGGATCTCCTCGACCTCGAGGACCTCCCGTGCGGCAGCGCCACCATCGCGGCGCTGCGCGCGGCTCTCCTCTCGCGCGGCGCGCGCGCCAGCGTCGAGCCCCGCTTCGTCTGTCCCAGCTTCGCGCTGCGCGGCACCTTCGCCGAGCACCTGGCCCGCTTCCGCCGGCGCGACACCTACCTGCGCCGCCGCCGCTGGCTGGAGCGGCGCCCCGGGTACCGCATCGTGGTCGCCGAGACCCCGTCCGAGGCGCCCGAGGCCATGGAGGACTTCCTCAGGCTCCACCACCTGCGCTGGGACGCGGACGGCGGGTCGGCGGGGATTCCGCGCGGTCACGTGGAGGACTTCCACCGCGACCTCGCCCCGCTCCTGGCGCGGCGCGGCTGGCTGCGCCTGTACCGGATGTTCGTGGACGGCCGCTCCGTCGCGGCCGTGTACGGCCTGGAGCTGTCCAGGCGCTTCTATTACTACCAGTCTGGCATGGATCCGGACTGGAGCGCGCGCAGCCCGGGCCTCGTGCTCCTCGGGAAGACGGTCGAGGACGCCTATGCGCGTGGTCTCGGAGACTACGACTTCCTGCGCGGCGCGGAGCCGCACAAGCTCGACTGGGCCAGCGACCGGCGCGAGACCTGCGCTCTAAGCGTTCGCGCACCCGGGGTGCGCTCGGAAGCGGGCGCGGCCGCCGAGGAGGTCTTCCGCATGGCGCGCGACGCGGCGCGGGCCGTCGCGCCGGAGCGGATGTGGAGCGCCCTCCGGCGGCTGAGGCGCACCGTCTCCGCGGGCGACTTCGGGTTCCGGAGCGTGCAGCCGAGCCCTGGGCGGCAGGGCGACGAGCACGCCTCGACCCCTGGTCAGGAGGAGTAGGTCATGGGCGAGCGAGCGGACAGCAGCGCGAGGTGGATCGTGCGGCGCGCCGCCAAGGCTGCCGTGGCCGGTGCGCTGTGCGCGGCGGGCGCGCGCTGGGTCGTCCGTTCGGTGGCGCGCCGGAACGCGGGCGGAGCGCGCGTGCTCATCCTCGGTTACCACCTGCCCACGGCTGACTTCGCCGGCAGCGCTCGCGAGGTCCTGCCGTCGCTCCTCGTCTCGGCCGTCACCCTGCGCCGCCAGCTGCAGCAGCTCGCTCGCGAGCGCGAGATCGTCTCCCTGGACGAGGCGCGCCGGCGCCTGGATGCGCCGTCGTCCATGGAGGGCCGGGCCCTCGACGCGGCGGTGGTCACCTTCGACGACGGGTACGCGGGAGTCCACGACCTGGCCCTCCCTCTCCTCCGCGACCTGGGCATCCCCGCGACGGTCTACGTCCCGACCGGCTACATCGGCACCGAGCGCCGGCTCCTCCACGATCGGCTCTACGCGGCGCTGTCCGAGCTGTCGCGGCGCCGCGTCCTCCCGGAGGCAGCCGGGCTCCCGGCGCCGCTCCAGAAGTTGCTCGACTCCTGCGCTGGGAACGGGGTCGCGTCCACGCTGGATCAGCTGATCGCGCAACTCCCCCACGATGCGCTGGTCGCGATTGCCGTCGGGCTCGAGACGCGGCTCCGGATCCGGGAGCAGGACCTGCCCGCATCGACGAGGCTCATGAGCTGGGAGGATCTGCGCGCGCTGAAGGCAGGAGGCGTCGAGGTAGGTGGCCACACCGTGAACCACGTCGCGCTCGCCAACGTCACCCTGGCCCGCGCGCGCGCCGAGATCGAGGGTTGTTGCGATCACATCGCAAGCGAGCTGGGAGAGCCTCCCCGGCACTTCGCCTACCCGAACGGCCTCTACACTCCGCGTGTCCGAGGCGCGGTGGCCGCGGCGGGCTTCACGTCGGCGGTGACCACCGAGGACGTGGAGAACCGGCGCGGCGGCGACCTCTTCAGCCTCAAGCGCAAGACGATCTGGGAGAACAGCACTCTCGGCGCGACGCGGTACAGCGAGGCGCTCGCCGCGTGCAACCTGGACGGCGTGTTCGGAGCCCTGGGATGGCAGCGCGCCGCCAATGGTGAGCGGCCCGACCGGGTGGAGGACGAGGAGGGGGAGGGGAAGCGGGCGGCGGTGTGAGCACGGCAAGCTCGGGTCGAGGTCGAGGTCTAGAGCAGCGATCAGCAAGAAATGCCTTTGATTCCATACCTGTCCCCTCTCCCCGCAAGCGGGGAGAGGGAGATCCTGAACTCTGGGCGGCTGGAGTAGCCCGAGACACAAATCACGTTCGTATGGCCTTGTTCCGAACCCTGTGACTGCAAGCCCACGGAATCAGATCGCGTTGAACCCGTCCGCTGCCCTAGGAACACGGAAGAGAGATGCGGCGATGAAGATCGCGCTCGTCGGCGACTACCCTCCGCCCTTCGGCGGAGTCTCGGTGCACGTCGCCGCGCTGGCGCAGGCGCTGCGCACGCGGGGTGTGGAGGTCCGCGTCCTCGACGTCGGGCGAGGGGATCACCGGGGTCCCGCAATCGCGCCGGCGCGCGGGGCGTTCCCGTATGCGGCTCAGCTAGCCAGGGCGGCGGCGGAAGGGCGCCTCGTCCACGTCCACACCAGCGGCGCCAACCTCAAGAGCTGGCTCGTCGCGCTGACGGCGTCGCGGGCGCGATTGCCTGGGTCTCCGCGGCCGCTGCTCACGCTCCATTCAGGGCTCTTGCCCAGATACCTCGCCTCCCGCCGAGGCCGGCGCGCGCTCGCGAAGATGGTCTGCTCCGGGTTCGGCCACGTCTTGGCGGTGAGCGGGCAAGTGGCCGACGCGCTCGAGCGCTCGGGCGTCGCTCGCGCCAACCTCTCGGTGGTGCCGGCCTTCCTCGCCGCGCAGCTCGTGCCGGGAGAACCGCCGAGCACGGTGGGAGTCTTCCGTGCGTCGCACGCGCCGGTCTTCTGCGCCGCTCTCGCGCCCACGGCCACGTACGGCGAGGACCTGCTCCTCTCCGCGTTCGAGGCGGTCCGCCAGCAACTTTCCCAGGCTGGGCTCGTGGTCTTCGGACCGGGCTCGGCTAGACCCGCGAGTCACGGCTGGGGTGTGCTCGCGCTAGGCGAGATCGAGCACGGCGCCGCGTTGGGCGTCATCCAGGCCTGCGACGTCTTCGTGCGCTCGACCCGGGCTGACGGGGATTCGCTGAGCGTGCGCGAGGCATTGACGCTCGGGCGCGTCGTCGTGGCGAGCGCGGTGGGGCAGCGGCCGCCCGGCTGCCTCCTCTTTCGGGCCGGGGACGCTGTCGATCTGGAGCATCGGATGGTCGAGGCGGCGCGCCTGCCTGCTCCCGGGGGGGGCCGTACAGCCCCCGTTCCGGATTGCTTCGAGAGGGTCCTCGCCATCTACCGGTCGCTGGTACGGCGACGCCCCATCCCGAGCGATTCCGCACACCTGGACCAGACCCCATGTTCGATGCCGTGATGACGCGTTCGCTCTCGGACAGGGACATCGTCTGCTTCTCGAACGACTGGGACGGCTGTCCCCTCTCGAAGACGCACATCATGCGGATTCTCGCGCGGGAGAACCGCGTCCTGTGGGTGAACTCGCTCGGTAATCGCGCGCCCCGTGTGACACGGAGAGATGCCCGGCGCGTGGTGAGCAAGGTCCGTGCAGCCGCCCGCGGCCTGCGCTGCGTCGCGCCGGACCTGCACGTGCTGGCGCCACTCTACGTCCCCGCTTACGGCGCGAGCGCGATCCGCGCAGCGAACCGGATGATCGTCCGATTCCAGGTGCTCCGCGCCATGCGCCAGCTCGGCATGCGCCGACCCATCTCCTGGTCGTTCCTCCCCAGCGCTGCCCCCATCGCCGGCACGCTGAACGAGGACCTCGTCGTCTACCACGTGGTGGACGAGTTCGCGGCATTCAGCGACGCGAGCATCCACGTCGCAAGCCTGGAAGCCGAGCTCCTGCGGAAGGCCGACCTCGTCCTGGCGAGCTCGGAGAAGCTCCTCGAATCCAAGTCGCAGCTGAACCCGCGCACCAGGCTGGTCCGCCACGGCGTCGACCACGCTCACTTCGCCAGGGCACTCGACCCGGCCACGCCGGTGCCGGCCGACCTCTCCCGGCTACCCAAGCCCGTCGTCGGCTTCTTCGGGCTCATCGCGGACTGGATCGATCTCGAGCTGGTGCGCGCGGTCGCTGATGCCTTCCCGTCTGCCTCCGTGGTGCTGCTCGGCGACGCCGCCACCTCGCTCGAGCCGCTGATTGGTTCACGAAACGTGCATGTGCTCGGACGGCGGCCCTATGCCGAGCTCCCCGGCTATTGCCGCGGCTTCGACGTGGCGCTCGTTCCGTTCCGCTTGAACGACCTCACCCGTGCCGCCAACCCCTTGAAGGCGCGGGAGTACGTCGCGGCCGGGCTGCCCAGCGTCTGCACCGACGTGCCCGAACTGCGCTCGGTCCCGGGTTGCACCATCGCCCGCACCGGCGCGGAGTTCGTGCGCGAGGTGGGCCGCGCGTTCCGCGACGGTGGGGCGCGGCGGGAGCGCTCGGATCTCGTGCGCGGCGAGAGCTGGGAGGCGCTGGTGGGCGAGATCCGCGGCCACGTGGAGGCGCTCCTCGACGACCGTCGAGCAGCGTGAGGAGGCGGCATGCAAGGCGAGTCCGATCGACACGGCGAAGCCGCCCTTCGGGGCCCCTCGGGGGCCGAGCTTCACCGCGGGGCGTTCGCGCCCCCCGCCGACGTGCGGACCGCGGGGCTGTCGCAGGCGGCGGATCGCTGGGGCCGGCTGGCCTTTCTGGGAGCGCTCGCCTTCATGGCGAACCTCTACGCCAGCCCGGCGTTCTACTGGCCGGAGGTGTTCGAGAGGATGCGCCTGGGCATGCTGACCTCCGGCCTTTGCGCCTTCGCGGTGCTCATGCGGAGGATCACGTCGGGCGAGCCCTTGCGCTTGGGCGGGCCGCCGGCGGGCCTGCTCCTCGGCTATGCCGCCATCATCCCCCTCTCGCTCGCGTGGACGATCTCCGTCCCGCGGACCACGGGCGCCGTGTCGGACATCGCGAAGCTGCTCGTCGTCTACGTGGCGCTCCTCAACGCCCTCGACACACCTGGACGGCTGCGCGCCTTCCTCGTCGTGGGCGCGCTCGCCACGTTCGCGCCGTCGATCGGCGCGATCCATCGCTGGCTCGCGGACGACAACCTGGTCGAGGGCTTCCGCACGGCCTGGCGCGGCAACTACGCCGACCCGAACCGGCTAGCCATGGGCCTCGTCCTCCTTGTGCCGGCCGCGATCGCCCTCGTCGAGGTCGTGAAGCGGCGCTGGCTGAAGGGGCTGCTCCTGCTGTCGGCCGCCACCAGCGTGGCCGCCATCGTGCTCACCCACTCGCGCTCGGGCATCGTGGCGCTGGCCGTCGGCCTCGCCCTCACGCTCCTGCGCGGGCGCCGGAAGGGGCGCGGGCTGGTCCTCGGCGCCGTCGCGCTCATCGCCCTCATCGCGTTCGCGCCAGAGAGCTTCTGGAAGCGCTCCAGCACCATCGCGTCGTATGAGGAGGACCCGTCCTTCGCGGGCCGCGAACGCGCCTTCCAGATGCTCCAGGTGATCACGACGGAGCGGCCATTCACCGGGGTGGGAGCCGGAGCCTTCATCGACGCCTGGGACGAGTTCGCGCCGCTCTCGGCGGGGGGCCAGCACCTCATCGCCCACAACATCTTCATGGAGATCCTGGGCGAGCTGGGAGCGATCGCGCTCGTTCTCTTCGCGGCCTTCTGCCTGTGGCTCTCGGTCCGCCTATGGCAAGCGGGGCGTGAGGCCGTCGCCGGGGTCGAGGCTCGGGCGCTCTGCGCGGGCCTGGTGGGCTATCTCGTGTGCGAGCTCGTCAACGGCTACTCCCGGTCATTCAACCTGTACGCCGCTTTCGCAGCCGCGGTCGCCGTGATTGCGCAGTACCAGCTGCGCGCGAAGATGGCCGTGGAGGAGACCGCCGCGCGATGAAGGCGCCGGTGAAGGTGCTCGTCTTCCAGAACCGCTTCCTCATAGGCGGCCAGGAGCGGCAGACGGTCCTGCACCTCGCCACGCTGGACCGCAGCCGCTGGGAGCCCCTGGTGCGCTGTCTCAAGCTCGAAGGGGAGCACCTCGAGGACCTGGCGCGCATGGGGGTGCGGCTGGAGAGTCTCGACATCCGCAAGATGGCGCGACCGACCACGCTCTGGCGGGTGGCTCGCCTGGCCCGGCACCTGCGCGCCGAGGAGGTGGCGCTGGTGCACGCGCAGGACTTCCACACGAACACGCTCGGACTCCTGGCGGCGCGGCTGGCCGGGATCCCGAGCATCGTGACGCGCGTCGATCTCGGTCACGCGCTCGACCCGATGCGGCGCAAGGCGCTGGCGCTCGTGTCCTGCCGCGCGCAGCGGGTCGTCGTGAACGCTCTCTGTATCCGGGACGCCTGCCTTGCCGATGGCGTCGAGCCCGCCCGGATCGCGGTCGTGCGCAACGGGCTCGACCTGCCGGCCTTCGACCACGCCGCCACGCTGGAGCCCGCACCGGCTCCCCTTCCGCTCAACCTGGCGCCGCCGACCGTGGTGCAGGTCGCCAACATGCATCACCCGGTGAAGGGACAGGGCGACCTGCTCGTCGCGCACCGCGAGGTGTTGCGGGAGATCCCCGAGGCGCAGCTCCTGCTGATCGGCGACGGCACGCGGAGGCCCGGGCTGGAAGGGCTGGCTCGCGATCTCGGCATCGCCGGCCGCGTCCACTTCGCCGGCTGGCGCCGCGACGTTCCGGCGGTCCTGGCGCGCGCGAAGGTCGCGGTCTCGGCCAGCTACGCCGAGGGGATCTCCAACGCGGTGCTCGAGGCGATGGCGGCACGCCGGCCCGTCGTTGGAACTGCGGTGGGCGGCACGCCCGAGCTGGTGCGCGACGGCGTCACGGGATTCCTCGTGCCTCCGGGCGCTCCGACCCAGCTCGCGGCAAGGATCGTCGCGCTGCTCAAGGATCCCGCCCTGGCGCGCTGCATGGGCGACGAGGGACGGGCGCTCGTCGAACGTGAGTTCGCAGTCGAGGCGATGCGGCGGAGCTACGACGCGCTCTACTGCGACGTCGTGGAGGAGGCCGGCCGCGGGCGGCTCCATGCCGCGGCATGAAGCCCCGACCTCTTCGACCCCGCGCCTCGCCACGACAAGCGCGACCAGGGGTCTCATGGCCGTGCTCGATTAGATCGATCCGTAGCGCGGGGGCTTGTCCCCCGCTTGGCGTGTCGAGGCGGGGCACAAGGCCCCGCGCTACAGAATGCGCGACCGCGGGATCATCTCAACCGGTCCGCGCCACAAACAGAAGCGCCACCCGGACAGCCCGGGTGGCGCAGGTTACGCCCTGATGTGCGCCGCGGCTACGCGCCGCCGGCGACCGCCTTGGGGTCTCGCTTCTTGATGCTCCCCTTGAAGAAATCGGCGTTCATGCGGGGGATCACCTCGAGTGCTACGTGCCCGGGGCACACCGCCTCGCACTCACCCATGAGCGTGCAGTGGCCGAAGCCCTCGGTCGTCGCCTGCCCGATCATGTCGAGGACGCGGCTGTACCGCTCCGGCTGGCCTTGCGGGAGTACGCCCAGGTGCGTGATCTTGGCGCTCGTGAAGAGGTGCGCCGAGGCGTTGGGGCAGGCCGCCACGCAGGCCCCACAGCCGATGCAGGCCGCCGCCTCCATGGCGATGTCCGCGCTCTCCTTCGGGACCAGGATCGAGTTTGCCTCGGGCGCGCTCCCGGTGCGCGTGGAGATATAGCCGCCCGCCTGGATGATGCGGTCGAGCGCGGTCCGGTTGACGACGAGGTCCTTCACGATCGGGAACGCCTTGGCACGCCAAGGCTCGAGCGTGAGGGAGTCTCCGTCCTTGAAGAAGCGCATGTGCAGCTGGCAGACGGTGGCGCCGTGCGTCGGTCCATGAGGCGAGCCGTTGATGACGAAGCCGCACATGCCGCAGATGCCTTCGCGGCAGTCGGAGTCGAAGGCGAGCGGCTCCTCGCCCTTCACGATGAGATCCTGGTTGAGCACGTCCAGCATCTCCAGAAACGACATGTGCACGTTCGCCGTGACCTGGTACCGGACGAACCGGCCCGGATCCGAGGCGTTCTTCTGACGCCAGATGTCGAGGGTCAGTTTCATTCCGCCGTGTCCGTTCGCGCTCACTTGTAGCTCCGCGTGGCCAGCTGGATTTTTTCGTACACGAGGGGCTCCTTCTGGAGCTCCGGCTTCTGGTTCTCGCCCTTCCACCCCCAGGCCGCCACGTACGCGTACTCCGCGTCGTTGCGCTTCGCCTCGCCGTCGGGCGTCTGGTACTCGGTGCGGAAGTGTCCTCCGCAGGACTCGTTGCGGTCGAGCGCGTCCCTGCACAGGAGCTCGCCCAGCTCGAAGAAGTCGGCGACGCGGTTCGCCTTCTCGAGTTCCTGGTTGAAGTCGGCGCCCGAGCCCGGAACCTTGAGGTTCTTCCAGTACTCCTCGCGCAACACCGGGATCTTGGTGAGGGCCCTCTCGAGGCTCTCCTTGGAGCGGGCCATCCCGCACTCGTCCCAGAGGATCGTCCCGAGCTCGCGCCAGTACGAGTCGACCGTGCGGTTTCCCTTGGCCGCGAGCAGCTTGTCGAGGCGCGTGGTGGCCTCTCGCTCGGCGTCCTTGAAGGCCGCATGGTTCGTGTCGGTCTTCTTGATTCCGCCCGAGGCCAGGTAATCACCCACCGTGAGCGGCAGGATGAAGTACCCATCGGCGAGGCCCTGCATGAGCGCCGACGCGCCGAGCCGGTTCGCGCCGTGGTCGGAGAAGTTGGCCTCCCCGCCCACGAACAGCCCCGGCACGTTGCTCATGAGGTCGTAGTCCACCCACAGGCCGCCCATCGCGTAGTGGGCCGCGGGGTAGATGCGCATCGGCACCTGGTACGGGTTCTCGCCCGTGATCCGCTCGTACATCTCGAACAGGTTGCCGTAACGCTCGGCGATGACGTTCTGGCCGAGGCGCTTGATGGATTCGCTGAAGTCCAGGTAGACCCCGAGACCACTCGGGCCGACGCCGAGGCCCTCGTCGCAGCGGTACTTGGCCTGGCGCGAGGAGACGTCGCGCGGGGCCAGGTTGCCGTAGGAGGGATAGATCCGCTCCAGGTAGTAGTCGCGATCCTCCTCGGGGATCTGTTCGACCGGCCGCTGCTCGCCCTTCTTCTTAGGCACCCAGATCCGCCCGTCGTTGCGGAGCGACTCGGACATGAGCGTCAGCTTCGACTGGTAGTCACCCGACTTCGGGATGCAGGTGGGGTGGATCTGCGTGTAGCAGGGGTTCGCGAAGAGCGCGCCGCGCCGGTGCGCGCGCCAGATGGCCGAGGTGTTGCAGTTCTTGGCGTTCGTGGACAGGTAGAAGACGTTGACGTACCCGCCGGTGCAGAGCATGACCGCGTCGCCGACGAACGACTGGATGGCGCCGGTCTCGAGGTTCCGGACCACGATGCCGCGGGCCCGGCCGTCGATGAGCACGAGGTCGAGCATCTCGTGCCGGGGGAACATCTTCACCTGACCGCTCGCCACCTGACGCTCGAGCGCCTGGTAGGCGCCCAGCAGGAGCTGCTGGCCGGTCTGGCCGCGCGCGTAGAAGGTGCGGGACACCTGGGCGCCGCCGAAGGAGCGGTTCGCCAGCGTGCCACCGTACTCACGCCCGAAGGGCACGCCCTGCGCGGCGCACTGGTCGATGATGTTCGCCGACACCTCGGCGAGGCGATAGACGTTCGCCTCCCGCGACCGGAAGTCGCCGCCCTTGATGGTGTCGTAGAAGAGGCGATAGACCGAGTCGCCGTCGTTCTGGTAGTTCTTCGCCCCGTTGATACCGCCCTGCGCCGCGATGGAGTGGGCGCGGCGCG
>JBGQLS010000096.1:0-15830 GCA_041500205.1 Anaeromyxobacteraceae bacterium | reverse complement strand
GCCGTCCTCGGCGGCCACGTACACGGCGGGCGCCGGCGCGGGCAACACCAGGGCGAAGCTCCGCCCGTCCTCGAGCCGCCCGGTGGCCAGGATGCGCCGGGACAAGGGCGCGTCCGCCCGGTGCTCGTCCCAGGCAGAGACGATGAAGCCGCGCACCTCGATCACCCAGGAGCCCTCACGTAGACCGCAGGAGAGCACGCCGGGCCGACAGCGAGGCGCCTCGGCCGGGTCGGCGTCCTGGCTGCCCGCCGGCGCGCGCCCCCGGCTCTGTCGGGCGCAGCGCCGGGTCGCCCAACCCGTAGCGCGGGGGCTTGTCCCCCGCTGGCGCGCCCGCGGCTGTTGCGAGGCGAAGGGCACGCGCCCCCGGCAAGGGCTCGATGTCGCGGGCAGGTTGGGCACACCTCTCGCCGCCGAGGTAGAGTGACCCTCGCCGGCGCCGGATGGGTCGCTTCCTCCGCAGCGCTCGCGCCGGGATCTGCGTCGGGATGACAGCGCTCTCACTCGCCCTCACTGTCGCGCTCGCGGCACCCCTCACACCCGGCGACCTCGACTCGGCGGCGTCCACCTTCGCCGCTGCGCATTCGGGCTCGCGGCTCGTGCGCGCCGCGAGCGGGGGCCTCGAGCACGCCTCGGGGTTCGCGGCGCCGCGCCTCGCCGCGGGAGACGAGGAGAACGCGCGCGCCTTTCTCGTGAGCGAGGGCCGCTCCTTCGGCGTGGTGGACGCCGCCGACCTCCGGCGGGTGCGGCTCTCGGGCGCGCCCGGCGCCGACGGCAGCGCCGTCTTCCAGCGCATGGTGGACGGGCTCCCCGTCTTCGGCGGGCAGGTGGCGGTGGGCTGGCGCCCCGACGGCGCCATCACGGTGGTGAACGGCGCGCGCGTCCTCGCCGCCGAGCCGCGGGGGGCCTTTCGTGCCGTGGCCGAGACGGCCCGCGCCGCCGCGCTCGCCGCCGCGCCCGGGACTCCCGGCGAGTCCAGCGTCGAGCAGGGCTGGCTGCAGTACGAGGGCGCGCTCCATCCGGCCTTCCGCGTCCAGCACGCGGCGCTCCAGCCCTTCGACAGCTTCGTCTCCTACGTGGATGGCGACGCGGGTGAGCTCCTCTACCGCGTCTCTCGCCTCCGCACCGCGCTTCATCCCTGCCCCGCCTGCGCGGCTCCTGCGTGCATCTGCGCCTTCCGCGACAGCCCGCTCGCGCCGCCGACAGCGGATCCGGACGGGAACGCTCCCGAGGCGCTCCCCTTGGTCGACCTCGTCTCTCCACCGTCCGGCCCCCAGCACCTCGACGGCCTGCGGACGTCGATCGTCAACTGCCAGGGCGCCGACGCGACGGACAATCCGTCACTCTGCAGCGCCCAGACCACCGCGCCCGACGGCAGCTTCCTCCAGGATCCCGACCCGACGATGCGCCTCGCGGACGACGCCTTCGCCGAGCAGTCCGCCTACTTCCACATCGACGCGCACTCCCGGTTCCTCGACTCGCTCGAGCCGGGCTTCGCCGGCCGCACCGCCGCGGGCGGCATCGGCAAGATCTTCGGCTACGTGAACGTGCTCCAGCGCGGCGCGCCGCTCGACAACGCCGCCTTCTCCCCGACGGGTGGCCCGGCCGGTTCTTCCGGCGTGATGATCTACGGGCAGGGAACGCTCGTCGACCTGGCTTACGACGCCGAGATCGTCTACCACGAGCTGACGCACGCCGCGGTGGACGCGACGGCCGGCTTCGAGGAACTCACCGACCGCTTCGGCGCGAACCACGACCCCGGCTCGCTCAACGAGGGCACGGCCGACACGTTCGCGTTCGCGCACGTCGCGGACGCGCTCGCGAGCGCGTCACCCCCGATCGACATCGCGAGCGCCTCGTGCCTGTCCCCCTACTTCGGCGCCGAGGTCGGCAAGGCCTGCCTGCGCCAGGCGGCGAACGTGAAGACCTGCCGCGGCAACGGGCCGAACGACGGGCGCAACCCGGGACGTGACGGCGAGGTCCACGACGACGGGGAGATCTGGACCGGATTCACCTGGGCCCTCCTCGAGGCCGCCCACGACAACGGCGGCAACGGCGTCCGCCAGGAGATGGCGAGCGCGTTCTTCCGGGCGCTGGAGGTAATCGGGCCTCATCCCAGCATCCCCGGCTATGCCGAGACGGTCCGCCAGAAGATCGCGGACGCCGTGGCCGCCGGGTCGATGCCGCAGGAAGGGCTCGACTTCGCCGACTGCACCCTCCTGCAGCGTGACATCGCGGGGTGCGGCGACGACCAGGAGACGGGGCGCGCGGTGGCGCTCTTCAGCGGCGAGCGCACCAGAGGGATCCTCTTCGGCGTGGCCGGCCAGCCGCAGGGCGCCACCGCAGGACAGCAGTACTTCGTGGACGTACCGTGCGACGCGACCGCGCTGCGCCTGCAGACCGGCGATGCCACCGGCCATGGTCAGCTCTACATTCGTCATGGAAAGCCCATCGAGTTCACCGCGGCCGGCCTGCGGGAACCCCAGTACGACTGGCTCGTCACGTCCAACCAGCCCGAGGTCGTGCTCGCGACAGACGGATGCGCGGGGTGCAGCCTCTGCTCGGGGTCGCAGACAGCCTTCGGCGCCGGGCGCTGGTACCTGCTGCCGAGCGGTCCCGCGGCCGACCTGGGCGGCAACCCGAACCAGTTCACCGTCGCCGCGTCCATCGACGTGCCGCCCGGGCAGGCGGCGCCGCAACGGGTCTCGTACACGATCGGTGCCGTCCTGGGGGAGCTGAACGTCTGCGCCTGGGGACGCGGCGCGTCGCCGTCGAACCCGATTCCCCCCATCTCGAATGCGCCGCCAGCGCTGGAAGGGTGCACCGCGCCCGTCGCGCCGGCGGCCGTGACGCCGCCTGCCTCCTGCACGAGCAAGCCCGCCGGGTCGTCGGGCTGCGGCTGCGGTACCGGCACACCGGGCGGGACGGCGCTCGTCCTCCTCGGCCTCCTCGCTGGAGTACCGGCGCTGCGGAGGGAGAAGCGCCCGGGTTCGTGAGGCGGCGGGTCACACCCGGCTCGCCTCGACTGCCAGGCGCAGCGCCGATGATGGGGGCGGGCGGTCCGTCCGGTAAGCCCTCATCATGATTGCCGCTCTTCCTGATTGCCGCTCCGCAGGGCGCATGCTAAGGGGGTGCGTGTGAAAGGCCCACCCGCCCGGCACGAGGAGCCGAAGGAACAGCTCCCGGCCGTCGAAGGTATCATCTCGGATGCGGGCGAGCTCGAGCCCGGTGATCGCGTCGTCTACCCGAATCAAGGCGTCTGCCGGATAACGGGCGTCGAGTCGAAGGAGATCGCTGGCCAGAAGCTCGATCTCGTCCGGATGGAGCGCGAGGAGGACGGGGCCGCCGTCCTCGTACCCAAGGGCAAGGTGCCGACGATCGGACTCCGCAAGGTGGCGAGCGGGGATCAGATCGAGGGCGTGTTCCACTACCTGGCCGCTCAGTACGACGATCCCGAGCTCGACTGGAAGGTGCGGCACCGCGACAACGCGGACCGGCTCATCGCCGGGGGCGTGCTCGGCGTCGCCGAGGTCGTGAAGGGGTTGCACGCTCTCTCGCGCATCCGTCCACTCCCGGCCAAGGAGCGCGAGCAGTACGACAACGCGCGGCACCTGCTCGTCCACGAGGTGGCCGTCTCGCTGGCGGTGCCGCCCGCGCTGGCCGAGGACTACATCGACTACGCGCTCATGCCGCCCACCGGCGTGACGTTCAAGCTGAAGCCGCCGCCGAAACCGGTCGAGCTGCCGTCACGGCCTCGACGCAAAGTGACCCGAACGGATGACGAGGACCTCGGCCTGGACGAGCTCGGGCTCGACCTGGAGCTTCCCGAGGTCCCGGGCGCCGAGGGCGAGACGCCGGATGCGGCGGCGGCCGCGCCAGACGAAGCGGGCGCCCTCCCCGCCCTTGACCTCCCCGAGGTGCCCGACGTCGCTGCCCCCCAAGGGGAGGCAGACGAGTTGCTGGAGGAGGCCGAGGAAGCAGAGGAAGCGGAAGCAGTGGCGGACGAGGACGAGGATGACCTCCCGGTGAGGAAGGAAGAGCTCCCGCAGAAGAAGGGGAAGAAGGTAGTGCCTCCCGCTCGCCCGGAGCCCTCACCGCACACCGGGGCGCCGGACAAGAAGAGGCCCGCCCCCCGGAAGGCCGAGAAACCCGCCAAGGCTCCTGCACGCCCCGTCCGGCCCGAGCGCGCCGAGGCGAAGCCCAAGGTGGAGAAGAAGAAGGCGGCCACGAAGCCAGCGGCCAAGAAGCCGGCGCCGAAGGGGGGCAAGAAGAAGTGATCCGCATCGTCACGCTCGAAGCCTTCGATCCGACCGACATCCAGGCTCTTGCCCGCACGCTCTTCCAGGCGTTCGGGCTGGGAACCGAACACGCGGGCGACCGCGCGCTCCCCTCTGACGTCGAGCAGGATGATGGACGCTACGACGCCGAGGCCCTCATCGCCGAAGTGGCCCCCGTCAAGACCTTCGCCGACGACAAGGTGCTCTACCTGACGTCCGTGCCGCTCGCGCTGCGGCCGGGCCCGCTCGGCGAGCCGCCGTGCTGGGGCTTCGCGCAATACGGCGGCGAGAAGGCCGTGGTGTCCACCTCGCGCTTTCCGGCCCGCGGCGTCTCGGAGGCCTCCATCGACGCGTGGCGCAAGAGGCTCGCGCGCGAGTCGATCCATGCCGTGGGGCACCTCTGGGACCTGCACCACTGCTACGACGCGCGCTGCGCGATGCATCCGTCGTGGTCGCCCTCGCTGCCCGCCAGCCCCGAGGCCGATCTGTGCACGTTCGATCGCGACAAGAGCGAGCGGAAGATCCGGCTCGCCAAGACCTAGTGCGCGCCGGGCCGGCACGGCCATCCGGAACGGCACGGGTTCCGTGAGCCGCCGTGCCCTCGAGTTCGCGCGTGCGCGCATGTCGGAGCTGCGCGCGCTCCTGGGTGCCGCTGCGGCTCGGATGGGGACGGCCGCCGCCCGTGCTGCTCGCACCGCCCTCCGGCTGCTCTGGCCACCCAGCGAGCGCCACTGGGCCGCGCTCTTCGCCGCCGGGGTCGTCGCACTGAGCGTCTACGGCTGGTGGTTCTACTCCGCGCTCCCCGCCCGGCTCCCCTCGACCCTCGACTGGCGCTCGGCGGCGGTGGTGCTCGGGCGCGATGCACGGCCAGGCGACGCGGTCGCCCTCGCGCCGTGGTGGGCGGAGCGGGCGCGCGAGGTCCTCCCTGCCTGGCTCCCCGTGATGGCGTTCCCGCGGTTCGCCGGCGAGGACCTGGTCGGCGTCCGTCGCGTGTGGCTCCTCGCGCTGCCGAGCGCACCCGGCCACCGCTACGACCTCGCCGGCGACCTGACCGCGCGCGCCGCCGCCATCGCGGGCCCGCAGCGGCTGGGCAGGCTCGAGCTCACGCGCTACGACCTGCGGGCGCCGACGCTGCCGCTCGCCTTTCTCCCCGACCGGCTGGCGACGGCCACCGTCTCGGTGGGTGGACACGCCTGCGCCCGGGACGCTCGCGGCGTCTTTCATTGTCCGGGGCCGCCGTTCGTGGTGGTGGCGCGGGAGGTGCGCGAGGTGGACTACCTGCCACGGCCTTGCCTCTACGCGCACCCACCCCCTGGCGCGCACCTCACCATCGCCTTTCCGGCGGTGCCGCTCGGGCGTGCGCTGCGCGGTCACACCGGCATCGTGGGCGAGGCGGCGCTGGTGGGCGTGGCGCCCGTTCGCCTGTCCGTGAAGGTCGAGGATCAGGACGCGGGCACGTTCGAGGAACCGCCAGCACAGCCCGGCTGGCACCCGTTCCAGGTCGACACGGTGCGCCACGCGGGGCGTTCCGGCACGGTGACCTTCGACGTGTCGGCGTCCGACGTGGAGCGCCGGCACTTCTGCTTCGACGCGTACACGTTGCCCTGAGAGAGCCCCGCCTGGAGCCACGCCCACGATCGCCGCTGCGGTTGCCCGCCGCCATCGCCGCCGCGCTGCCGCGGAGCGCGCCGCGCCGCATCGCGCTCGGCTGGGCGGTCGCCACGCTCGTCGTGGCGGCGGCTTCCGCGCCAGCACAGGGGATCGGTCGAGACGAGAGCGTGTATCTCGTCGCGGCCGAGTCGTACGCGACGTTCTGGGGCGAGCTCGCCAGGTCGCCGGCGCGCGCGCTCGCCGGCCTGGAGCGGTTCTTCGCCGTGAATCACGAGCACCCGGCGCTCGCGAAGGAGGTCTACGGGCTGACGCATGCCCTGCTGACCGGCCTCGGCTTGACGAGCCACCTGGAAGGCTTCCGCTTCGGCGCCTTCGCCTTCGCGGCGCTCCTGTCGTGGCTCCTGGCGGTGGCCGGCTTCGAGCTCGCGGGCACGGGCGGCGCGCTGCTCGCGCCGGCGCTCTTCTGGACCGTGCCGCGGCACTTCTACCACGCGCACCCCGCCGCGCTGGATCTCCCCATCGCCACCCTCTGGCTCGCCACCGCGCTCGCCTACTGGCGCTGCATTCGCGACGAAGGAGCGCCCCGGCGCGCGCGCCTCCACGCCATCGCCGCCGGGCTCGCCTTCGGGGCAGCCGTCTCCGTGAAGCACAACGGCTGGTTCCTGCCGCCGCTCCTGGGTGCGCACTGGCTCGCGACGCGGCTGCCCGCGCTCCGCGCGCCCGGCGGGCGCGACCGGGGGCGGCGGGCGCTCGCCGTCTTCGGGGCGATGGCGTTGCTCGGCCCGCTCGTCTTCATCGGAAGCTGGCCCTGGCTCTGGCACGACACGCTGCCGCGACTGCGCGAGTACTTCACCTTCCACCTGCAGCACGAGAACTACAGCTGGCACTACCTCGGGCGCGTGATGCGCGAGCCGCCGTTTCCCGTGGCGTACCCGTTCGTCGTCACGGCGCTCACCGTCCCTGCCGCTGTCCTCCTCGTGCTGGCGGGCGGATTCGTCCACGGGCTCGCACGCCTGGCGCTCGCCGTGCGCCCCAGCCAAAGGGAGCCGGGACCGGCGCCGGCGGGCGCGCTCTCGGCATCGGACGAGCTGCTCCTCCTCCTCAACGCGCTCTTCCCCATCGCCCTCATCGCCTGGCCGACGGTGCCGCACTTCGGGGGCGTGAAGCACTGGATGCCGGCCATGCCCTTTCTCGCGCTCCTCGGCGCGCGCGCGCTGGTGGCAGCCGGACGCGCGCTGTGGCCGGCGCGCGCGGGCGCGGTCACCGCCCTGCTCGCCGGACTGGCTCTCGTCCCTGCCGCGCGCGCGATCGCCCACGTCCACCCGTACGGCACGGCCGCATACAACGAGCTGGCGGGAGGCGCAGCCGGCGCCGCGGCGCTCGGGATGCAGCGGCAGTTCTGGGGAGACGACGTGGTGGGCCTGCTGCCCCAGCTCAACCAGCACGCGCTCCCGAACGCGCGCGTGTGGTGGCAGGAGACGACCTACCTGGCCGTCCGCGCCTGGCAGCGCGACGGCCGTGTCCGCGCCGACCTGCGCTGGGCGAACGCGCCCGAGGAGGCGGACGTCTCCATCTGGCAATATCACCAGGAGTTCAGGGACAAGGAGTTCCGGACCTGGACCGCCTTCGCCGAGTCACCCCGGCCCGGCGAGCAGGCGAGGCTGCCGCGCCCGATGGCGGGGCTCTACCTCGACGAGGTCCCGCTGGTCGCGATCTACGCCCGCCCGGGAGCGTGGCGGTGAGGCCTTCCCCGCGCCCGAAGTGAATTCGGGCACTTCACCTCGGACCACGCCTGCGAGGTCCTGAAGGAAGGAAGGTCGCCGACTCAAGACCTGTCGAAGAATGTGACCGCTCTGCGGCGTGGCCGGGGCGGGGGCGGCCTGCGCCCCCGGCGACTCAGCGACTCGCCGCGCGGCGCGTGGTCTTCGCCGCATGCAGGCGCAGCTCGAACACCGTGCCGCCTCCCTGCCGTGGCCTCGCCGTCAGGGAACCACCCTGGCGCTCGACGAGGTCGCGCGCGACCGCCAGGCCGAGGGCACCCGCTCCGGCCGGCGTGCCGGCGGGGAGATACGGGGCGAGGTAGCGCGCGGCGGCTTCCTCCTTCGCCGGCGCGATGTCGTCCTCCACCTCGACCAGGATCGTATCTTCCCGCTCGTGGACGCGGACGTCGACATGCCCCCGCCGCGCGCCCGCGGCGCGAACGGCCTGCGCGGCGCGCACGAACAGGTGCACCAGCGCTTGCGTGAGCGCACCGCGGCTCGCGCGGACGAGCGTGCGCCGTGGCACCTCGACCTCCACCTTCACGTGGCTGGTCAGCTCGGCACGGGCCACGCGCAGGGCGGCCTCGATCGCTTCGCCGACCTCGAGCTCGCCCACCGCGGACGCGTCGCAGCGCGCCATGCCACGCAGATCCCGCGCCAGCACCTTCAGCCGCTGGGCCCCCTCCTGAGCCTCGGCCGTCACCTCGTTCGCCTGCTCGAACGCCTCGCGTCCCGTGCGCTCCCACCACGCCTTGAGCGGGCCGGCCTCCTGCGGCGCGAGCGAGCGTAGCTCCGCGAGCACCGCGAGGCTCTGGGCGGCCGCGTCGAGGCACGAGGTCAGGATCGCGACCGGGTTCGCGATCTCGTGAGCGATGCTCCCCGTGAGCTGGCCGAGGACGGTCGCAGGGGCGACCGCGAGAAGCTCACGGGCGAGGCTCCGCGACCGGCGGCGCTCGAGCGCCCGGGTCACGGCGGAGAGGAGCGCCTCGCCGTCGATGGGCAACCCGACGATGTCCGACGCACCCGCGCGCAGGCACGACAGCGCGTGCTCGAAACTATCCTGCGCGGTGGCGACCACGACCTCGAGCCCGGGGTCGCGCCGGAGCGCCTCGACAACGAGCTCGATCGGCGCGGCGCGGATAGGAGCGCTCGCCACGAGCACGTCGATCGCGTGGCCATCGAGGAAAGCGAGCTCCCCGCCGGTGCCGCCGCTCACGACGTCGAGTCCCGCCTCGCGCAACCGCTGCGCGAGCGCCTCGGGCCCGTCCTCGTCGGCCAGCGCGAGGAGCACCGTCGCACGGTACTCACCCACCGACACCGCCTTCCGGAGACGCGAGCCGCCGTGGCGCACCCGCGGTCCAGCTCGAAAGGAGCACTTCGCCTGGCTCCTTTGATTGCCAAGACTGCTATCGGTTACCACGAAAAGTGAAGATGAAGGTTACGGCGGACCGCACAAGGGGTGGGTCAGTGTCCGGCTTGCCCGGCAACCGCTCCCGCCACCCAAGGAAGCGGCTAGGCGTCCGCGACTCGCCCCGCTGAGCAGCCTGTCATGGCACGCATCGGGAGGACCCTTGACTATGTCCGTGGAAGACTTAGGGAAGTGGATGGTCACAGTCGCCATGGGGGCGAACTGGCTTCGACGGAGGATGGATCGCGTCTGGTGCGCGCCGTGGTTGGTCACGAGGCCACGTAAAAACGAGACCACGCAGAAACGCGAACGAGCCGATGGCTCTCGCGGCCTGAAGTGCCGCGCGTTCCCCCGTGAGCGTCGGTAACGGGTCAGGACGTCAACTCCGACTGGACCAGGGCGGGAGGCGAACCGCCTTGCCTGGGTCGAGACCAAAGGGTGAGAACGTGAGCGCTAGCAGGCCCGGAGGCGGGCGTCCACGTGCGATCTCCGGGACACGCGCGTAGGGCCTTTCCGAGAAGTCTTTCGGACCCGGGTTCGATTCCCGGCGCCTCCACCATTTTGACTACTTGGAAGAGGGACGGATCGGCTTCACGTCGGCGAACGACAGCGCCGACGGCCGCTCAGCAGAGCGACCTCGCCCCCGCGAAATCAACGCGCACCTTCACGCCGGAGAAGAGGCTGTTCTCGCGCTTCATCTCCCCCGTGGCCGAAGCAACGGCGTTCGAGTCTCTTCAGTGGGAGGCGATTCCCGGAGCCGGGCACAGGGCGCCCGGCCCAGGGCCCGTCTCGTGCTGCCCATCGCGCTCGACAGCGCCCGCATCCTGCGCGTCGCAGGCCGGGAGGTGTTCAGCGCCTACGTCCCCGGGCCGCGCGGGCCGGTGTTCATGACGCACGCTTGCGGCCAGCCCAGTCGCCGGTAGAAGTCTCGTTGAGCGTCGAAGTTCTGAACTCCCAGGGTGATGATGTTCGCCAACGGAGGCGGCCGTCGTTCCATCTGTGGGTCCTCCTCAGGCGACCGGCAATCGGGACCTGCACGAGCAACGTTCAGCCGAGGTGCTCGGTGAGCTCGCCTACTTCAATTGATCGGCCACCTTGGCTATGCCGGCATTGGCGCAAACCTCGTCCTTTTCGCCGCCGGGGGCACCGGAGACACCCACCGCGCCGATCGGAACGTTGCCGACCCTGATCGGAACGCCACCGCCGATTGCGACGACGTCGGGGATCTGCTTCAGGTAGGCGCTGGCCGGGTTCTCCGTCAGCTTCATGAACTCGAGCGAGGTCTGGTTGCGCGTTCGCGCGGTGTAGGCCTTCCTGCGCGCGAATTCCATCGTGTGCGGGGCGGTGCCGTCGCCGCGAAGCGACGCGCGGACCACGCCATCGTTGCTCACGATGACCACGGACACCTTGTAGCCGTCCTTCGCGCATTGCTCGAGCACGCCGTCGATGATCGCCAGGGCCATCCTCATCGAGACGTTCTTCTCCGTGAGCGGGGCGTGGGCGCTGGCAGCGGCCGGGGCCTGGGCGCCGGCAGATGAGATGGACGCGAGCGTCAGTGCTGCTGCCGCGATGACGTGTCTGCTGAATGTCATGACTTCCTCCCGAGTGGGTTCGAACAGTTTGGCCGCCGTGCTTAACTTGGTCCGAGCCTGCCTGCACGACAGTGCTGGGCGGCAAGGACCGGTGGGCTCCTCGCGACCGCGGCGCCGCTACCCGCAGCCGGTCTGGACGGCTTCCTGGCGGCACCGTGTGACTTCAGCACTCGCAGCTCATCCTGCACTTCCGTGGTCCGCGAGCTTCAGCCGGAGCGCTGCGCGCGACCGGTTCAGCCGTGACTTCACCGTCCCCACCGCACAGCCCACGATCAGTGCGATCTCGTTCTCCGTGAACCCTTCCAGGTCGAGCAGGATGACGGTCCGAGCGTCCTCGGACAACGTCCGGAGCGCCGCCTCGATGTCGCGAGAAGTCAGGCGGCGCAGCTGCTCTGGCTCGGCGCCGCCCGGCATGGAGCCCGAGCCATCGTCCATCGCCCCTTCGGGCGCCTGTTCAGTGGTGTCGTAGAGCTCGAGAGCTGGACGACGCTGCTCCTGCCGATAACGCGATATGAACGCATTGCGGAGGATCCTGAAGAGCCACGCCTTCACGTTCGCGTCCGCTTCTCGTTGATCCCATGCGCGCAGCGCACGCTCGTACGTCTCCTGGACCAGGTCCTCCGCGTTACTGGGGTCGCGCGTCAGGTACCGGGCGAGGTTGTACAGTGCGTCGGCGTGGACGAGCGTTTCCTTGGCGCGTCCAGGCGCGCGCTCCCTCGACCACAGCTCGAACGGCGTGGCGCATCCCCTCGAGCCCACACCGGTCGCGTTCATTCCCCGTCCTGGTCTGCGATCCGACCGATCGGTCCGCCGAGGGCACTTGCCAGAGAGCCCCATCAGCTGAACGACGCCACGCCCAATCCGGAGGGGCAACGAGTCTGCGGTGCCGGCCTCGTCGACCATGGAAGCCTCTCTGCGGGTGGCACTGCGGCCTACCCATGCGCTTGAATGCCCGACTATGTTGGCGTTGCGCTCGGTGCACAATGGACCGGGTGTTCCTTCGCGCTGGAATGGCAGTCCCCTGGAAACCATAACTACATCGGAGGCTTACGGTAATCTGTCCCCGGCTCGCGCTCCCGTAGGCTGCGGTACATTCTGTACGACTGGGATTCCGTCTCTATGCGAGAAGACCATCAGCTTCGACGGCTCCGTTTCGGGGTATTCGAGGCGGATCTTCGCACTGGCGAATTGCGCAAGCACGGGCTCAGGATCCGGCTTCAGGAACAGCCCTTCCAGGTCCTGGCGATGCTGCTCGTGCACCCCGGCGAGGTCGTGACCCGCGAGGAGCTTCGGAAGGCACTTTGGCCAGCAAACACCTTCGTGGACTTCGATCACGGCCTGAACAAGGCGGTCAACAAGATCCGGGAAGCCCTCTCCGACTCTGCCCAGAGTCCCCGCTTCGTGGAGACGGTAGCTCGTCGCGGCTACCGCTTCCTCGCGGAGGTCCAGGTTGCCGATGCTGCCCTGGCTGGCAGCCCGGAGCTCGCAACTCCGCCCCCTTCCCCGGCTGCACGCTCGGATCTCACGACTCCGCCTCCTCCCGTGGAGGAGGTCCGTGACTCCGGCGATCTGGCGAGCACGCGCCCGAAGCTCTCGTCGCCGCTCGTGTGGAAGATCGCGGGGCTCGTGCTGCTCCTGCTGACAGCAGCTCTCGCCACCCGGAAGCTGCATTCATGGAACCGTTCGTCCCCGGTCATTCGCTCCTTGGCCGTGCTTCCATTGGAGAGCCTCTCGCGCGATGCCTCTCAGGAGTACTTCGCTGATGGCATGACCGACGAGCTGATCTCGAATCTCGGCCAGATCAGCGCATTGCGCGTGATCTCGCGTACCTCGGTGATGGCCTACAAGCATGCGCACAAGTCGCTGCCGCAGATCGCTCGTGAGCTGGGCGTGGACGCTGTCGTGGAGGGCACGGTGCTCCTGTCCGGCGAGCAGGTCCGCATCACGGCACAGTTGATAGAAGCCTCGGCGGACAGGCACTTGTGGTCCCAGAGCTACGAGGGTGAAGTCCGCGACGCTTTATCGCTCCAGAAGAAGGTGGCCAAATCCATTGTAGATCAAATTCGGATCAACTTGAACACACGGGAACAGGTTGCGCTTACGAGTGCACACGTAGTCAATGCGTCCGCTTATGAGTCCTATCTCAAAGGCCGCTACTTCTGGAGCAAGCGAACGGCAGACGGTCTACAGGCCGCCCTGACCCATTTCAATCAGGCCATCGACGCGGACCCGACATACGCCCAGGCGTACTCTGGCTTGGCCGACACCTATGCGCTCCTGGGAGACTGGGAGTATGCCGTGATGCCCCCCGAGGAGGCGCTCCCGAAGGCGAAGGCCGCAGCGATCAGAGCCCTGGAACTCGACAGCGAGCTTGCCGAGGCCCACAACTCGCTGGCATTCTGCCTGGACGTCTTCGACTGGAACTTCGACGCTGCCGGCGAAGAATTCCGGCGGGCTATTGACCTGAACCCAGGCTACGCACTCGCCCACCATTGGTATGCCTGGCATTTGAGCGTGGTGGGTCGGCCTGATGAAGCCATCGCGGAAATGAGAAAGGCGGGAAGCCTGGATCCGCTATCGCTGATCATCATGGTCGAACTGGCGGAGCTTCTCACCATTTCGCACTCCTATGATGAATCGATACGACAGAGTCGAAAGGCGCTCGAAATGGACCCCAACTTCGCTCTCGCCCACAATCAACTGGGCGAGGCTTTCCTCCAGAAGCACATGCACGCTGAAGCGGTCGCAGAGCTGAAGAAGGCGGTCCAGCTCTCCGGGGGTAGTCCGACATGCATGGCCAACCTGGCTCGTGCTTACGTCGCCTCCGGCGAGAGGCGCGAAGCGGAGGAGCTACTTCACGATCTGCAGAATCGCTCGACCCCTGGGTATCCCGATCATGCGGAGATCGCCGCGATCTATGCATCCCTCGGGGATGCTGATCTAGCGATGAGCTGGCTCGCGAAAGCCTTCCAGGAGCGATTCAACCCGAGCGTCCTCCTGCGTCCGGGCTTCGATCCCCTCCGCTCGAACCCGCGCTTCGAGGCCCTCCGCCGCCGAATCGGCCTACCTCGTTGAGCTGCATCCCCCAGGAATCACCGCCGGTGACCCCATGGCAAGGATCCTCGTCCTTCTGCTCGCGATCGTTCTCCCGGCCGGGGCCGGCCTGGCCACCGAAAGCTCGAGGGCCGAGAAGCCCTCCGCCCGCCCCCCCGGCGAACCGCAAGATCCTCGTCAACGGCCGATCCCCAGGGCCTGCGCAGCTCCGGACCCTGGCGAGGTAACCTGGATTGTCCCGGGAACACCCTACATGCCGCGCGCGCGCATCGTCGACACCGTGAGAACCGGCATGGAACGGACCACTCGCGATGGAGCCCTCGCTTGCTCGTGGGATGACACGCTGGCACCGCCTGACCGGACGAAGTCGCTGGACGTGGTCCGCGCCGAAGCGTCCCGGAAGCTCGCCGAAATAGCGGACCAGAGCGGCACCGATTCGCCACTGCACCGGCTCTGCACTTCGCTGTGGCGCCAACGCCAGGCGGAGGCGAGAGCATCGCTCTGCTACGGTGACCGCGCCAATGCACTGGTCATCCTGGGGCACGCCCTCGACATGCTGGCGCTGGCTCCCACCATCCTGGCGCGCAACGAGCTGACCTTCGAGCACCTGGAATTGTTACTCCAAGCGGCCTGACCGCGTCAGCACCTGCGGTGAACAGCTGCGTTCTGCCACCTGCTTCACGCGTGGTCCGGAACGGCTGCTGGCGCTCATGGAGCTGGTCAGTCACAGGGTCCCGCGCCAGCCCGCTTGGCCGGACTGGCGCCCTCCCCCCGAGCCCTACGGGCGACTCGGACCGCTGAGCTTCACCTCGTCCAGGAACGTCGCCGAGACCTGTCCAGCCGCGAGATTCACGTACTTGCCCCGGACCATGAGAGCCGTGAGGTTCTCGAGCGCGTACAGCAGGTCAGCCGGGGAAGCCAGCGTCTCGCCGCTCACCATCCAGCAGCCGCGGTAGTACACATGGCCGTTCTCGGTGCTTGATACGCCCGTGCAAGAGTCGTTCGAGAGCGGGACGACGTACTTCGTCGCGCTCTGCCGCTGCGGCGGCTGCGCCGCGATCCAGGTGAGCGTGAGCTGCCCGTTCTCCGGCCCGGCCTTCAGAACGACGTCGTAGTTCGGCACCACGGAGACCGGCGTGACCGCGGGGGAGTCGTAGGTGATCCAGTAGGAGAGCTCGCCGCCGTACCAGTCGCGCTTGTTCCCGAGAAATGCCTCGGGCGCGGAGAAGTACCAAGGAGAGGCGTTGGCGGCGGGCTCCGCCTGCGCGAGGCAGCCGAAGAACCGACAGAATCGGGACTGGGTCACGGTGGCGTCCGCGAAGGCGCCGCCCACGCGCTGCCAGCCTTCGAGTGGCTCGGTCCAGGGGTGAGATGGGTTGAGATCGAAGTCGGTGAGGACGAACCCCGTGGTCCGGCCGCCCGGGACGCAGTCGCGCGCGTCGTAGGTCGCCGATTCGCTCACCTTGGCGACGCGGCCGTCCGCCAGCGCCCGGAACGTGTACGATAGCGGTGCGGCCATCGCCAGCGGCGTGGGGGTGTGCGTGCAGGTGCTCGGGTCCTTCGGATCCGTGCAGGTCCCGTTGACGAAGTAGGACCGCCAGTCGCCGCTCGAGATCATCGCCTCGGTGGCCGCTTCGCCGCCGCCCAGCGAGGTGATCGAGATCCGGCCCTCGCTCAGGACCTTCTTGTAGTGGGAGTCGACGGTCACGTTCCCCGAGAAGACGAGGCCGCGATAGGACGCGTTGAGAGCGGCCTTGATGTCGGTCTCGCTCGCCGAGGAGGTGAGCGTGAACATCATGATCTTGCCGTACACGATGTTGGAGACGTAGACGGGCGGGTTGTCCCGGGAGATCCTGCCAAGGTCCACCTGTCTCTGGAGCACCTCCGGCGTGAGGTCCGCGCTGAAGAAGGCCTCGGGCGACTCGGGCGGCTCGATGACCACCTCGAACATCTTCTGTTCCAGGACGACGGCGACGGTCCGCTCCGCCGAGGAGCGATTGACGGAACTGCTGGCGCTACCCTTGAAGCCGAGGTACTTGGCCGACATCCCGACGGCCAGCGCGAACTCCTGCTCCGAGTCGAACGTCCGCATCGTGAAGGAGATGGTGCTCGGCGTGCTGACGTTGTTCTC
>JBGQLS010000095.1:0-15862 GCA_041500205.1 Anaeromyxobacteraceae bacterium | reverse complement strand
GTGTACTTGCACGGGCCCCCGGTCACTTCACAGACCATGGTGCTGACGTGAAATTTCAGATACGGAGCCGGCGACCGCTTGCGCCCAGCGTTGATTTCGGGATTCCGGTTCAGCGTGGAATTCTTGACCAGGCGGTCGATGAAGTCATCCACGACCAGCGTGATTCCTTTGAGCCCGCCGAGCCGCTCGTAAAGTGGCTTTGCCGGTTCGCCCGCCGGCCCCTGGGCAAGCGCGGGACCACTCCAGGCGGAGGATGCAAGGGCTACAGCGACAATCAGCGACCGCGATCGAAGACACGACATCATGGGCTCCTCTTCCGTTGAGCTTCATCCACGGGGTGACCTCGGAGATGTTGAGCGCTGCTATCGGACAGGACGCAGGTGGCCTAGCGCCGCTCCAGCCGGCGCGAGGGTCGTCGCAGCGCCCCGGCGAGTGTTCGGCTGAAACGACTGGAGTAGTGCGGCAAGCTGTTTACCGCGCCTGTACTCGTTGTGCCATGCCACACGGTACGTGAGCACTGCGGCGACGCCTGGAGCTCGCATCAGAGGAACCGCCCGCGCTCCTTCAGACAATCGCGATTGGGGAAGGATCGCGGACCCTAGGTTGAGTGCGGCCCACTCCTGCAAGACGTGGTAGCCCATGGCTTCGCCAGCGTAGACTTGGAGGTGAAGACCCGCCGACGCAAAGAGCGCTCGCGTGGTGCGAGCGAGGCCGCATTGGTCCGGCACCATGACGAAGGTGTCCGCAGCGAGACTCTTCAGGTCCACTTCGTCGGCGTTCGCTTCGATTCCCCGTCGCGGGACGTAGAAGAGGGGCTCCTGGCAGACCGGCGCCGACCTGATGGAGCTCGCGTACTCCGCCTCTGGTAACAGAGCAATGTCCACGGTGTGCTCGCTGAGCCGCTGCAGGAGGTCGGACAGGTTCTCTTCGATCAGCCGTATCTCAGAGCCGAACCGAGCATCTCGGATAGCGCCGACGATCTGCGTGAGGATGCGAGAGGGAATCAACGGCGAATGGCCGATGACCGTCTTGGAGGGCGCGTGCTGCGCCCTCGCTGCGCCAACGAGTGCGTCGCGGCCGCTCAGGATCTGTTCGATGTGAGGAAGCAGCGTTTCGCCGAACGGAGACAGGCTGACGCGACGTGTGGTGCGTGAGAATATGCGCTCACCCAGTTCTTCCTCGAGCTTCGCGACCGAATTCGAGAGAGCTGCCTGAGTAACCCCACACGTGCGCGCGGCGCGGCTGAACGAGCCCGCCCTGTGAGCTTGAAGCACATGTTCGAGCTGGGTGAGCGTCACAGAGGGGCCTCTACGCCACAGCGTACACCCGCACGTCGGGCGGGGCATCGAGCAGGGGCGAGAGCGCGCCCACCACGTCGCGCTCGAAGAGCGGGGTCTTGAGGTAGGCCTCCGCGTTGCCCTTCGACTCGAAGCCGTGCAGCACCTGCACGTCGTCGTCGCGTATCAAAAGCTCCTTCGACCTTGCCCCCGCGATCGTGCGGAGGAACGGAGCCCTATAGTGGTTGTAGACGTCAACGGCGGCAGGACGACGGTCGGCGCGCACCTTCAAAGTGATCTGCAGGTAGACCATGGGAGCATTCTCCTTCTGCGGCAGATGCCGCGACGGAACAATGGTCTTCGCGCTGGCCAGCCGGTAGCGCACCCCGAGGAATGTCATCCATTCGCGCGAGGGACGAGCTCGGCGCATCATTCGCTAGGTCGATGAGTTCCATTGTCCGAGTCGTCTTCTGGCGCCGGTGTGTCGAACATAGTTTCGGCGCGTCGCCAACGCACGCCGGTTCCGCACGCCGAAGTTGGACGAATCACCAGGCCCTGCCCGGGTGCTGCTGGGCCAAGGCGTGTCACGCAGCGGGCTGTGCCAGGGGCCATCGTCTCCAGTCTCCATACGCAGCACCGTCAAGCGGACGCGCAGCGCATGAGAATGAGACGCGCCGACTCTTTGCTCTGCGCGATTCTCTAGGCTTCGAGTGCCCTATTCGCCCGATAGAACTTGCCGAACACGATCGCGTAGACCAGGGCGGCCAACAACACGCTTGCGTAGTTGACGACCGACAGCGCAGGGCTGCGATAGTAGAGCCCGTACGAGAATGCCCCCAGGACCTGGGAGCCGACCAGGGCTCAAACCACGGCCCACTGAGTCGGAAAGTAGTCGCTCTGCCTGAAGTAGTTTCTGAAGTAGTCGGCCAGCAGGTACACGGTGAACACGGCCCAACCGACGGCGACGACGTACGACGACGTCATCAACAGGTACTGTGGCAGCTTCACGTTCAACTCGAACCATTTGTGCAGGTAGAGCGTGATCCTGTAGTAGCTGACGCCATACAGGCAGGTGATCGGGACGAGCAGGAAGAAGGCCGGCTGCAACTGGTATTCCGGCAGTGCCCGAGACTGTCTCTGGACGGAGGCCAGCACGCTCAGCTTGCCGACCAGCAGCAGGGAGCCGACGACGATCCCGACCGCGGCTGCTACCGCCGCAGCCGACGCGATACCTCGACCGTTCGCCATCGCAGCCAGGCCTGTACCCGCCAGCGACACCAGACCGAACGCGAAGACATCGAGCAGCCAAACGAAGTTCAGGCCACTCACCCTGAGCGGCTCCTTGAGTAGCCGCTTCAGGAGGCTGACCTCGAGTGACAGGGCTGTCAGCAGAAGGATCGCGAAGACGACGAGGCCCGGCACCATGAGCGCCTGCACGTTGGCGGAGACCGCCGGCATGAAGAAGGGTGCGCATGCTAGAACGACTGCCATCGTCATCGCCAAAGACGCGACCGGAACGAAGATGCCGGTGATCCGCGAAGGCGGTCCGCCCATGAACTCGGCGTAGCCACGCCCCCCCGCGAGCCACACCGCCAGGTCTTTCAGGAACACGACAGTAAGCAGCAAGTTCACGATGGTAAATGCCGCCAAGATTGCGACCAGCAGGCCGCAAAGCCCGGTCTGGACGGGAGGCAAGCCGGCCCACTGGATGTCGGAAAGTTTCACCGCCGCCTTGCCGTGCGGCACTGCGAACTCCAGCCAGTTGTAGGCCATGAGCGTCACACCGCCTGCTGTTGCCGCGCTCCGCAGATGAGGTCCGGCTGCCCGATCTCGCGCAAGCAGCGTGATGGGCAGTGGCAGGTCAGGGCGATGACGGCCACCGCGTAGGTCGCCAGCCGTCGAACACGTGGATGATGGTATCGAGGGCGGCGAGGAGGGGGGGTACTGGCGCGCCGCCGGCCCTGGAAATAGGTGACGGGAAGCGTGTGTCCGCACGCCCCCCGTCGTGCCCCGGGCCTGTGTCCGCAGGCGACCAGAGCGATCTTCGAATCGTACATGCCGCGGTCGGCGTCAAGCGCTGGCTGGCGCGTCCCCCAACTGTGGACGAGGTGCGCCCGGGGCGGTGCCCGTCCTGCGAGGCGCCAAGCCGTCCGGTGGGAGGGACGCTCGGGCTACACGGCCACGGTCTGCGCGAGCGAGACCAGTGGGGGCCGGTCGAGGTGGGCGGTACGCCGCGGCTGCTCGGGATCCTCGCCCGGCGGTACGAGTGCCAGTCCTGCGGCGCCATCGTCATGGTGGTGCCCCGCGGCGTCGTCTACCGCCGGCTCTACTCGGGCGGGGCTATCGCGCTCGCTCTGGCGTTCTGGGGCGTGGCTGGGCTGGCGCCGGCCGAGGTGCGCAAGCGGGTGAGCCCCTTCGCCATTGTGGGCGCGACCGCGGCGGCGGGCTGGGCCAGCCTGCGCCGGTGGTCGAGGGCGGTACGCGCCGGGCGGCTGTTCCCGGTCGTCCGCGCGCTGCCAGCACAGGCGACGCTGCGCCAGGTGGCGGCCCGCGCGGCGACGACGCTCGCCGCCTACGCGCCGGGTGCTGGAGGGCTCTCCATCGACTCGGCGGCGTTCCTCGGGGCGCGCATGTGAGCCGAGGTCCATCGCCGCGGCGACGCGAGCGGAGCGGATCCCACCATCCAGGGTCCCTCCGCGCCCGACCGACCGCCAGGCATGGCTCTCCGTTGCGCCCCGTCATCCCGGCGGGGCGGCAACGAGGAGCCAGACATGGACGAGTCCACCCAGGCGGCGCCGCCGCCGATGCCCAAGACCCCACCGCTCGCGCCCAAGGACCACGCCGAGGCCGTCGCCATCTTCCGCAGCGAGATCGTCGGAGCGCTCACCCGGCGCGAGCTCGATCACGGAGAGTTGCGCGCCGTCTTTCGCGCGCTCGCGCAGCAGCGCTTCCGCCCGCCCGGCATGGATACCACCCGCCCGTACTCGGTGACCACGCTCGAACGCTGGTTCTACGCCTACCGAGGGGGCGGCCTCGCGGCGCTCAGGCCCGCACCGCGCAGCGACCGCGGCCACGCCCAGGAGCTTCCGCCCGAGCAGCGGCAGCTCCTCCTCGACATCCGCAAGGAGCACCGCTCCGCCTCGGTGCCGCTCATCCTGCGCACGCTCGTCGCCGATGGCCGGCTCGCGGCCGGCACTGTCTCCCAGGCCACCATTCGGCGGCTCTACGTCGAGCACGGCCTCGACCGCGTGCCCATGCGCGAGGGCGGCGGCCAGAAGACGCGGCTGCGCTGGGAGGCGGCGAGCCCTGGGGCGCTGTGGCAAGCCGATGTCTGTTACGGTCCGGCGCTCACCATCGACGGTAAGTCTCGACCGCTGCGCATCCACGCGCTCCTCGACGACGCGAGCCGCTACATCCTAGCCATCGAGGCCCGCCACACCGAGCGCGAGGTGGACATGCTCGAGATCCTGGTCCGCGCGCTCCGGCGCCACGGCCCGCCCGATGCCCTGTTTCTTGACAACGGGTCAACGTACATCGGCCAGATCCTCCGCACCGCCTGCGCCCGGCTCGGCATCTCGCTCTTGCACGCCAAGCCCTACGACGCGCCGGCCCGTGGGAAGATGGAACGATTCTGGAGGACGCTGCGCGAGGGCTGCCTCGACCACCTCGGCTCGCTCTCCTCGCTCCACGACGTCGAGGTCCGGCTCTACGCCTTCCTCGACCAGCACTACCACGTGGCGCCGCACGCCTCGCTCATGGGGCGCGCCCCCGGCGCGGTCTACGCGGAGGGCAAGCGCGCCCCCGACGACCTCGACGAGCAGAAGCTGCGCGACGCCCTCACCGTCCGCGAGCGCCGCCGCGTCCGGGCCGACACCACCGTCTCGGTGGACGGCCAGGACTGGGAGCTCGACCAGGGCTACCTCGCCGGACGCGTCGTCACCGTCGGTCGCTCGCTCCTCGATGGCCAGCCCTGGGTGGAGCACGAGGGCAAGCGCCTGACGCTCCACCCCGTCGATCCCAAGGCCAACGCCCACCGCAAGCGGCCGCCACGCCGGCCGGAAGCGCCCGAGGTGAAGGCTGCGACCCCGTTCGACCCCGCCGGAGCACTCCTCGACCTCGCCACTGGTCGCCGCCGTGACGACGAGGGCGAGCGATGACCGGGAACTACTTCGGCCCCTTCGGCCTCAAGGAAGCCCCCTTCACCAAGGAGATCGCCGACAGCGATCTCTGGCTACCGACCTCCAAGGCGGCCGTGGTGGACGAGCTGTGCGAGGCCTTGTCCGAGCGCGCCTCGGTCCTCCTCACCGGCGATCCCGGCGTGGGCAAGACCTGCGTCTTGCGTGCGCTGCGCAAGCGGCTCCCTGAGGCCGGCTACCGGCTCACCTACTGTCACAATGCCACGCTCGGCCGCCGCGACTTCTACCGCCAGCTCTGCCTCGCCCTCGGCCTCGACCCCAAGGCATCCGCAGCCGGTGTCTTCTATGCCGTCTCCACCCACATCCAGGACCTCGGCGGCGAGAGCGTCCACCCCGTGTTCCTCATCGATGAGGCGCACCTCCTCCACCCGGAAATGCTCGGCCACCTCCACATCCTCCTCAACTACGAGTGGGACTCGAAGGCGCTCCTCTCGCTCATCCTGGTCGGCCTGCCGGAGCTCTCCGCCCAGCTCAAGATGCGCCGCTTCCGCTCCCTGCACTCGCGGCTCCACTGGCGGCTACGCATCGACCCGCTCACCCCCGAGGACACCGCAGAGTACCTGCGCTACCGGATGAAGCGCGCCGGGTGTGACCGCGACGTCTTCACCCAGGACGCGGTCCAGATGCTCCACGAGGCCGCCACCGACGGCATGCGCGACCTCGACCGGCTCGCCACCGGCTGCCTCCGGGAGGCGGCGCGCAAGAAGCGCAAGCTCATTGAGCGGGACCTCCTGCCCTGCGTCCTCGACCGCGACGGCCTCGAGCGCGCCGGGTGACCCTGCCCACCACCTGCGGCCTCGTCCTAGCCCCGCGCCGCCTCGTCGCTGTGGTCCTCGGACCCGGCGGCGAGGCGCGTCGCGCCATCCGCGCCGCGCTCACCAACGACGCCCGCTACGGCCTCGTCGCCTACCTCGCCAACGCCGGCGCCGAAATCGTCGCCGCTGATGCCCTCGTCCGCAGTGATCCTGTAGCGCAGCGCGCTCTCGGCGCTGGCCTCGTCGCGTGGGCCGCGCCGGACGCTCTCGTCGCGGCCATCGCACGCGCCGCAGCAATCACCGACCCGGCGCGCATCGCCGCCATGCTGGCGCGGCTCCCGCGCGTCCCAATCCTGCGCGCCCAACTCCGCCGGCTCACCGCCCCCGCCATCGAGCCACGGCAGGTACCGCTCCTGTGACGCGCCCCGCCCATCATCCTCGTGCGCGCGCCCCGCGCATCGTCTCGGTGGACACCCGCCAGTCGGGTCGCACCTCCATCAACCAGCTTGCGCGGCCACACCTGCGGCCAAAGGCGCTTGAAAGTTGAATGGCGAGAACTTCACTGCTTCTCCTTTGCGAGGTAGGTGGTCAGTGGCCTAGGGCAGGCTTTGAAGTCGAGGCGGTGCGCTTGGTGTGACCTCGCCGAGGTCAGCAGATCCAGCGTCAGCCGGGGATGGCAGGTCGAGGCGCGGCCAGGAACTGCCGGGCGCGCAGACTGGTTCTGCCGTTCACCTCCATGAGCGCATCCTCACCGGCGCGGCGCCAGATCTCGTCCAACCGCTTCCACGTCGCGTGGATGGCGACGCGCGGCGTAAGCGGGAAGGTGATCTCGGTGCCGGGCGAGCGCAGGTCCATCTCCTCGATCCAGCCTTCATCGGCTTTGGGATACGCGACCTGCAGGGGAGCGCTGGAGGTGATGAAGTAGTCCGGCGCCTCGGCGACCCAGAAGACCCACCCCATCTCGCGGAGCGCCGACTCCAGGCGCGCGACGCCTGTCTCGGCCTCGACCTCCGACAGGGCGTCGAATCCTGGTGCGCGGAGGACGCCCATCAGCGCGAGGAACGAGGCTGCCATGTGACGGATGCCGTCACGCAGGGGAAGCCGGGCCTCCGCGGCGTCGACGGGGAGCGGAAGTACGGACGCGTCGGCGGCCACGAGCGCGCGCGCCATCTCGAGCCAGCGCCCCGACGTGTCGGGCGAATCGTTGAAGTGCCTCTGGCCGGGCGTCGCCGCAGCCAGCGGCGCCTCCTGCCATTGGCCGATCGAAGGACGATAGATCCAGATGCATCCCTCTGAACCCGATGGCCCGGGAGTCGCAAAACCGCGGAGATAGGTCGACGGCAGGACGCGCTGCTGGTTTGCTGGGGTATCCACCGTCAGAAGACGACCACCTTGTCGGCCGCCAGCGTGAGCTCCGTCAACTCCTGCAGCGTGCTGCGTTGGGCCCCTTCCATCATTTCCGCTTCCGCCATCCCGCGCGCGTCCATGCAGCTTCCGCAGAGGAGGACGGCGCCGCGACCCACCACCGGCTTCAGCATGCGCTCCACATTGTAGTAGCCGTTAGGCGTCTTCTGGCCGGACTTGGCGCACGCGACCGAGTCCCCCATGAGGAAGACGGTCAGTTCGGTGCCCTCGGACTTCGTGACCAGGGCGCCCGCCAGGCGGAGGCCGTTGTAGCTCCGCTCGGAGCCATAGGGTGCGTCGTTGAAAATCATGAGGACCTTCATGTCGGCTCCCCGAAAGTAGTTAAGCGACTACTTGACTAGTGAGCATGAAAGCCCATCGCGCTCGCCCTGTCAAGTCAGCCTCGTCAGGCAGGCTTCGTCGCCTTCAAGCCGAGAAAGGCGGCGCCGAGCGTGGTCGTTCTCCCCAGCAGTGAGTCGTATGCCTCCAGCGCTGCTGCTGCCAGCCCGCACGGCGGGTAGTAGACGCTGCCCAGGACGGTCCCTGGCTCGAGCCCTGCATCGCTCACGAGTCGCCGCAGCTCCATGGGTGTCCAGAGGTGCGCTCGCCGCCACGTCCGCGAGCCGAGCAGGGCGCGGGCTCGGCGCCACATCCCCCACGTGCTATGGGCCCCGAGCTCTCCCAGGACGAGGTGGCCCCCAGGGCGGAGGACGCGGGCCATCTCCTGGAGCGCCGCTGCCGGCGGTGTCACGAAGCAGAGCGCGGTGACGGCGAGGACGAGGTCGAATCGACAGGAACGAAACGGGAGGTTCCGCGCGTCTGCCGCGGCCGCCGCGAGCGCGACGCCAGCCTCAAGCGCATTGCGGTTCGCCTGCTCGAGGGCTGCCCTCGAGATGTCGACCGCCCACACCCGGGCGCCCCGGTCCGCGAGCGCGACGGCGTAGGTTCCATCTCCCGCGCCCACTTCGAGGACCGCCAGCTCTCGGACAGAACCAACCAGCTCGAAGACGAGCCGTTGCTCGAGCCGTTCCGTGATTCGACCGACGGGCGTCTTGCGCCAGCGGGCGTACTCGAGCGGGGTCGGCGCCGTCACTTCGCGTCGGAAGCTTCGAGCCGGAAACCGTGCGCCACCCAGTCGAGCACGCCGTCCTCGAGCCGCACCGCCCGGAAGCCCTTCTTCCTGAGCAGGCTCACCGCCTCGACGGCCAGCACGCAATACGGGCCGCGGCAGTAGGCGACGATCTCTGCCTTCTTCGGCAGCGTGGCGAGCTCCTTCACGAGATCGGGCACGGGCATCGAGATTGCGCCCGGGATGTGGCCCGCCTCGTATTCCTCCCTGGGGCGGACGTCGATGAGCGTCACCTCTCCATCGCGGACGCGGCGGCGCAGCGCGCGCTCGTCCACGGCCTCAAGCTGGTCGCGCTCCTCGAGGAACTCTCTCTTGATGTGCTCCACCTCCGCGAGCCGAGCCTCCGCCACGCCGCGAAGCCCAAGGAAGAGATCGGTCACCGTCTTGTCTGCGAGCCGGTACGTCACGAAGAGCCCTTGCTTCGTCGCCACGACGAGGCCGGCTCCCCGGAGCACTTGCAGGTGCTGCGACGTGTTGGCGAGGCTCATGTCGGAGAGGTGCGCCAGTACCTCCACCGTCCTCGGCCCCTGCGCGAGCAGGTCGACGAGCTCGATGCGGTGTGGGCTGGCGAGCGCCTTCGCAACGCGCGCGAACTGCTCGTAGATGGCGTCCTTGAAGCGGCGACCTGGGGGGGGAGCAGGCACGTTCGGGCCTCCTTGGCAACTCAATCGTCTTCTTGAATAGGGCGGGATGGCCATCCGGGTCAAGCGCGCGCGCCCATCAACCGCGCCCGGCTTTCCCTTCCCACCCGGGAGCGTCCGGTCCCGTTGCGCAGTGCGCGGACTCCGGATCATCAACTACTACCCGCTTGAGTAGCTAAGAATCAGGGGAGAGTGAGTTCCCTCCTCGCGCACGATCACGTCGAACCGCCAGTGTTTCTCCCGAAGAACCTGGTCGAGGGCGCGAGACGCCAGAAGCGACTCGCGCTGAGCGTCGTTCCCGCCGGCTGCCTGCTCGACATGGACGGGGAACTCGTCGAGAGGCTCGCCGCGACCGGTTGCGCCATCCTCGACCCGGACTGGCAGTGCTTTCACACCCGCCTCCACCGCTGGGCCGTTGAGGGTGCGGAGTACGGCGTCGTGGCAGGCACGGTCGGCGCTCCCTTCTCCGTCCTGGTGGCCGAGGAACTGTTCGCCTCCGGATCCGCGGCGCGTCGTGGACGACGGACGCGCCGTTCCGAGAAACCGAGGCACTCATCGCGTCGCGGGCGGCCGAGGGCATTGTCTGCGCGGAGATGGAGGCCGCCGCGCTCCTGACCATGGCTCGCGCGCTCCGGAAATCGGTTGTGTGCTTCGCTCATGTCACGAACACCATGGCCACCCGCCCGAGGACTTCGAGAAGGGCGGACATGATGGACTCGACGAGGCGCTCGACGTCTGCGTGAGCGCGCTTGCCGTCACGGTCGCCGAGGAGCGGGCGCGCCCGCGCGGGCGCGAGAGGGGAACCATGAGCGAGCAACGGGTCTATCTCGATTACAACGCCAGCACGCCCATCGCCCCGGAGGCGGTCGAGGCAATGCGGCCGTTCCTGACCGAGCACTACGGAAACCCGTCGAGCCACCACTGGGCCGGCGCTCCGGAGAAGGCGGCGGTGGATCGGGCGCGCGAGCAAGTGGCACGGATCCTGGGGTGCTCGGCGGACGAGGTCGTGTTCACGAGCGGCGGAAGCGAGTCCAACAATCACGCCCTGAAGGGAGTCTTCTTCGCGAACCCCGACCGCGGCGGCCACATCGTGACGAGCGCCGTCGAGCACCCGGCCGTCCTGAAACCGCTCCGGTTCCTGCAAGCGCTCGGAGCGGAGGTCGCGATCGTCCCCGTGGACCGCTTCGACGAGTGGACCCGGAGTCTGTGCGACGCGCGATCACACCCAGGACAATTCTCGTCTCGGTGATGCACGCCAACAACGAGGTGGGCACGATCCAGCCGATCGCCGAGATCGCCGCCGTCGCGCGGGAGCGAGGAGTCCTCTTCCACACGGATGCGGCCCAGAGCGTCGGCAAGATTCCCACGGACGTGGACGCGCTCGGGGTGGACCTCCTCTCCGTGGCCGGCCACAAGCTCTATGCGCCGAAGGGGGTCGGCGCGCTCTTCATCCGCCGCGGCACGACGATCGAACCCCTCGTCCACGGCGCCGGACACGAGCAGGGCCACCGGGCCGGCACCGAGAGCGTGCTGCTCGCGGTGGCGCTGGGCGCTTGCAAAGGCCATGCCCCGGATCGGCATAGAGAAGGTCCGCGTTATCCGCGACCGCTTCCAGGCGGCGCTGGAGTCCACGTTCCGCGACCAGCTCACACTCAACGGCCATCCGACGGAGCGACTGCCCAACACGCTCAACGTGAATTTCGTCGGCCGCGCCGGAGCCGAGGTCCTGGCGGGCGTACCATGGCTAGCCGCGTCCACCGGCTCCGCGTGCCATGCAGGGTCCGTCGAGTCTCGCCCGTCCTCGCGGCGATGGGTGTTCCGCAGCGCGAGGGCCGCCAGGGGCTACGGACTGGGGCGCAAGGCATGCGGCGCCGACCGATCCGGGTGTATGGACTGACCGGGTCGGTCAGTTATTATGGCGGGATGGCTCGAAGGATCCCGCCCGAACGCTTCGGTCAGCTTGTGGAAGTTGCGACCAAGACCTTCATTGGTCGGGGATATCGCCTGACGCAAATGGCGGACGTCGCCGACGCCCTGAGCATCGCCAAGGGCACGCTCTACGGCTACGTCGAGTCGAAGGAGGCGCTCTTCGATGCGGCCGTGCGCTACGCCGATGGGCATCTCGCGGAGCCTGACGCGGCCCAGCTACCTCTTCGAACGCCAACGCAAGGGGAGACCGTGGCGTACGTTCGCGAGCGCCTCGCGGCCGAGGCCGCGGACATGGTGCTCGTTCGAATCGTCAGCGGCAGCCTGGTCATCAGAAACGCGGCAGAGGAGCTGACGACGGTCCTCTCCGACCTCTACAGGCGGGTCGCTCGCAATCGCCTCGCCCTGAAGCTCGTCGATCGGTGTGCCGCCGACTACCCGGAGCTCGCCGCCATATGGTTCGCCGAGGGACGGTGGGCCCAGCACCAACTCCTCATGGAGCTGATCAAGGCGCGGGCGAAACAACGTCGCGTTCGTCGCGTCGATCATCCCGACGTCGTTGCTCGCACGCTGCTCGAGACGATCGCCTTCTGGGCGATGCATCGACACTTCGATCCGTCACCGCAGGCGGTCGACGATGAGACCGCTGAGGGCGCAGTCATCGACCTCCTCGTGAACGGGCTTCTGGAGGAATCGTGAGAAGGCGCCTGTACATCATGATCCCAGCACTCCTCGTGGGAGTCGTCCTCGGAGTTCACGGCTGCGTCGCCATCCCTCGGATCGCGGCGTCTGGCAAGGTCGCGGGCTACCCGCTTCGCGGGCCTGTCGACAGCGACGTCGCACGTGACTATCTCGAAGGTCGCCCGCTGCCCTCCGAGCTCGAGGGTGTGCGGCAGCGATACCTGGCCTCGGGTCAGGTGCCGCCACGCGAAGTACTGGCGACGGCTTCTCGACAGTACTCTCCGGACGTCGCCACGTTGCTCTTCATCGAGACGTTGAGCGCGCTGCCGGAGATTCGTGATCTGCGGCAGCGCTACGAGGCCGAGTTGTCCCATGTCCGTCGGGTCGGCGTGGAGCGTGCTCGGCCCGATATTCCTGACAGCCTGCTCGTGCTCATGGTGCCGGGCTGGTTCTACGTGGCGCACGGCAGTGAAACCAACTCGGACTACAGGATCCAGCGCAAGCTGCTCGACCGCTGGGGCATCGCCCATCGCCTGGTACCCGTTAAAGAAAACGGGACCGTCGAGGACAACGCTCGCATCGTGGCCGGCGCGATCCGAGAAGCGTTGCGGGACCACCAGGTCCTCCTCGTGAGCGCGAGCAAGAGTGGCGCTGAGGTTGCCCTTGCGCTCGGTCGCGAGCTGAAATCATCCGAAACTGAATCCGTCGTCGGCTGGTTGAGCATCGTGGGCGTCGTCCGCGGGTCGCCCCTCGCTGACCGGGTCCTCCAGCCGGATCTCTGTTGGTTTGCCAAGCTCAAGCTTGGCCTCGAAGGGTTCGATCTCGAAGGCGCGAAGAGCATGCAGACCTCGCGAGCGCGGAGTGTGTTCGACAACCTACGCTTTCCCCCGCACATCCGCACCTTCGCGTATGTGGCCATTCCGCTGTCGGGGCAGATCTCGAAACGCGGCTCCTTTGGCTATGGTCGCATGCGGGAGCTTGGACCGAACGACGGACTCACCCTGCTCTCGGATGAGCTGATTCCTGGCGCCGTGCCGTTGTTGGTGCCCGGCGTGGACCACTTCTTGCCCGAGGACCAGGAACTCTGGAGCACCGCCGTCTTCCGGGTGTTTGCGGCGGAGGTGGCAGGGCGATATGCGATGGGCGCCGCGAGCTCATCGCCCGTCAGTCGCGCTGTCCCACCGACCTCCCAGGCCGGCTCGTTGAATGGCTCTCTTCAACATTTCGATCGACCGTGGAACGCGGTCGACAATGCCGCCGCTGAGCGAGCGGTCATGGGTACGCACGACCTCGTGGCGGCACCGTGAGGCGAGAGACTCATCGCCCGTGCTCTCCTCCTGACCTGATCGATGGGCTGGGAGGCAGCCACCTGCCGTGAACCGCCCGCTCTTCATTGCCCGCCAGTCCGGCAAACCGTCCGGCATCATCGGACGCGTCATTGCCTGGATCATGGCTCGCGAGACCGCGGAGCTGAATGAAGAAGCGGTGAGGTTGCTCTCCGTGAGGCGGTCCGACTCGGTGCTCGAGGTCGGGTTCGGCCATGGCCGTACCGTTGAGCGCATCGTCGCCGCTGTTCCCCAAGGTCATGTCACCGGGATCGACGTTTCCGGTTCGATGACTCGGCTGGCGATTCGCCGCAACCGAAGAGCGGTGGCCGAGGGTCGTGTCGCTCTCCAGACCGGAAACTGCGCGTCGTTGCCGTTCAATGACGGTCAGTTCGACAAGGCATTGTCCGTGCACACCCTGTACTTCTGGAATAATCCCCAGGCGTGCCTGCGCGAAATCCGTCGCGTCCTACGTCCGGGCGCTCGCTTCGTCCTCGGTTTCACCCGCAGAGTCAGCCGGCACACGGCCAACTTCCCAGCCGAGGTGTACACCTTCTACGATGAGGGCCAGATCCAAGACATGTTGACCGCCGCCGGCTTCGAGTCGGTCGAGCTGACGCGAGTCGGTGAAGCTGCCCTCGCCGTCGCGACGGTGTCCAACATGCAAGCTTGAGTCGGTTGTAGCCTCTCCACCGCCTGCAGGGGCGTGCAGGCTGCGCTACGGGCCGAGGGGAGTCGACGGGAGCCCTTCCTCAAACGCAGGTGAAGATGCATCGCGACAGCGATGAAGACCCTCAGCGACGGACTTTGCCCGCCCCTGGGCACGCGAGTCCACGACCTGGGGGCCGTCGGCCCTGCCCTCCTCCTGCGCCACGGCATCATGCCGCGCCCCGTCGAGACACGTGACCTTGTCCCCTGCGTCACGCACGGGGCGGTCACAAGCCTGCGTTGCGCGCCGATCCAGTTTCCATATCACTGCATGCGGTGCGACGGCTGCTCGCCATCCTGGTTGCGAGTGCGGTCGCGGTGACCTCCGTCCCCGCGGTTGCCGAGCCCTGCCCCACGATGCGCGCCCTCGCGCTCAAGCGATGCTGCTGCCCGCCTGCATCCCAGGAGCACGCTCGCCTGACGTGCTGCACGGTCACGAAGGCGAATCCCTCGACTGCGGTCGCGCGTGACCGCCAGGAGCAGTTGCAGCTCGCCGCCTTGGCTGCGCCGCCCTGGTCCTTCGTGAGCTCTGGACCGTCCCTGCTCGTCGCTGTGCCGAGCCGCGCGCTCTTCCCGAGCGCCGCGGGCCCGCCTCTGATCGCGTTGCGCATCTAGCCCGCGTCTCCGTTCAAGGCCGGCGCGCCGCCGCGCTCTCGCGCAGGCGGTGCATCTCTCGCGTGAACGGGCGTGGGTCGGTGAGCACCGTCCCGCGCCGAAGACCGGAGCTGGGCGTGTCCATGTTCGTCCCTGCGCTCGTCGTGGCCCTGTCGGCCGTGCCGGCGGAGACATCGCAGACCCTCTCGCTCGTCGACGCCACTCGGGCGGCGATGAAGCACAACCCCGAGCTCGCCGAGGCGGCTTCCGCCGCGCGCGCCGCCGAGGCCGGCGTGCGCGGCGCGGGTGCGCTCCCCGAGACGACGCTGTCATATCAGGCGTGGCAGCAGCCGTGGTCGCGGCCCGTAGACCCGACGGCGACCAACATGCACATGATCGGGATCCGGCAGTCGCTCCCGTTTCCGGGGCAGCTCGGGATCGCGGAGCGCGTCGCGCGCAGTGAAGCGCGGGCGCGGCGCGACGACGTCCGGGCGCGCCGCCTGGCGGTGCAGGCGCAGGTGGCACACGCGTACGTAGCGTGGTGGCGCGCCCGCGAGGAGCTGCGCGTGCACCTCGAGCACATGAAGCTCGCGGAACGCACGTTGGCCGCGGTGGAGGCGCGCTATGCGGCGGGCGGGGGCCGCCAGGGCGACATCCTGAGGGCGCAGACCGATCTGCACCGCCTCCACGCCGACATCGCTGGCATCCAGGAGAGCCTGCGCGCGTCAGAGGCGTTGCTCGCGGCCACGATGGTCGCCCCGGACGAGGCGCTTCCCCCGCCGTCGGTGCCGGAAGTGGCGCTCCAGCAGGGTGGCGGCGAGCAGCCGGAGGTCGCGGCCGCGCGTGCTCGTGTCGGGCGCGCCGAGGACGCTGCGCGGCTCGCCGACCGAGCCCGTCGCGCGCCCGACCTCATGGTCGGCTTCGACTACATGCTCATGCCGGGCTTGCCTGACGCATACTCCGTCATGCTCCAGGTCGGCGTGCCGTGGTTCTCGTCGCGGCGCGCCGCCGAGGCCGATCGCGCCGCGGCCGAGGAGCAGCAGGCGCGCGACGTCGCGGCCGCCGCTGTGAACGCGGCGCGCTACGAGCAAGTGGAGGCGCAGGCGCGCGCGCGGTCGGCGAAGGCGCAGCTCGCCGTCCTCGAGGACGACGTCGTCCCCCGCGCCGACCGCACGCTCCAGGCGATGCGCGCGAGCTACGCATCGGGCGACGCCGACCTCGTAGTC
>JBGQLS010000094.1:0-15921 GCA_041500205.1 Anaeromyxobacteraceae bacterium | reverse complement strand
TCGCCCCGAACTGCCGCCCGACGTCCCGGCTTCTTGCCCATGCCCGACCGTAGATCACGCCGGAATGGGACCTGTCTACTTGTGTGGGATCATGAGCCCACCGGGGGAGAGGGTTAGGGTGAGGGGGCCGATCGTCGGGCGCCAGCCCCTCACCCCGGCCCTCTCCCCGCAAGCGGGGAGAGGGAGGTCACCGGCGGCGCGGGCTGTTGAAGGCCTCCGGCAGCGGTGCCTGCGGGGGACGGGTGGGGCCGCCTGGGTTCGCCTGGAGCGCCTTGATGGACAGGCCCATCCGCTTGCGCGCGAGGTCCACGGACAGGACCTTCACGCGCACCCGGTCGCCGACCTTGACGACCTCGGCGGGGTCCTTCACGAAGCGGTTGGCGAGCTCGCTCACGTGCACGAGCCCATCCTGATGAACACCCACGTCCACGAACGCCCCGAACGCGGCCACGTTGGTGACGAGGCCGTTGAGCGTCATGCCTTCCTTCACGTGCGCGAGCTCGGTCACGCTGGCATCGAAGCCAGTCTCGCGGAACTCCGCCCGCGGGTCTCGCCCAGGCTTCATCAGCTCCGAGACGATGTCCCGCAGCGTCGGCACGCCGACGCCGGCCCGCTCGTCCACGTAGGACGCGATGTCGATGCGTTGCGCGAGCGTACCGTTTCCGACCAGGTCTCCGCGTGACACCCCCAGGTCCTTGGCCATCCGGGCGACGACGGTGTAGCGCTCCGGGTGGACCGCGCTCGCGTCGAGCGGCTCAGCGCCACCGGGAACGCGCAGGAAGCCCGCGCACTGTTCGAACGCCTTGCCGCCGAGCCGCGGCACCTCCTTGATGGCAGCGCGCGTCTTGAATGGGCCATGGCTCGCCCGGTGCGCGACGATGGCCTTGGCGAGCGCGGGACCCAGGCCCGCCACGTAGCGCAGCAAGGTCGGTGACGCCGTGTTCAAGTTCACGCCGACCTGGTTCACGGCACGTTCCACCACTCGGTCGAGCGACGCCGCGAGCGCCGCCTGGTCGACGTCGTGCTGGTACTGGCCGACACCGATGCTCTTGGGGTCGATCTTCACCAGCTCCGCCAGCGGGTCCTGCAACCGCCGGCCGATCGAGACGGCACCTCGCAGGGTGACATCCAGGTCGGGAAGCTCTTCACGCGCCAGCGCGGAGGCAGAGTACACCGACGCTCCGGCCTCGCTCACCATGAGGACCTTGACCGTGTCCGGCGGGGCAACGCTCCTGCGAACGAAGGCCTCGGTCTCCCGCCCGGCCGTCCCGTTGCCGATGGCGATCGCCGCGGGCGCGTGGGTCCGGATGAGCCCGGCAAGCGCTGCCGCCGCGGCCTGCTCCTGGCCGGTATGGGGATAGATGGTCGCGAGCGCCTTCACGTCACCCTCCGCGCTGAGCGCCGCCACCTTGCAGCCGGTCCGCAGGCCGGGGTCGATGGCGACGACAGGGACGGACCCGAGCGGCGCCGCGAGCAGCAGCGCCTCCAGGTTCTGCGCGAAGACGCGGATGGCCTCCTCGTCCGCGCGGTCCTTGAGCTTGCGCCGCAGCTCGCTCTCGAGCGAAGGCAGGAGCAGCCGTTCTCGAGCCTCGGCGAGCGCGAGGTCGAGCTCTTGGGCCAGCACGGGGGTTGTGCCCTTCCGCAGCACGCGTGCCCGCACCGCGGCCGCCGCCTCGTCGGGCGGGATCAGCACGCGCACGCGCAGGACACCTTCGGCCTCCCCCCGCTCGGCCGCCAGCACCCGGTGCGACGGGGCCGTCATGGCGCGCTCCCGGCGGCCCAGGTGGTCGCGGTAGTGCGCGAGCTCGGGGGCCGCTGATTTGCCGCGAGCCGCGTCCACCGTGAGCTCCCCCTTGGTTTCGAAGAGCCGGCGCACCTCGGCCCGCACGTCGGCGCGCTCGGCCACCTGCTCGGCGACGATGTCCCGCGCACCCTGGAAGACCGCGTCCAGGTCGGGCAGCTCCTTCGCGGGATCGACGTAGGGGGCGCCGAGGGCCTCACGGCTCTGCGTCTTCGCACCTGGCGCCTGCTCGAGGATGAGCGCGGCGAGGGGACCCAGGCCCCTCTCCCTCGCCGTCTGCGCCCGCGTCCGGCGCTTGGGCTTGAAGGGCAAGTACACGTCCTCCAGCTCGGTGAGCGTGGCGGCGGCGCCGATCGCGCGCGCAAGCTCGGGGGTGAGGGTGCCCTGCTCGCGCAGCGACTCGAGGATGCTCGTCCGGCGGGCTTCGCGGGCTTCCACCCGGGCGGCGTGGTCGTGGATGCGCTGGATCGCGCCGTCGTCGAGGCCGCCCGTGACCTCCTTGCGGTAGCGCGCGACGAAGGGGACGGTGGCCCCGCCATCGAGCAGCTCGAGCGTCCGGGCCACCGCGGCGGGCGGAAGGGACAGCTCGCGCGCGACCATGGTGGCGCGGTCCGCAACGGAAGGGTTGGTCATGGCCAACACACTAACGCTTCAGGCTCAGGTGCCTGCAAGTACGACTGCCCTCCGGCAGCGTTACAGGCCGACCGTTGCGCCCCCTAAGAAGGACGGGCGGTCCTGCGTCGCTCACGATCGACTTGAAGGACCGAGCGCGAAGGCAGCAGGACGCGGAAGATGCTTCCGCGACCCTCCTCGCTCTCGATCTCGATCCGGCCGCCGTTAGCCTCGACTACCGACCGCGCGATGGCGAGGCCGAGTCCCATCCCGCCGGCGCTCCTCGACCGTCCGGCGTCCACGCGATAGAAGCGCTCGAAGATGCGCTCGTGGTGGATAGGCGCGACCCCTGGCCCGTCGTCCGCCACCTCGATCGCGGCCTCGCCGGAAGGCAGGACTCTTGCGGTCACGTGGATCGTACCTTTGCGTGGCGTGTACTTGATTGCGTTGTCCAGCAGATTGACCAAGCCTTGCCGTAGCAGCGCGGGGTCGCACTCCGCCCTGACGCCGCCCCCAACCTCCATGGTCAGGGTCTGCTCCTTCTCGTCCGCAAGCACCCGCAGGTGCTCGGTGGCGCTCAACGCGACCGTGCCGAGATCCACTACCTCCAGAGGGAGCTGAAGGCGCCTGGAGTCCACCCTCGTCAGCGTGAGGAGGTTCTCCACGAGGCCGGTCAGACGCTCGACCTCCTCCAGCATGCTGCCGATCACGTCACGGTACGCTGCCGGATCCAGCGAGTCGTGAAGAGCCACCTCGCCGACGCTTCGCATCGCCGTGAGCGGGGTACGCAGCTCGTGCGATGCGTCGGCCGTGAAGCGACGAAGGCGCTCGAACGAGTCCTGCAAGCGTGCCAGGGTCTCGTTGAAGATGGTCGCCAGGCGCCCGAATTCGTCCTCGGCGTTCTCGACCGGCAACCGCTCACCGAGCGACTCCGCCGTGATCCTCCGCGCGCGCTCGGCCATCGCTCCAACCGGCGCGAGGACGCGACCGGCGAGGAACCACCCGCCTCCGATCGCCAGCGCCACAGCGCAGGGGATACCCAGCGCCAGGATGACGGCGAGTGTCCGGAGCGTGCGGTGGACGGCGCTCTCGTCCGCTGCGACCGAGATGAGATGGGTCGGGTACCGCGACGTCAGCACTCGATAGGGCTCCCCTCCTGGTGACGACCAGGAGCTGACCGACGCGCTGGCTCCGCGGAGCGCACGACCGAAGCCCTTCTGCGCCCACCCGTCCGTCCGGTAGAGAACGGAATCGTCCTCGATGACCTCGAACAGCTTGAGCCAGAAGCAGGCGATGGCGATGGCGAAGCGCTCTCTCGAGGCCGCCACTGCGGATGCCACCAAGAAGAACCCGGGCTACCGCGCGGTGAGCGCGATGCCGCGCATCGAGGACGGCCACCCCTTCGCAGCGGTGAGCCTGCTCAAGGGCGACGACGACTGGAAGACGGTCTCGGTGCCGCTCGACAGCGCACGTTGAGGAGCGGGGTGCCGGGAAGGCGCCGCCGCGACGGCTAGAGCCAAATTGAATCGTCCCGATGAATCATGATGGACAGTCCTGATGCAGTTGTTATATCCCGCCGAGACGATGCCACGTAAGGGTCCCAAGTCAGGCAGCGCGGAGGCGCGCTGGATGCTGCTCATCCACCAGATCCCGCCCAAGCCGGCGTACCTGCGCGTCAAGATCGGTCGGCATCTCCAGCGGATCGGCGCCGTCGCCATCAAGAACTCGGTCTATGCGCTCCCGCGCAACGACGAGACGCAGGAAGACCTCCAGTGGGTCCTGCGCGAGGTCGTGAAGGGAGGCGGCGATGCCTCGATCGTCGAGGCCAGGTTCATCGACGGGCTGTCGGACGAGCAGGTCCTCGCGCTCTTCCAGTCGGCGCGCGAGGGGGATTACCGGGAGCTCGCTCATCAGGCGCGCGAGGTCGCGGCCTCGCTCCCGAAGCGAGGCCCGCCTCCCGAGAATCGCCGGATCGAGGTGGCGAACCAGATCGCCCGCCTCCGCCAACGGCTCTCGGAGCTCAGCGCCATCGACTTCTTCGGAGCACCCGGACGCGAGATCGCGGAAGGCCTCGTATCCGGGATGGAGGCGCGCATGAAGCCCAGCGTGGAGTCGAAGGAGACAGCGAAGGCAACGCTCCGGTCGGAGGAATACGGGGGCCGAACGTGGGTCACGCGGGCCGCGATCAAGGTCGACCGGATGGCGAGCGCCTGGCTCATCCGGAAGTTCATCGACCCCCAGGCGCGCTTCAAGTTCGTGCCTGCGAAGGGCTACGAGCCGCAGAAGGGCGAGCTGCGCTTCGACATGTTCGAGGCGGAGTTCACCCACGAGGGCGACCTCTGCACGTTCGAGGTACTGGTCCAGCGTTTCGGGCTGGATGAGCCGGCGCTCCGCGCCATGGCGGAGATCGTCCATGACATCGACGTGAAGGACGCGAAGTACGGCCGGGAGGAGGCGCCCGGCGTCGGCCAGGTCGTCGCAGGGATCGCCGCGGCCCACCCAGATGACGAGACGCGGCTCGGGCGCGGCGCCGCGCTCTTCGACGATCTGTACGCGCTCCACAGCGGAGCATCGAGACACTGAGGCGTGGCGGGTGGGAAGAGGAGGAAGCATGCGAGCGAGGAGCATCGCAACGCTGGCCGTCGTCGCGTTTGGAGCGGCGGGGGCACAGGACTCGGCGAAGACGTGGGACTTCCAGAGCGACAAGATCGACGAAGCTCCTGCCGGGTTCTCGTTCGGGAAGACCGGCCAGGGCAGCCCCGGGAAGTGGGTCGTCCGCGGCGATCCGAGCGCTCCGGCGGGCGATCACGTCCTCGCGCAGGTCGATGCGGATGACACCGACAACCGCTTCCCTGTCGCCGTCGCGGACGCGCCTGTCCTGAAGGACCTGCGCGCCGAGGTCCGCTGCAAGCAGGTGTCCGGCAAGACGGACCAGGCCTGCGGGCTCGTCTTCCGGTACCAGGACGAGGACAACTACTACGTCACGCGCGCGAACGCGCTCGAGGACAACGTCCGCCTCTATCGCGTGGTGAAGGGGCGTCGCCGGCAGTTCGCCGGCTGGGACGGCAAGGTCGCGTCGCAGACGTGGCACGCGCTCGCGGTCGAGGCACGCGGAGATCGCTTCCAGGTGTCCTTCGACGGCAAGCCAGTCATCGACGCGAAGGACGACACGTTCAAGGACGCCGGCAAGGTGGGCCTCTGGACCAAGGCGGACTCCGTGACCGAGTTCGACGGCCTCTCGGTGAAGCCGTTGCAGTGATGAGGCGTCGACATGGGCTCCAGGATGAGTAGCTGGCATTCCGGTGAAAGGCGGGGGGTGGTCATGACGGCACGAAAGCTGGGTACGTTCATCCCCGTCTCGAGGAGACGATCGTGAGCGACGGCGTGCCGACGGCCGCCGGAGTGCGGTCTGCCGAGGCCAGGGAGATCTCCATGTCGGAGATCTTCTGGTACTTCCTCAAGCTGGGCTGGCTCGCCTTCGGCGGCCCGGTCGGCCAGATCGGCCTCATGCACCTCGAGGTCGTGGAACGCCGGAAGTGGCTCAGCGAGGATGAATTCCTTCGCGCGCTCAATTTCTGCCACGTGCTGCCCGGCCCGGAGGCGCTCCAGCTCGTCATCTACATCGGCTACAAAAAGGCCGGCTACTGGGCCGGCATCCTCGCCGGCGTTCTCTTCATTCTCCCTGGCTACATCACGCTGACGGCGCTCGCCTGGATCTATGTCGGGTTCGGGAAGTCGCCTCACGTCCTCTCGGTCCTGTGGGGCTTCCGGCCGGTGGGACTGGCGCTGCTCCTCGCCGCCCTCGTCCGGATCTCGCGAGCTGCGCTGAAGGGCGCCTTCCCGGTGGCCCTCGCGCTGGCCGCCTTCGTGGGCTTCTTCTTCGTCCGGATGCCTTTCCCCGTCGTGCTCGTCGGATGCGGGCTCGCGTTCATCGCATTCCAGCGGCTCAAGGGCGGCACGCGTGCAGTGGCAGCTGCTGGGGCGCTGCTCGTGTTCGCGGGACGTGCCGAGGCCGCGCAGCCAGCAGCAAGCCGGCTCTTCGATATCTCGTGGTTCTTCCTCAAGGTCGGGCTCTTCTCGTTCGGCGGCGCCTACGCGGTCCTGCCGTACATCCGCGAGGGAGCGGTCGCGACTTACGCGTGGATCGCCGATCCGCAGATGATCGACGCCCTCGCGCTCGGCGAGACGACGCCGGGGCCGCTCATCTCCATCGGCACGTTCGTCGGCTTCCTGGCCGGCAACGGGTCCGGCGCGCCGTGGCTTGGCGCCACCGCGGCGACCTTCTGGCTCTTCCTCCCGTCCTTCGTGTTCGTGCTGCTAGCGGCGCCCTACATGGAGTGGCTCACCTCCAGGCCGGGAGTGAAGGAGTTCCTGAAAGGCGTCACCTGCGGCGTCGTCGGCCTCATGTTCTCCATCTCCATTCCGCTGGCAGAGGCGGCCTTCATGCCGCGGGGCAGTATCGACTGGGTCACCGTCGTGCTCGGCCTCGCCGCCTTCGCGGTGCTCACCTTCTGGAAGTGGCGGCTCAATGTGATCGTCGTCGTCCTTGGGGGCGGTGCGCTCGGTCTCTTGCGTGCCTTCGTGCCTGGGCTGTTTGGGGGAACTGTCGTCGGTTGAGACCTCTGCTCGCCACCTCACTTGCGCTCTGGGTGCTATGGCCCTTGTCCGCGCGCGCATACCGGCCCTTCGACTCGACGGACGCCGCTGTCGCAGCCAGAGGAGAGGTGGAGATCGAGTTCGGGCCACTTGGGTTCGTGAAGGAGGGACCGGACAGGTCCGTCGTAGCGCCGAGCGTCATCCTCAACTGGGGTTTCGCCGAGCGTTATGAGCTCGTGCTCGAAGGGCGCCACGTCGTGCAGCTCGGAAATGAGATCAGCCAGCCGCGCTTGCGCGTGGAGGACACCGCGCTCTCGCTCAAGGCGGTCCTCCACGAGGGGCGGCGGAGCAGAAGCTCGTCGATCTCGCGTCGCACATCCCGCTCCGGTCCGACGTGCGCCCGGCGCCTGGCGCGCGCGGTGCGGGCGACTTCAAGGCGATGGAGGTGGACTACGCGAAGGTGGCAGAAGCGATGGAGCGACTCCAGCCATGGCTCCGGCAATGGGCTGGCCTCTAGCGATCCAGCAAGGCGTCTACGGGACGAGCGCCATGGTCGCTCTCGCCCTGGCGGCCCGCTACGGCGCCATCGCGCTGAGGACAGCCGCGGTCTCGTTCTCGCAGGGATCGGAGCACCTCGAGGAGGCGGCGGCCATGACCGGGGCGCGATTCCTCCGCCGCCTGCGCCTTATCCTGCTGCCGATCCACGCGCACGGGCTCGCCGCGGCCTGGCTTCTCGCCCTTGTCTTCTGCCTCCGAGACCTCGAGACAGCAGTGCTGCTCTACCCTGCCGGCGGGGAGCCGCTCACGGTTCGAATCTTCACGCTCGAAGCGAACGGACCGCTACCCTTCGCGAGGGTCATACTGGCGGCGCTCGGGTAGGGCGTTCATCGCGTGGCCGAGATCTACGAGTGGCAGGACGGGCAGCATCGTTGGCACGTCCCCTATGACCGGATCGGAGACGGCCCACTCGCTGTGTGTCTCCCAGCTCCCAGCACGATCTCCCGAACAGGTCGCCTTTCGTTGACACGGGCCCGGGCTAGCCATAACAACTGTATCTTAGAGGTACACGACAGATGCCAGCGACCGTGCAGACCTCCGCACACCCAAGGACGAACGCATGAAGTGGATCACCCGTTCCGGAGTCAAGGTGGACCGCGTGGCCTGCCCCTGGCTCATCCGGAAGTTCATCGACTCGAATGCCGAGTTTCTGTTCGTGCCCATCGAGCAGGTGGCTTCCGTGGCGGAGGGAGAACAGGCCACGCCCTATGACACCGCGGGCGCCGAGTTGGGCCACCACGGCAAGGAGTGCTCCTTCGACGCGTTCTGCCGAAAGTACCAGCTGTGGGAGAAGGACCCCGCCCTGATCCTGATGGCCAAGATCGTCAATGGCGCCGACACCGACAACGGTCTGTGGAACCAGCCCGAGGGCTGGGGCCTCAAGGCCATTGCCGAGGGCTTTCGCCATCTCGGGTTGCGAGACGACCACGCCATCAATCAAGCGGAGTGGATCGTCTACGACGCCCTTTACGCCTATTGCCAGCAATGCCTGGCCAAGGGGCACGCCGAGGGCGAGTTCCGCGAGGTGAGCTGAGGCCCCTCGCACAGCACGATCCATGAGCCCCACGAGAAGCGAAGACCCGGGTCGCGGCGACGGCATCGACTCGCCCGCGGCGCGCAAGTACCGCCTCTTCAAGCGGCACCTCGATCGGAACCGCGACGCCCTCGGCTCTCTGGCCAACCTCGAGCAGGCCTACTACGGGGGAGGTGTCGCCAGCATGGCCGACCTCCGGGTGAGGTACGGCGGGCTCTCCAGGTCGGTTCACGAGCTGGCGGCAGACCTGCGAGAGCTCGCGGGCGACAAGTACGCAGAGCTGGAGAGCGTGATCGACGGCATCGATCGGGAGGTCGCTCCGCGGCTCCGGCTCGGAGGGTCGTCAACGACGGGCGACCTGGTCGTGACACTCGAGTCGCTCGGGCCTGAAGCGAGCGCCTTCGCCGGCGGGAAGGCGGCGCACCTCGCGGCCATATCGAGGGTCGGCGGCGTCTCGATCCCACATCGCGAACCCCGCCACGACCAGCATCACGTACACGTCCTCCTTCTTGCTGCCGATGTCCTTCGTCGTGATGGCGAGCTCGGCGCCGGCGAAGAAGAGGATGACGCCCAGCACCGCCTTGGGGAAGATCTGGAACAGGAGCCCGACCGAGTTGCTGAAGAAGAGCGCCAGCGTCATCATGATCGCGCCGAGCATGACGAGCGAGCCGCCGGTGCGGGCGCCGAAGCGGACGTGACCCGCCATGCCGCCCGCCCCGTGACAGAGCTTCGTGCCCGTATGACCGACCACGACGTGCTTGACGTTCGAGCAACGCGTGGCGCCAAGGCGGCGGATCCCACGTGCGGGCGCTGCGGGCGCGCGTTGGCAAGCCATTTGCTGTCAGTCCGAGAATGGATTCTACCTCGGGATACGCGGTCCCCGCCGGTGCTTTCCTCCCGACCTCGGGACCCCCCGCGGGGGAATGGGAGTGGACGTGCCGCCTCGTCCCGCAGGCAGGCCGCCGGTACACGCTCCATCTCTCCGGCTCGCTGCACTTCGCCTGGGCTGGGCGGCTTGCCGGTGGGCTGGCCGTTCGCCACATCAGCGTCGTCCGGGCGACGGCTCGACGCGGATCGACGAGGTGGACGGCCGAGATCGAGCTCGACGTCCTCGACGGCGCGGTCGAGCCGTCCGCGGTCGACTTCATCGCGCTCATGCGCGAGCCGGCCCCGGCCAGCCCGGGAGGCATCGAGCTCGCGACCTGGCGCGTCACGCAGACGCGGCGAGACGTCGAGGTGGAGCTCCGGGGCGAAGATTCCGTCGGGCTTCTTGGGCGCATCCTGCTGCTGTTCGCGGAGTTCGGGCTGTTCCCGCGCGCCATGAGGGTCGAGACCGTCGGGTCTGCGGTGCGAGACGTGTTCCTGCTCCAGAACCTCGCCGGCGAGCTGCCACCGGACGGCGTGGTCGCTCTGCTGCGGGCGCGGCTCGACGGGCTCGTCTCCGAGAGGTAGGAGAGGCCGGGCCCCGGGCTGTTCGACGGCGGCGCAGCGGTCAGCTTCCTTCGCCGAAGCGGCGACCGAACGACAGCTGCAGGTAGCCACCCCCGCGTTCTGGGGTAGCATGGCGAACGCCATGGAGCGCCGCCTCGAGAACATCACCACCCTGGCCATGGACCTCGAGCTCCATTGCAGCAATTGGGGAATCAATCCCCGGGTCACCGAGACGCAACACAAGCTATGGCCCGGGAGCGCGCTGGCGCACGCGGCCCTGGGAACGGACGATCCCGGCTGTCTGCGGCTGTTGAAGGAGGACGGGCACGACGGCGAGCCGGTCGGCAGCTGCCCGAGCGCCCGCGCGACCGGGTTCTTCGGCGCGACGGAGCATCTCTCTCCCCCGGAGAGGGACCTGGTTCGCTTCGGCGTGTTCTGCCATCTCGGGTTCTTTCGCATCCTCCACATGGTGGTGAAGAACCAGTGGGAGCAGTTCGTCCTCGGCGAGAATGGACGGCAGGCGGAGAGCCAGGCACCCTTCGCCGAGCTCCTGGTGCAATTCGAGGATGGTGACCTGGCCCGGCTGCTGGATCGTTTCCGGATGGGTCCGGGGAGAAGGGCCGGCGCCGAGGAGATCTACCTGCTCCTCGAGGAGCACGGCCACCTGGCGAGCAAGCTGGGATTCGATCGGCGGCGCCTGTCGGCCCTCGTCGACCAGATGATCCTCTCTCGCGTCCACTGCTGCGGCGCCGGCAGTCCCGAGCTGGATTCGTTCGCGGCTCGCCAGGAGCAGGAGATCGCCTTGCTGCGTGAAGCGGGGCGGGAGGAGGAAGACGCGTTCTGGCTCAAGAAGAGCTGCTGGCTGACGATCCAGTGCGAGCTCGAGGACAAGCTCCTGCTGCGCGAAGACATCAGGCTGAGGAACTTCAACGTCACGATGGAATGGATGGCGCTCTTCGGTACGGTGTACATCGAGCTGCTCGAGGCTCAGATGCACTGTCATCAGCTGGAGCGACGCGTGGCGATCAAGAAGGCTGAGCCGTCTCTCAGCGACGAAGAGATCGACAGGCGCGTGAAGGAGAGCATCGAGGAAGAGCTGGCCTCCATCAAGAAGGTGAGGGGGGATGCGCTGCAGGCGGCCTCCCTCGGCCCTCTTCACTGGCCGGAAGGTGAGGACCTGTCCGACGAGCAATTGGATCGCTATCGCGAGGACGCCAAGAAGATCATCAGGGAGATCTGGCGCCTCACTCACCCGGACACGCTGAACCGCGCGTTCACGGAACGCCAGCGGGAGAGGTTGCGCGCGTACCTCGAGCAGGTCGTGAAGATCAGGAAGTCGGAGGCGCAGCTGGACGTGCGTGCGATCTCCGTCCTGCGCGACATCTTGACCGAAGTGAAGGAGCTCTACGACGTCATGGGGGTCGACCTGGAGCCCAAGAGCGTCATCCGGGGCGACACTCTTGCTGATCAGACCACGTGGTTGGAGAACGAGATCCAGAAGGTCGAGTGCCAGATCAAGGAGCTGATGGCCGAGATCCAGGCCATGTCCATGGATCAGGACATCCGGGAGAAGACGGCGTCGATGGCCGGCGAGGGAACTCGGAAGGCTACCTTGCTCGGGTTGGAACAACTCAAGAAGGCATTCGAAGAGAAGGACGCCGTCCTCCAGGCGGAGCACCAGCGCTTGATCGACGATGGGATGAACTCCGGTCGTCTCCCGATGGGAGGACGACCATGAACGCCCATGTGCCTCGAGACGACTCCCTGCTGATTCCCGTCAACCAGGACTCGCGGCTGCGAACCACCACGCTGGGAAGCCTGGGCATCAAGCCCAAGATGTTCATGGACGTGCATTGTTTCGGCGGGCACACGAGCGCCGTGCGATCCGCCTGTTTTTCTCCCGACGGGCGGTTGGCTCTGACGGGGAGCTGGGACAAGACCGCCATCCTGTGGGACGTCCCCAGCGGGCGGATCGTCCGCACGCTGAAGGGGCATTCGGAAGGCCTCCGATCGGTCTGTTTCTCGCCCGACGGCCGGCTGGCGCTGACGGGAAGCGCGGACAAGACGGCCATCCTCTGGGACGTGGCCAGCGGCAGGATCGTGCACCGATTGACGGGGGCGAGAAACGAGGTCCTCTCCGTGAGCTTCTCCCCCGACGGGCAATCGTTCCTGACCGGGAACTGGGACAAGACCGCCATCCTGTGGGACGTTTCCAGCGGCCAGATGGTGCGGAAGCTGGAGGGACTTTCGGAGAGCGTCTTGTCCGTCTGCTTCTCCCCCGACGGGCGGCTGGCGCTGACGGGAACCTGGGACAAGACCGCCATCCTGTGCGACGTCTCCAGCGGCAAGGTGGTGCGGAAGCTGGAGGGACATTCGGAGAGCGTCTTGTCCGTGTGCTTTTCCCGCGACGGCCACATGGCGCTGACGGGGAGCCGGGACAAGGCTGCCATCGTGTGGGACGTCTCCAGCGGTCGGATGGCGCGGAAGCTGGAGGGACATACGGAGAGCGTCCTGTCCGTCTGCCTTTCCCCCGACGGGCGCATGGCGCTGACGGGGAGCGTGGACAAGAGCGCGATCCTTTGGGACCTCTCCACTGGACGGATCGTGCGCCGATTGACGGAGGGCGTGCGGAACGAAGTGCTCTCCGTGAGCTTCTCGCCCGACGGGAGCCTGGCGCTGACCGGGAACGGAGGCAACACAGCCACCCTCTGGGAGGTCTCCAGCGGGCGGGTCGCGCGCAGGCTGGAGGGACACGCGGAGGGCGTCCGGTCCGTCCGTTTCTCTTCCGATGCGAGGCTGGTACTGACTGGAAACCCGGACAGGATCGCCGTCCTCGACCTCTCCACCGGGCGGCTCGTGCACCGATTGACGGAGCACGGGAAGGACGAGGTCCTCTCCGTGAGCTTCTCGACCGACGGCCGGTTGGCGTTGACGGGGAGCTGGGACAAGACCGCAATCTTGTGGGAGGTCTCCAGCGGGCGGGTCATACGCCGGCTGGCCGGGCATTCGGGAGGCGTCTTTTCCGACTGCTTCTCGCCCGACGGGCGCCTGGCGCTGACGGGGAGCTCGGACAGGGCCGCTGTCCTGAGGGAGGTCTCCAGCGGGCGGGGGGTGCGCCGGCTGGAGGGGCATTCGGAGGGCGTCTATTGCGTCTGCTTCTCGACCGACGGCCGTCTCGCGCTGACGGGGAGCCTGGACAAGAGCGCGATCCTCTGGGAGGTGGCCAGCGGCAGGATCGTGCACCGATTGACGGGGGCAAGAAAGGAGGTCCTCTCCGTGAGCTTCTCGCCCGACGGGCGCCTGGCGCTGGCGGGGAGCTCGGACAGGGCCGCCATCCTGTGGGAGGTCTCCAGCGGGCGGGTGGTGCGCAGGCTGGTGGGGCATTCGGATGGCGTCCGATCCGTTTGTTTCTCGCCCGACGGCCGGCTGGCGCTGACGGGAGGCGCGGACGGCGGCGTCATCCTCTGGGACGTGTTCCGTGGCGGGATCGTCCGCCGACTGCAAGGGCATACGAATGACGTCCTCTCCGCCTCCTTCTCCCCCGACGGCACCTTGGCAGTGACGGGAAGTGCTGACGGCGCCGTGATCTTCTGGGACGTGGAGACGGGCGAGCATCTCGCCACCATGCACAACATCAAGTCCGGCTATCTCTGGATGACCCCGCCCACCCGGAATGCGCCTTGTGGCTGGCTCCACACCGATCGCGACGATCTCGTCAGCGTCTTTCGAACACGCGAGGAGAGCGACGAGGTCGAAATCCTCGCCGACGACGATCCCGACCGCAAGCTGTACCTCGAGATCTACAACCGCCAGGACATGGTCATGAACCAGATCAACGACCGGTTGAAGGCCAAGTCGGAGGAGGCGCGGATCTCCGGCTACATCGACGCCAACGCTCTCGAAACCCGGATGGGCATCATGAGCACCCAGCAGCGGATGCTCGAGAGCGGCAAGCCCGGTCCCCCCGAGGGCGGCAAGCCCCGCGGCAATGAGGGCGGCGAGCCCGGCTCCAATGACGATGCGCCGACCTGAACGACGTCAGCCGGTGCTGGTCTCCGCGCGTCGGCCTGGCTGCTGACGCGCTGGGACGCCCCTCGGCTGGCGCTGCACGGCAGGCCCCTCGCTCCCCAGGGGCGCGAGGGGCTCCGCAATCTATGCTTGGGGATTCCGCTGTGCGGTCTGGCGCAGGAGAGCGAACGCGAGGGCACCGCCATCGTCCCATTGCTCGGACTCCTCCACCAGCTTCCCGCCCCGGAATCGTCCCACCGACATGACATCGAAGGTGTAGCGCTTCCCGGTGGGCTGGATGCCCATGAGCGGCCGCTGGTGCGTGCCGGTCATCGTCCAGTGGGTCACGACCGTGTCGCCCTCGGCGCAGCAGCCGAGGATGGTCGGCGTGAGGTCGGGAAAGGCGGTCTTGTACATACGGCAGGTCTCTTTCTCTTGCCGCAGATCCGAGTCGCCCGTCACACCGTGGATACGGTACCCTGCGTCGCAGATCGCGTCGAAAGCGTCGAAGTTGCCTTTCCCGAAGACCTCTTCGACGAGGCTGCGCGCCGCCTGCGTGATGTCGACTGTCGCCATGACTCGCTTCCTTCTGGCTCCCCGAGTGGTGCACTTTGCATGAGGGGGCAACGCGTGATCTAGGTCGGCGTGTGGCGAAGGCAAGCGCCGGATGGCGTCAACGGGCGGTCGCTCCCTCGACAGGTCTTGAGTACCCGGGGCTCGCGCCGCCCCGCCCCGCCGGCATAGCCTGGCATAGCCGTCGGGGCCCCACCCCGGCTAAGAAGCCAAAGGCATTTTTCGACAGGTCTTGAGTATGGCCGACGTCGTTTGCCTGGGAGAGCTGCTCGTTGACTTCGTGCCCACCGTGACCGGGACGGGGCTCATCGACGCGCCCTCCTTCAAGAAGGCCGCCGGCGGGGCACCGGCCAACGTGGCCGTGGGCCTGGCGCGGCTCGGTACCTCGAGCGCGTTCCTGGGGAAGGTCGGCGACGACGCGTTCGGCACCTTCCTCGTCCGGACCCTCGCCGACGCGGGCGTGGACGTCCGGTCGGTGCGGACGAGCGCCACCGCCCGCACCGCCCTGGCGTTCGTCTCGCTCCGCGCCGACGGAGAGCGCGAGTTCCTCTTCTATCGCCACCCGAGCGCGGACATGCTGTTCGAGCCCGGCGAGGTGGACGCCGGTGCCATCCGCGCGGCGCGGGCGCTCCATTTTGGCTCCATCAGCCTCGTCTCGGAGCCGTCGCGCAGCGCGACGCTGCGTGCCTCCGAGCTGGCGCGGGAGAGCGGGTGCCTCGTCTCCTACGATCCGAACATGCGGCTCGCCTTGTGGCCCGACGCGCGCTCCGCGCGTGCCGGGATCCTCCGGGGCCTGGCCGAGGCCGAGGTCGTCAAGATCAGCGAGGAGGAGCTCGAGTTCCTGGCCGGTGCGCGCGACCTGGGCGCCGCGCGCCGGGAACTGTGGCACGACCGGCTCAAGCTCCTCGTCGTCACGCGCGGCCCGGCGGGCTGCACCTTCCTCACGCGCGACGCCATGGGCGACGTGCCGGGCTTCGCCGTGGAGGCCATCGACACGACCGGAGCCGGCGATGGCTTCGTGGCGGGCCTTCTGCACAGCCTGCTCGGCGCCCCGCGCGCGCTCGAGGACGAGAGCACCCTCCGCGCCGCCTGCAGGCTCGCCAACGCGGTCGGCGCGCTCACCACCACCGGGCGCGGGGCCATCCCCTCGCTGCCCTACCGGCGCCGGGTCGACGAGCTCCTCGCGTCGGGCGCGGACTGACAGTCGTCAGCGACGGCCGGTCACCTCAAGACCTGTCGAAAAATGGACCGCCGGCCGCTTGGCGGGGGTGGGGCCCCGACGGGCTTGCCCGGCGGGGCGGGGGCCGCC
>JBGQLS010000093.1:0-15969 GCA_041500205.1 Anaeromyxobacteraceae bacterium | reverse complement strand
GTGCGGCGAACGATCCGCGTCGCATTCCTTCGTTGCTCCTCCCTCATATAGCCTGTGGCTATGCTCGGTCGTCGCGCCTCGGCCTGCTTGCGTCTCGCTAGCTCGGTCCCGGTATTTTGAACGACCCTGTGACAGGTCGGGGCGCCGAACAGGCGACGGCCGGCTGACTTGTGGTCAGCCGGCCGTCTCTATTCATCTACTTGGTGGACCCGACCGGGATAGAACCGGTGACCTCTTGAATGCCATTCAAGCGCGCTCCCAGCTGCGCCACGGGCCCGAGACGTCGTTCTGCGAACAGCGTGCTCTAGACTGGGTCACTCTCGAGCGCAGCGATCTCCGCATGCTGCGCTTCGAGCCTCTCCTCCAGCTCGCGGGCCTCGCTCATGAGGTCCGCCACGTCCTTGTCCTTGGGAACCGTCAACCGCCCCTGCCGAACGAGGTTCAAGAGCCGTTCGCCGACGTCGACCAGCTTGCGGTCTAGTTGCCGGCGAGTGAATACCGCGTCCAGCTTCCGCTTGCTCACCTGCGAGCGGACGATGACTCGGTCCCTGAGTGCTTCCAACCAGTTGCTCAAGTTTCTGTCCACCGGACCGCTATCGCCCAGAGGGAGGGCTGTCCTTATCGCGGCTGCGCGGGTCGAGTCAAGCGCTCTCCTGACCAGCGCTCACGGTCTCCCCGACCCCGCACGTGGAACCGCTGCTTGGGTGCCGGTGCGGCCTGTCACGGCGCCTGTACTCCAGACCCGTGGACGAGAGCAACGCTCCCCCGTTCCTCGCCCCTCCTGGCGAAGATCGAGCAGGTGGCGCGGCATGGACGAGGCCCCGCCGGAGGCCAGAATCCATGGCAGCGCGCTACTTCTTGGCACCGACCTTCTTCTCGGCCTTCTTCGACTTGAGCCTGCGCTTCCAGCGCTGCCGGCGCTTCATGATGACACGAATGTGCTTGCTCTTCGAACGAGCCATCGATCCTCCGGTATGACGAATGAGAGAGCGGGCGGCAATCTACTCCATGGCGCGCCGTGGCAGAAGGGCCTTTCGGAGAGCGAGCGCCCCGCGCACGGAACCTGCGACAGGAGGACGTGGAAGAAGCTGGGTGCAAGCCCACCCTGCGAAGCGCTCCCGGGTCAATCCTGCTTCGAGACGGCTTCGGGCTGATGCTCCTCTACCTCGGCGGGCTGGTCAGGGCGAGCGGCGCCAGGCGAAGGCGTAAGCCGAGCAGGCAGAGCCATGCCCTCGGCACCGCGAGCCGCGGTGGGAAGCGCCAGCGCGGTCGTCACGGCCGGGCCGGCCTCGCGCCGTTCGGCCTCGGCGGCAGGCGCACGAGCAGGGGGTGCCTTCTTCGCCGCCGCGGCGGCGCGCCGGCGACCCTCGACTTGCCGTTGCCAGGGAGCGACCATCCCCTTCACCTCGCCAATGGGAAGCGCCTTCGAGAGGTTTCCGTTCACGCCGTCCATGTCGCGCGCGGCGCAGAGGGCGTTCAGGATGGCCTCCTCCGTGGCCTCGATCACCGCCTCGTACAAGGGGTCGAGGCGCTGGTCGAGCAGGATCTTCATGCGATAGACCATCTTGCGGGTCTCGCGCGGGACCATGTTGGCCGTCGAGAAAGCGAGCACGATCTCGCCCGAGCCGTGCATGGCGGACGACCCGACCCGGCCGATCCCGAGCGCGGCGCGCTTGGCCACGCGGTTGAGCTGATGCGAGATGAGCGGCGCGTCGGTGGCGATGACCGCGATGATCGAGCCGTAGCTGTGCTCCCGCCGCGGCAGGCTGCCATAGCGCTCCTCGAGCATCTCGCCCACCGGCAGTCCCCCCACGCGGAGTTGCCTCATCACCCCGAAGTTCGACATCACGAGCACGCCCACCGTGTAACCGCCAAGGCTCTCCGGAAGCCGCCGGCTGGAGGTGCCGATCCCCGCCTTGAAGTCGCAGGTGATCATGCCCGTGCCGCCGCCGACGTTGCCCTCGGCGACCGGACCGTCGCTGGCCGTCGAGATGGCCTCGTTGACGTGCTGCTCCTTCACGTGGCGCCCGGCGATGTCGTTCAGCCACGAGTCGTCGCACTCTCCGACGAGCGGGATGATGACGTCGTGCTCGCCGCCGATGCCGGGGAACTTCTCCACCATCCACTTCACCGCGGCGTCCGAGACAGCCCCCACGCTGAGGGTGTTGGTGAGGAAGATGGGCGTCTCGATGAGCCCCCACTCCATGAGCTGGGTCATCCCCGAAACCTCGCCCGCCCCGTTCAGGATGAAGCCGCCGCCGACGACGCGCTGCTCGAAGACGTTGCTCGGGTTGGGGAGGATGGCCGTCACACCCGTGCGCACGGGTCCGCGGCCCACCTTGAGCGGCCCCGCGCCGCGGATGACCGTGGAATGGCCAACCTTCACACCGGTCACGTCGGTGATGGCGTTCCACCGGCCGGTCTTGAACCTGCCGAGCGGAATACCCAGATCGCGCGCGCGGCAGCGCTGCTCCGCAGGATGGGGTGCCTCAGCCATACCTAGATGGATAACCGAGGAAGCTACAGCGGGGGTAGCCGAAACGGGAGCCGTCCCTCTGCTGGCTGCCCGCCCCCGTCAGAACGCGACCGGAAGCCCCAGGGATACGGCCGCGCGGCGCAGGCGCTCGTCGAAGGTGGCGAGCGCGATGTGCTGTCTCGCGCTCGATAGGTAGTGCAGGGTCGCGAGGTGGAGCGCGTCGAGGGTGCGCACCGGGACCGGGAATGGCTCCAGCGCGCGCGCCAGCACGGCCGGCACGAGCTCCACGAACGACACGCGGGCCAGGATTCCTCGCGCCGCTTCCCCGTGGGTCTCCGCCTGTCCGCGTGCGTTCACGCGCGTCCAGAGTTCATACTCGAGGAGCCGGCTGGAGACGAGCGGCTCCGCCCACACGCTGTCGGGCGCCTTGCGCTCCTCGGCGAACAGTTCTGCCAGCGCGACGGACGCGTCGAGATAGATCACCGATCCGCTCGATCTGCATCGAGCTCCCGCATGATCTGCTCGAGCGTGGCCTTGCCCGCTGGCACGCTCGGCCTCGGTCCTGGCGGCAGGAGCGCCGGGGTCATGACGCCCCGGCGCACCAGGTCAGCCAGGAGCGCGTCGGCCACCTCGCTGCTGCGGCTTGAACGCGGAGGCACCAGCTCGGCGACCACACGATCACGGTCGGCGATGAGGACCGTTTCGCCCTGGGCCGCGAGGCGTACGTACTCGCTCAGCTTGTTCTTGAGCACCTTGAGTCCCACGGTCCGCAATGGGAACAAATGTAGCTTCTGGAAGCTACCTGCGCAAGGTGAAGCCTGCTCACGACCCCGTCTCCACCTTCTCGGGACCGCCGGTGGCGTTCTGCCCGCCCGCGCCGCTCACCGCGCTCTCCCGGCCGGCCGCGATCTGGGCGCGGCGCGCGCGCTCGCGCTCCCGCTCGCGCTCCTGGTAGCGGCGGATGGCGAACGACAGGATCTCGCCGATGAGCGCCCGGTAGTCGATCCCCGCCGACTGCGCGATGAGGACGAGGTCGGACCAGCCCGGCGCCAGCCCCGGGAGCGGGTTCGACTCGATGAAGTAGATGCGCCCTTCCGCGTCCATGCGGAAGTCGACGCGCGCCACGTCCCGGCAGCCCAGGGCGGCGAAGCACTCGCGGGCCGCCTTCTCGAGCCGGTCCAGCTCGCGCTCGGAGAGCTTGGCCGGGACCTCGTAGCGGATCTGGTCGTTCCAGTCCTGCTTCATGTCGAACGAGTAGATGGGCGTGGGTTCGGTGCGGTCGAGGAAGACGATCTCCATGGGTGGGAGCACGCGCGGGCGCCGCTCGCCCAGCATGCCGACCGTGAACTCCCGGCCGCAGATGTACTCCTCGGCCAGGGCCGGCTGGCGGTACTTCCCGATCATCTCGCGCGCCACCTCCCGCAGCTCCACCTCGTCGCGGACGACCGACTTCTTGGTCACGCCCTTGGAGGTGCCCTCCGCCACCGGCTTCACGATCAGCGGGAAGCCCAGCTCCTTGGGGAGCCGCTCCTTGCCGGTCTGCATGACGAGGTAGGCGGGGGTCAGGATGCCGTGGGTCCGCACCATGCGCTTCGCGAGCGCCTTGTCGAGGGAGACCGAGAGCGCGGCCGGGTCGGAGCCGGTGTACGGGATGTCGAGCAGCTCGAGGAGGGCCGGGACCTGGGACTCGCGGCTGCGGCCCTTGAAGCCCTCGGCGATGTTGAAGACGACGTCCACCGGCGTCGAGGCGAGCTGGATGGGGAGGTCGCTCGTGGCCTCGAGGTCCACCACCTCGTGGCCATAGCTGGCGATCGCCTCGCGGATGGCCTGCAGCGTCTTCGGCGAGTCGTACTCCGCCTCCTCGTCCTGCTCGCCGGCCAGGTCGGGGGTGACGCGCTTCACGTTGAAGGCGAACCCGACCTTGAGGCGCTCCGCCCGGCGCGGCCTGCCGCGGCGGCTGCGCGGCTCGGCGATGTTGCAGCGCTCGACCGCGCTCTGGATGACGGCGCCCAGCACCGCGTCGGCGTGCAGTCCCTCCAGCGCGGCCGCGACGTAGATGCCGGCGCCGGGCTCGAGCGACGGCAGCGCGTTGATCTCGAGGAAGTAGATCTGCCCGTCGTCGGCCACGCGGAAGTCGATGCGCCCGAGATCGCGGATCCCGAGCTTGTGGAGGACCGTCGAGGCCTGCTCCAGGACCCGGTCCTTCTGCGCGCGCGAGAGCTTGGCCGGCGCTCGCACGCTGACCGCCTTCTCCAGCTTGGTCTTGAGCTCGAAGTCGTAGATCGCGTGGCGCCGCTCGCCCGCCAGCGCCGGGTCGACGACGTACTCCACGGGCTGTAGCACCCCTCCCCGCTCCCGGGCCGTCGCCTCCAGGAACGGGACGGTGATGTCGCGCCCCGCGATGAACTCTTCCACGAGCAGGCCGGCCGGGTACCTCTTCAGCGCCGCCGAGACGACCTCGTGCAGGCGGAGCGGTTCGTCCACCACCGAGTCCTGGGTGATGCCCTTCGAGCTGCCCTCGAAGTTGGGCTTCACCATGACCGGGTAGCGCAGCGCGTACGTCTGGAGAAAGCGAGCGTCCTCGATGTACTGCCAGCGGGGCGTCGTCACGCCATGCTGCGCCAGGACGAGCTTGGTGAGCTGCTTGTCGAGGGTGACCGCGAGCACGTAGGCGTCGGAGCCGGTGTAGGGCATCCCCAGCTCGTCGAAGAGAGCGGGGAAGAAGGCTTCGCGGAAGCGGCCGCGGCGCCCCTCGGCGGTGTTGAAGATGAGGTCCGGGCTGAAGGCCTCGAGGCGCGCCACGGTGCGCGATGCCGGCCCCGATACCTCTATGCGCTCCACCCGATGGCCGAGCCGCTCGATGGCCGAAGCGAGCGCTTCCACCGTCTCGCCGGTGTCGAACTCGGCCTCCTCCTCGGAGTCGGAGAGGCGAAGGTTGTGCGTCAGCGCGATGCGCATGGGCAAGTCTCACAGGGTTGTCCAAAATACCGGGGACCGAGCCAGGCGAGCGAGACGCAAGCAGGGCGAGGCGCGACGACCGAGCATAGCCAGCGGCTATGTGAGGGAGGACGCAACGAAGCGATGCGCCGCGGATCGTTTGCCGCGGCGACGGGACCGGTGTTTTGGACAGCCCTCTCAGGTGAGCAGCGCCGTTCCGCGCGGCGAGGTAGCCGGAAACCGGTGCGTGATGGAGGCTTCATGCGGCCGAGCGGAGGCGCGGGACGGCGCTGGTGGCGGGGCCAGGCGGCGAGGGGGCCGCCGCCCGCAAGTCGCCGCCCGCCACCACCTCGACCTTGGAGATCACCTTCCCGTCCACGACTTGCGTGTCCGCGAAGATGTCGCCGATCCGGATGCCGAGGCGGTCGCTCCACACCATGTACGCCTCGAAGGCGACGATGGGGAGGCCCACCACGAAGAGCAGGAACCAGCCCACCAGGGTGAGCCCGTAGAAGAGCCCGACGAGCGCGAACGGCGCGTTGCGCAGCACCGACTCGCGATAGCCAGCGGGCACGCCGCGCGTCCGGCCGCGCGCCGGGAGCACCATGGTGCGCACCCCGAAGATGCGCTTGCCGATGGACTGCCCGTTCATGAGGCCGTCGGCGGCGAGCAGGTAGAGCGCGGCCAGGGGCGGCCCGGCCTCGCGCGCGACGTTGGCGATGGCGAAGGCGAGCGTGAGGTCGACGAGGCGCGCCAGCCCACGCAAGGTCAGATCGGCCTTGGGGTACGGCGAGCCCTCGCGCCTGGCGTCACGCATGGACAGGGTCGTCGGCGCGCACGCGCGTGAAGAAGAGGTACGCCATCGCCGGCCTGTGGGAGCCCTCGCGCATGACGAAGTGGATGGACTCGAACCCCCAGCCCTCCCGAGCTCGGTCGTTGAGGGTACGCTCCACGGTCTCCTCGGTGACGGGCGCGACCTCGACGACCTTGTAGAGGATGTGTGCGTCGGCGGTCAACGACGGATCCCGGTGAGGAGACCGGCCACGTGCTTCGCGTAGTACGTGAGCACGAAGTCGGCGCCGGCGCGGCGGCAGCACAGAAGGGTCTCGAGCGCCACGCGGTCCTCGTCGATCCAGCCGCGCTCGGCGGCGGCCTTGATCATCGCGTACTCGCCCGAGACGTGATACGCGGCGACGGGCACCTCGAAGCGGTCTTTCACCATCCGGACGATGTCCAGGTAGGGCACCGCCGGCTTCACCATGACCATGTCGGCGCCCTCGCCGACGTCGAGAGCCACCTCGCGCATGGCCTCGCGCGCGTTGGCCGGGTCCATCTGGTAGGCCTTGCGATCCCTGGGGATACCGGGTCCCTCCCGCGGCGCGCTCTCGGCGGCGTCGCGGAACGGGCCGTAGAAGGCGCCCGCGAACTTGGCCGCATAGGAGAGGATCGGCACGTCGCCGTACCCGGTCTCGTCGAGCGAACGGCGGATGGCGGCCACACGGCCGTCCATCATGTCCGACGGCGCCACGATGTCCGCGCCCGCCTGGGCGTGCGCCACGGCCTCCTTCGCCAGGAGCGGCAGCGTAGCGTCGTTGTCAACTCCGAGATCCTGGCCGGGCCCGCCGGCCTTGGACGCCTTGAGCACGCCGCAGTGGCCGTGATCGGTGTACTCGCACATGCAGACGTCGGTCATCACCACCAGGCCGGGCACCCCCTGCTTGAGCGCGCGGACAGCGCGCGGGATGATCCCGTCCGCGTCGTAGGCGCCGCTCCCGAGCGCGTCCTTCTCCTCCGGGACGCCGAAGAGGATGACGCTGCGCACGCCCGCCTCGAAGCCGCCTTGAGCCTCCGCCACCAGCTCGTCGACCGAGAGCTGGAAGACCCCTGGCATGCTCTTCACGGCGTTGCGGACGCGCGTACCTGGGACGGCGAACAGCGGCCACACGAGGTCGCCCGGGGAGAGGACCGTCTCGCGGACCAGGCTCCGGAGCGCCTCGGTGCGGCGCAAGCGGCGGGGGCGTTCCTGCGGGAAAGGCATGGCGAAGGTTTAGCGCACTCGTCGCGCGATTCAAAGGCAGGGTGGAACGGCTATCCAGCCAGGTCCTCGTGGATCCTCCGCAGGACGAGACCGCTCGCGAGCTTGGGATAGAAGAAGGTGCTCTTCTGCGGCATCGTCTCACCTGACTCGGCCACCGCCTGCACCTGCCACATCGGCGTCGGGTTCACCAAGAAGCCGAGCTGGCACTCGCCCGAGAGCGTCCGCGTCACGACATCCCCGGCGTCCATCTCGAAGCGCACGTTCTCGCCGAGCTCCTGGAGATGCGGCGAGAGGTGGAGCAAGTGCTGGAAGACGATGGTGTGGAGCACCGTCACGTCGATGTCGCTCAACGTCGCGTTGGTCGGGAGCGGCAGGCCTGAGAGGTCGGCGTCGTCGCGCAGGGTGAGGATTCGCCCCTTCCCGTCCTCTCCCGCCACCATGAGGAATGCGGTCGACTTGCCTGAGTGCTCGGAGAGCTTGGAGACGGCCCAGGCGCGGCCGGCCGGCCGGCGCAGGTCCTCCTGGAGCGTGTCGATCGTGAAGTACCTGCCGAGCTCGTCGACGAAGCGCCCCAGGCGCAGGTCGCCGAGGCCGAGCAGGAGCCGGTGCGTCGGATAGATGACGACCCCCGGGTCTGCCGTCGAGCAGAGCGTCATCATGATGAAGCGGTGGCCGGCGTGCGCGGGCTTACCCGGCTGCTCCCGGTCCACGAGGTCGCGGTAGAGGAGCGCCGACTCGTACCTATGGTGACCGTCGGCGATGACGACCTTCTTCTCCGCCAGGACGCGCCGCAGCGGAGCCAGCAGCGTCGGATCATCCACCCGCCAGAGGCGGTGATGCGTGCCGTCATCGGAGTCGGCCTCCGCCACGGGCTCGCCCGCTCCGCCAATGGCAGCTTCCAGCGCCCGGCCACCCTCGGCGTGTTCGTCCTCGTAAAGCCCGAACACGGGCGAGAGGTTCAAAGGGATGCCCTTCAGCTGTTCGAGGCGGTCCGCCTTCGGGGCGGTGAGCGTCTTCTCGTGAGGGAGGACCTTCCCATCGCCGTATGCGTGCAGGCGGCAAGCAGCGACGAACCCGCGCCGCACGCGCGGGCGCCCATCAGGTCCCGCGAAGCTCTGCTCGAGCGGGTATAGCGCGGGGACCGGGTCTTGACGCAGCGTCCCATCAGCCAGCCACTGGTCGAAGGACCGCGCGGCTCGGACGTACCTGTTCTCGTCCGGGCCGTCACCCTTCCGCTCCTCCCCGAGGTCGAGGTGGATGATGTTGTGAGGGCTCCTTGCAGCCAGGTCGTCGCGACCCGCGGCCGAGACCGCGTCGTACGGCGGCGAGATGAGACGGGAGAGCGTCGTCGCCCGGGCGGCGGCGTACCGAATACCGCAGAAAGGAAGCACCTCGGGCATTGCGCGCGAACCGTACTGCACTCACCTGGGGCTCGCAAGCACTTGAGGGGCCTCTTCCACTGCCGCCTGCAGAGCCAGTAGAATACAACCCACAGTTGACATGATGCCGCGCCCTAGGAGGTGTGACCAGTGCTGCCGGTGCCTGATTCGCGAGCAGTGGCCTCGACGTCCGCGAAGGGGACGACACCTGCGCGGACGAGCCTGAGCGTGCCCGAATCCACTAGGACCACGGTGCTGGCGAGTCCGCCCGGTGTCTCACCCCCGTCGAGGACGGCGTCCAAACGAGCCAGGAGACCGGGCGAGAGGTCCGAGACCCGCGTGGGCGGTGGCTCACCCGAAAGGTTAGCGCTCGTGGAGACGAGCGCGCCTCCCGCTCGTGCGGCCAGCGCACGAGCGATGTCGCTCCCTGGGACACGAACGGCGATGCTTCCGGTGCCCCCGGTCAAGGTCTCGTCGAGCCCCGCCAGGGCTGGCAGGACCAGAGTGAGGGGCCCCGGCCAGAAGCACCTTGCGAGCCGTCGTGCCAGCGGCGACGCGAGAGAAGCCACCTCCTCCACCTGTTCGACGTCCGCGGCGATGAGCGGCAGCGGCTTCCCCAGCGGCCGTAGCTTGGCGGCGGCGAGCCGGGCGAGGGCGTCCGGCCGCGAAGCGAGCGACCCCAGGCCGTAGAACGTCTCGGTCGGATAGACGACGATGCCGCCGGCCCGCAGGCACGCGGCGGCACGGGCGATGCGGGCGGTGAACTCGTCCGTCACGCCCATTCCGTAGCGCGGGGGCTCGTATTGCGCCGTCGTCTTGCTCCCCCCGTCTCCTCTGCGCCCCCTCACCCTCGCGGGGGGAGAGGGAATTTCGATCAGCCGGCTGCCCAGGTCTTGGTCCCCTGGCGCCCCCTCACCCTAGCCCTCTCCCCCGGTGGGGGAGAGGGGATTTCGAGATCACCCGCGCGTCTGCCGCGTGGCCTCCACGCATCGCCGTCGCCGGGAGAGGCGATTCCGACCATCCGTCGCGCCGTCGGAGAGAGTGGATTCCAACCATCCGGCCGTGAGCTCTATCGCGCGCCCTTCCCGAGGAGCACCGCCGGGATGGTCCGCAGTACAATCTTGATATCGTGCCAGAGGGACCAGTTGTCGATGTAGTGGAGGTCGAGTTCCATCCACTGCGCAAAGTCGATCTCGTTGCGCCCTGACACCTGCCAGGTGCAGGTGATCCCCGGCTTCACGGAGAGCCGGCGGCGCTGCCAGCGTTTGTAGAGCTTCACCTCGGACCGGATGGGCGGGCGCGGACCCACGACGCTCATCTCGCCCTTGAGCACGTTCCAGAACTGCGGGAACTCGTCCAGCGAAGTCCTGCGCAGGAACTGGCCCACGCGGGTGACGCGGGGATCCTGTCGCATCTTGAAGACCGGACCGTCCATCTCGTTCTGGTCCTGGACGTGGGCGAGCCTCGCCTCGGCGTCGTGGCACATCGAGCGGAACTTGTAGAGCCAGAACTCCCGGCCGTTCAGGCCGACGCGGCGCTGCCGGAAGAAGACGGGCCCCGGCGACTCGAGCTTGATGGCGAGCGCCAGGCCGATGGAAAGCGGCGCGAGCAGGAGGAGCAAGCTCGCGCTCACCAGGAGATCGAAGATCCGCTTTGCGACGAGGGGCGCGCCATCGGAGGGCGTCCTCGAGAAGGCGAGCATCGGGATGCCTTCCAGCTCCTCGACGCTCATCTTGGACCTGCGGTTCGAGAGGAAGAAGTTGAGGAGCACCCGCACCCCAACGCCCTGCTCCTCGCAGAGGCAGACAGCCTCCTCGATGCCTTCGAGACGCTCGCGCGGCACTCCGAAGATGACCTCGTCGAGGACGTGCGCCTCGAGGAGGTGACCCATGTCCGAGAGCCGCCCGAGCACCTTCGCGCCAGCCGGCGCGGCGGCGCTGTCCTCCAGCACGTAACCCGCGAAGGAATACCCCCACTCGCGGTGGGCGCCGATGGTCTCGACGATCGCCTCGGCCGTCTCGCCCGACCCCACCACCGCGAACGTGCGCGTGTTGCGGCCGCGGCGACGGGCCGCATGCGCGACGAGCCGCAGCGTCACGCGATTCGCCAGGAGCAACACGAAGACGGTCGTGTAGTAGATGCCGACGAACAGACGGGAGAGATCCTGCTTCAACACGAACTGTCCAGCGGCGACGATCACGGCCAGGACGATGATGGTGCGCGCGATCCGGAAGAGCTCTGTGAAGACGCCGAGCATACGATAGGCGACGTAGAGCCCCGACGACCACGACGAGAACTGCCAGACGAGGACCGTCGCGGCGAGCAGCGGCCAGTAGGTGGAGATCGGGTAGAGGCCACCGTGGCGTGCGACGGCGCCCTCAGCGATCAGCACGGTGTCGCGAAGGTAGTAGGCGATCGGGAACGCCACCCCGAGGACCGCCATGTCGACGAGGCGAAGGCTCCCGTCGATGAGCCGTGCGCGCTGCTTCAGCACGAAGGCGCCCCCGTGCGTCCCGTCTGGCGGAGCGGCGCCAGAGCGGCAACTCGCCAGTGAGCCCGGTGCTGCATGTCCGTGGGACCTCCCAATGTGACCTGCCCGGGCGTGTCACGAGGGGTCAAAATCGCTCTCGCGCCCGATGCCCCCATCCCAAGCGTCGGGTGCCATGCCGACACCCGCGACTCCGGGAGTCTACACTCGGTCGGCCGGAGAGGCATGCCTTGCAGCGCCTCGCGTCCTTCTCGGGCCAAGGACTCCACGGCATCGAAGAGTTCCTTCGCCGGGACGGCGACCTTGCCCTCCTTCCGGACATCGCAGTTATGCAACCAGCTGATCTCACGCAGGTTTAGCTGCATCATGTTCGGAGATCCCACGTTGCCGGACGCCGGTTCTCCGCTTCCTTGACGCCCATTCCGAGCGCGTGTTACGCGGTCCCGGGCGTGGAGCCCGGCACCTGGATCGTGGTCGTGAACTGGAACGGGGCCAGGCTCCTCCCCGGCTGCCTCACCTCGCTGTCGCGCCTCTCGCGGCCGGCGCACGTACTCGTCGTGGACAACGGCTCCACCGACGAGAGCGCCCAGGTCACCGCGACATTCGCCGGTGTCGAGTGGCTGCCGATGGGAAGGAACCTCGGGTTCGCCGCCGCGAACAACGTGGGGATCCGGCGCGCTCTGGCAGCCGGCGCGCGTTGGGTCGGGATCGTCAACACCGACGTACAGGTAGAGCCAGGCTGGCTCGGCGCCCTGCTCGCGGTTGCCGAGCTCCACCCCGACGCGGGCATCCTGGGCGGGCTCCTCCTGTTCGCCGACGACCCGGAGCGCGTCAACTCGACCGGAATCGTCCTCGACCGCTTTGGCCGGGCCAAGGATCGCGACTTCAGAGTTCCCCTCGCGCAGCTCGCCACGCGAGACGGGCCCGTCACCGCGATGACGGGCGGAGCCGCGCTCTTCCGCGCTGAGGCCCTCCGAGAGGTCGGCCTCTTCGATCCAGCCTACTTCGCCTACTACGAGGACGTGGACCTCTCGCTGCGAGCAGCAGCGCACGGCGTCCGCGCCTGGTACGTCTCCTCCGCGCGCGCGCTGCACGGCTACGGCAAGAGCTTCGGAAATGGGTCACCCCAGCAGCGTTACTTCCTCGCGCGAAACCACATGCGCGCCATGGCGACGCACCTCCCCCTGCCCTGGGCGGCGCTGGTTGCATCAGCCTTCACGCTCTCGCGTGCCACGCTGAAGGCGCCGCTGGAGCTGCTTCGGGGCAGACCGGCTCACGCACTGGCGCACCTGCGCGGCGCCGGCGCGGGCGCGCTGGCCGCCATCGAGGTCCTGGGGCGGCGGCTGAGGCACGACGGGGGGCTGCCGAGGGGGGCGGAGACGACGGCATCTTCACCCCCTCTCCCCTGACGGTTGGGGTGAAGGAGTCAGAGCGTTACTTGCTCTCACCCCAGTGGGAGAAGACGGTTGGGGTGAAAGAGTCAGTGCATTACCCCCTCGCCCCCGACGGGGGAGAGGGCTGGGGTGAGGGGGCCGCACGCTCACGACCGCAGCCGACGCCTGAAGGCGAGCGGGGCGAGTGGTGGCATGCTGCCAGAATGCGCGGGAGGTCTGTCATGGCAACCTCAGCATCTTCGCGCGTCCCCGAACCTCCCTCACCCCGACCCTCTCCCTCGCGGAGGGAGAGGGAGACCGGATCCCTCGGCCTCCCCTTTCGCGGATTCCTGAGTTCGGCAAGGCGACGCCGCTCAGGGAGCCGGCGTCCGAAGCAGTTCAACCGAGATGCGGTTGTTCTGCAAAGCGGGCCGATAGTGCAGGATCTCCACGCCGATCACGTTGCCGCCGGCGTCCTTCATCACGACGACTTCGTCCGACGTCTCCTCGCAGACGGACTCCTTGGCCGGATCATCGAGCCAGATGGTCAGGGTATGTCCCTCGGTGTCGTGGATCACCCTGATCGCGTCCATACCAGCTCTCCAATCTTCACGGCGTCCGTCGGATACGCAGTGATGAGGAATCCCGACTGTCGCTCGCACCGCGCCACCGCACACGTCCACCGAGGGATGCCGCCTCGATAGAACAATAGCACCGCCGGGTCCCTCCGGCTCTGCCGCACCAGGTCGGGGTCGGCCAGAGTTACCGCGATCTCACCGTCCCGTCCCGCGAGGACGGGGTGCTTCTGCAGGATCACCTCCTCCCAGTACCGTCGCGAGCAACGCACGGCGAAGCCGAGCGGGGTTGGGATGTCGAACAAGAGGTCGCCCACCACGCGTGAGCCTAGCCAGGTGGTCCGACATGACTGAGATCGGACCTCGGCATCTTCGCGCGTCCCCGAGCCTCCCTCACCCCGACCCTCTCCCTCGCGGAGGGAGAGGGAGACATCCTTCGGCCTCACCCTTCGTTTCCTCGCAGAGCAGAGGGAGACGGGATCCCTCGACCTCCCTTTCGCTTCCTCACAGAGGGAAAGGGAAGAGGGATCCCTTCGGCATCCCCTTCCGGCGAAGCGAGAGGCGTGTCACTTTCTGAACGTGATGCACCCTTCGATGAGCAGGTCTTCCTTCACCCGGACCGACAAGAGGTCGTCCATCTCGCGAACGATGGTCCAAGCCCAGCCTGGGAGCGCTTCGGGAGGGAGCTCTGCCCCGAGGCGCAGGTTGGACTGCGTCTGGTTCACGAACATTCCGTCCAGCTGGTGCAGCGGCACGATCGCCACCTGCGCGCGGACGCGCTCGGCCATCGCTTGGAAGTAGCTGCGCGTGAACATCCACTTGTCATCGAGCGTCGCGAAGACTGGGTCACCTGAAGAGACGTCCATTCGCACCGAGTAGTCTCTAACCATGCTCTCCAGAAACCGACGGACCCGTCTGCGTAGCAACAAGGCACGCGGCGACTCGAGAATTCGCCGGTAGGCCAGCCGCAACATCGCGTTCCCGCCCTCGAAGGGTTCGAAGAAGATTGCGTGCCCTCCAGGCTTGAGCGCCTTCATCGCTGCCCGGACCACTGCTTCAGGGTCCAGCATGTGGTGCAGGATGGCCGCGCCGATGCACAGGTCGAAGGTGCCAGGAACGTAGGCGTCGGTGGCAGCGTCCATGCAGACGGCGAGCAGGCGTCGGTCGCTGACTGGATCGCGCGCGACATACCGCTTCAGTATCGCCAAGAGCTGCGGGCTTATATCCACCGCGACGATGTCGGCAGATGGAAACAGCTCGAGCGCGGGCACAACCGAGTTGCCAGACCCTGATCCGAGGTCAAGTACGGCCTCGACCTCGCGGACGCCAGCGCGGCTTACGGCCGACTCGATGAGGCCGCGGAAGTAGCCGTGCGCCGTGTAGCGCTCGTGATACTTGTCTGCTTCTTCGAGGAATTGGGAAGTTACCCCCACAGGCCGACGGGAGCTAGCAGACGACGGCTCCAGAATGCCAGGAATCCCTCTGCCCTCCAGTTCCCGAAGAGGCACCTCGAAGTACTTCGACGGCGCTATCGGCATGTTCGAGTCCATTGTCAGAAGCACCGATCGGTCAGGAATGCCTGAGATGGTGGCCCATGGAACCCCTCGTCCGAAGCCCGTCTCAGCGCAGAAGACGCTTCACTAGTTTTACCCCGAGCGCCTGCGCCATCGCGAGCGCGCTCTCCCCCGCCATCTCACCGGGAACGAGCAGTGGCGGGCGCTGCGGAGCGGGGGCTTCGAGGAGATCCAGCAAGGTCCTCGCCGCGCGGGACCACTGGTAGCGTTCGGCAGCGGCGCTCATCGCTGCCCGGGCGCGCTCGCGCGCCGCGGGAACGAGCAACCCGGCCATCGCGCAAGCGAGACCGGGGGCGTCGCCGGGGTCGGCAGCCATCCCCCACCCTTCTCGCTCCGCCTCGCCAGCGAGAGCATCTCCTCGCGTGCAAGCAAAAGGGAGCCGCGCCCAAAGGCAGTCGAGGAGCCGCGTGCGAAAGGCCAGCTCGGCCTCGAGCGACGGCCGGTGCGCCGTGACGGCGATGTCCGCATCGAGGAGGATCGGGCCGCGCTGGTCGTACGGGACCCAGCGCGCGAGGAAATGCACCTGCCGTGAGAGCCCGAGATCCGCAACGGCGCGGCGCGCCTCGTCGGCTGCAGCGCGCATCGTGTCGCCCCCAGGGCGTGTCCCCGCCAGGAAGACGAGGTGCATCTCGTGGCCCTGTGCGCGCAGCTCGGCGACGGCGCGCACGGCGAGTGCCGGGTCCATCCAGTCCCAGAGGCCGCCCCAGAACAGCGCCAGCGCCGCGCCTGCAGGGATACCCAGCTCGTTGCGTAACGGCGCATCTCCCGCACGAGGCGGCTCCTCGGGCAGGCCGAATGGTACCACCGCAAGCAGTCTCCGTGCCTCGGGATCAGCCGCCAGGGCTGCAGGCGCCAGGCGACCAGCCGCTCCCAGCCAACCAAGCCAGAAGGCCCGTTGCTGAGGTGAGGCGCACATAACGTGATCGGCGCGAGCAAGCAGCGCCAGGAGACGAGCGCGCACGTGCGCGAGCGAGATGCGCTGAAGAGGTGTCGGGCGAGGACCGAACTGGGCCAGCTGCTCGAGCTGTACGGGATCGTAGAGATCGAGCACGAGACGCCCGCGGAAGCGCAAGGCAAACCAGAGCGGGAAAGTGAAGCCCTGTGTGAGGAAGGCCTCTGCTCCACGAAG
>JBGQLS010000092.1:0-16044 GCA_041500205.1 Anaeromyxobacteraceae bacterium | reverse complement strand
GTCCTCATCGTGGCCTCCGTCTCCTGCATCTACGGCCTCGGCACCGCCGAGGCCTACTACGGGCTCCTCCAGCAAGTCGAGCGCGGTCAGGAGTTCCTCCGCGACCGGTTCATCCGATCCCTCATCGACATCCAGTACGAGCGGAACGATGTCGACTTCCACCGCGGCACCTTCCGCGTGCGCGGCGACACCATCGAGGTGTTCCCGCCCTACGAGGAGGAGCGCGCCGTCCGCATCGAGTTCTTCGGTGACCTGGTGGAGCGCATCCACGAGTTCGACCCGCTCCGCGGCGTGACCCTGGCCGAGCTGGACAAGGTCGCCATCTTCCCGAACAGCCACTACGTCTCGGCGCCCGAGACGCGCCGGCGCGCCGTCGAGGGCATCCGCGACGAGCTGCGCGGGCGGCTCGGCGAGCTCAAGGCCCAGAACAAGCTCGTCGAGGCGCAGCGGCTCGAGCAGCGCACCATGTTCGACCTCGAGATGCTGGAGCAGATGGGCTTCTGCTCGGGCATCGAGAACTACTCGCGCTGGCTCTCCGGGCGCAAGGCGGGCGATCCGCCGCCCTGCCTCATCGACTACTTCCCCGACGACTTCCTCCTCGTCATCGACGAGTCGCACCAGACCATCCCGCAGATCGGCGGCATGTACCGCGGTGACCGGTCGCGCAAGGAGACGCTGGTCGAGTTCGGGTTCCGGCTCCCCTCCGCGCTCGACAACCGCCCGCTCAAGTTCGAGGAGTTCGAGGGGCAGGTGGGTCAGGCCATCTACGTCTCGGCCACGCCCTCCAAGTACGAGCTCGACAAGGCCGGCGGCGTGGTGGTCGAGCAGATCATCCGCCCCACCGGCCTCGCCGACCCGGAGGTGGAGGTGCGGCCGGTCGGGACGCAGGTGGACGACCTCCTCTCGGAGATCCGCGCCCGCGAGAAGGCCGGGGAGCGGGTCCTCGTGACGACGCTCACGAAGCGCATGGCCGAGGACCTCACCGAGTACTACACCGACGTGGGCGTGAGGTGCCGCTACCTGCACTCGGACATCGAGACGCTGGAGCGGAGCGCGCTCATCCGGGACCTGCGCCGCGGCGAGTTCGACGTCCTCATCGGCATCAACCTGCTGCGCGAGGGGCTCGACATCCCCGAGGTGTCGCTCGTGGCGGTGCTCGACGCCGACAAGGAAGGGTTCCTCCGCAGCGCGGTGGCGCTCATCCAGACCATCGGCCGCGCCGCGCGGAACCTGAACGGCCGCGTGCTCCTCTACGCGGACTCGGTCACCGACTCGATGCGGAAGGCGCTCGACGAGACGGACCGCCGCCGCGAGAAGCAGCTTCAGCACAACAAGGAGCACGGGATCACGCCGCAGTCCGTGAAGCGCAACATCGTGGACCTGGGGATGGCGGTCTACGAGGCGGACTACTTCACGGTGCCCATGGCCGCCGAGGACGGCGCCGAGTACCAGCCGGAGCAGATCCCGAAGATCGTCGAGGAGCTGGAGCGCGAGATGAAGAAGGCCTCCGAGGCGCTCGAGTTCGAGAAGGCGGCGCAGCTCCGCGACCGGATCCTGGGGCTCAAGGACCTCGCGCTCGGCCTGCCCCGCAAGGCGGTCGGGGTGAGGGGACTCCTCGGCTCGGGCGCGAACCTCGCCGCCGCCGCCGCCATGGGCAAGGCGCGAGGTGGCGCGCGCCGCCCGCAGGCGCTGCGGCGGCGGCGGAGATAGGACGGCCGGCTACCACGTCTTCGGCTTGAGCCGGACACCATCCAGCCTTCGTAGCGCGGGGGCTTGTCCCCCGCTGGTGAGCAATGCGTCACGACCGGGCCAGCGGGTTTCGGATCTCGATGTCGTCGGGAGCGAGCGCGGCGAAGTCTTCGGCGTTGAGCGTGAGGACGACGCTCGCGCCGCTCTTGATGGCCGCAGCGAGGATCTGGGCGTCGTACGTGCGTCCGCCTGCGATCGACCGTGCTGCCAGTCCCCCGAGCATGTCCCAGCACTGGCTTCCCGTCAGGCTGTCGACCTGGGCGGACGCGGCGAAGTTCTCACGCAGCAGAGCATGCGCGTCGCGAGGGCTCAGCCGATGGGGAGCCGGCAGTCTCGTGAGGACAGCGTAGGACTCGACCAGGGCCGGCACCGGGATGACGAGCGGTGCGTCATCCATCGCGGTCTCGAGCGCCCGGCGCGAGGGGGCATGATGCTCGTGCCACGTGAGCAGCGAGGCCACGATGACGCTGGTATCGGCGGCGAAACAGGCTGCCATTTCAGCGGTCGCGCTCGCGTACGCGGTCGCGGGTCTTGCGGACGGTCTCGGCACTCAGCCGGGGCGAGGCACTGCTGGGCACGGCCACGCGCAGCCGCCCACGCTTGACGATCTCCACTTGGCGCGGGACAGGCTCGATCTCGATGCGCCCGTCGCGAAAGCTGATCTCGAGCGGCACGCCGGGCTCGAGATGGGCCTGTTCGCGGATATCCCTGGGGATGACGAGCCGTCCAGCCCCGTCGATGGTAATAATCATGGCATTGAAATGGTATCCAGTTTGCCAGGAGCTTTCAAGGCGCCGGCGAACCGGTGGCCTCCTCCCGCCTTGAGTGTGCACCGGCGGGGGACAAGCCCCCGCGCTACAAAGACGGACGAGCCACTCGGGTACGAAGACGGACGAGCCCCGCGCTACAAGACGGACAAGCCCGCGCGGCGGCGTCGCTGTCGCCCGGTAACAGTCCCTCGATCTCAGATGGATCCCGCCCTCCGCCAGAAGCTCGACGCTCTCCCCGCCGAGCCCGGTTGCTACCTCATGAAGGACCGGGCCGGGACGGTGGTCTACGTCGGGAAGGCCCAGAGCCTGCGCTCGCGAGTCCGGAGCTACTTCGACGGGCTCCGCGGCGGGGGGCAAGGCCCCGCCCTGCACGCCGGCCGGGGCGACGATCGGGCGTTCGTAGCGCTCCTCGACGACCTGCTCGGCGACCTGGACGTCATCGTCACGCGCTCCGAGAAGGAAGCGGTCCTCCTCGAGAACGAGCTCATCAAGAAGCACCACCCGCGCTTCAACGTGCGGCTGCGCGACGACAAGGACTTCATCGTCCTGCGGCTCGACGAGCGTCACGCCTATCCGCGGCTCGAGGTCCGGCGGGCGCGGCAGCGCAAGGACGACGGCGCCCGGTACTTCGGGCCGTACTCGAGCGCGAGCTCGATCCGGGAGACCCTGCGCATCGTGAACCGGTGGTTCCAGCTCCGGACGTGCACCGATCACGTCATCGAGCACCGCAAGCGGCCGTGCATCCTGTACCAGATCCACCGCTGCCCCGCGCCGTGCGTGTACGAGCTCGCGCCCGAGGACTACCGGCAGAGCGTCGAGGACGCGGTCGAGTTCCTGGAGGGCAGGGAAGGGGAGCTCACGGAGCGCCTGCGCCGACGCATGACGGAGGCGGCGGGCGCCCAGCGCTTCGAGGACGCGGCGCGGCTCCGCGACCAGCTCATCGCCGTCGAGCGCAGCCTGGAGAAGCAGCGCGTGCTGATGGCCGACGACGCCGACCGCGACGTGTTCGGCGTCTACCGCGAGGGCCCCGAGCTCGTGATCGCCGTCCTCTCCATGCGCCGGGGCAAGCTGCAGGACGTGCGCACCTACCCGTTCCGGCAGCAGGAGTTCCCCGACGAGGAGACGCTGTCGTCCTTCCTCGCCCTGTACTACGAGCAGAACCCGGCGCCGGAGGAGGTGCTCCTGCCCATGGAGGTCGAAGGGGCGTGGGCGCTCGCCGAGGTGCTCTCGGATCGCCGTGGACGCAAGGTGAGGCTCCTCACGCCGCAGCGCGGGGCGAAGGCCGACCTGCTCGAGGTCGCGGCCCGGAACGCGGCGCAGGGGTTCAAGAGCTGGCAGGAGAAGGACGAGCGCCGCGAGGAGGCGATGGCCGCGCTCACGCGCGCGTTCCACCTGGCCAAGGAGCCGCGCTGGATGGAGTGCTACGACATCTCCACCTTCCAGGGCGCGCTGGCGGTGGGTTCGGGGGTGTCGATGAAGGACGGCGAACCCGACCGCGCCAACTACCGCCGCTACAAGGTGAAGGGGGTCGCCGGGCAGGACGACTTCGCCATGCTGCACGAGGTCATCACGCGGCGCCTCAAGCGCGCCATGGCGGAGGCGTGCTTCCCCGACCTCCTCGTCATCGACGGAGGCAAGGGGCAGCTCAACGCCGCGCTCGCGGCGGCGCACGACCTCGGCGTGGCCACCAGGCCGGAGGTGGGCAACGAGGGCGTGCCCTTCGTCGAGATGGTCGGGCTCGCCAAGAGCCGGCTCCTCGACTACGGCACGGCGCGCGTCATCTCGGGGCGGCGGCGCGCATTCCGGTCCGCCGAGCGCGGGGCGAGCCCGCGCATGCCAGGTCGGGAAGATTCCAACGAGCGGGGGACAAGCCCCCGCGCTACGGGATTCGGCCCAGCCGCTCCCGCTCGTTCCGCCTCGGATCTGGTCGACGCCGCCGACGAGGCGCAGCGCGGCTTCGTCCCGGAGCTGGAGCGCACGCCCGAGCGCGTGTTCCTCCCCGGGCGCAAGGACCCCGTCGTCCTGCGACAGAACTCGGCCGAGCTCTTCCTCGTCACGCGGCTCCGCGACGAGGCCCACCGGTTCGCCATCACCTTCCACCGCAAGCTGCGCCGCTCGCGCAACTTCCAGTCCGTGCTGGAAGAGATCCTTGGCGTTGGCCCCGGGCGCCGCAAGGCGCTCCTGCGGGCCCTGGGATCCCTGAAGCGCGTCAAGGAGGCGAGCCTGGAGGAGATCGCGCGAGTGGAGGGGGTCGGGCCCACCGCCGCCAGGGCGGTGTGGGACTTCTTCCATCCACCGGAGGGTGCGCCTGCGCCAGGCGTGGTGCCCGATCCGGCCGGGCCTGCCGCCGACGACGAGGTGAGCGAGGCGGAGATCGACAAGGCGCTCGAGGAGGAGGCCGGGGGAGGGGAGGCGGAGGGTTGACCGGGCCCACGCACCTCGGTGCGCCATGGACGGTGCGGAGACCTGAGACGATGTTCCGTGGGAAGGGGCGCAATGCCAGTCATTTGGCGCTGGCTCCAGGCTACGGACCAAAGGCCCCCAGGAAGAGAACGACCGCTAATTCCAGGCTTCTCCTGAGGCCCGAAGCCCAGGGCGCTAAGTGAGCAGCATTGGAAAGGGCCCTGGCTCACCAGGCTTCGGTTGCTACCAGCCGCTCTCGGGTTTATCAGGGAGGCTCACCGCTTCTGCCGCACTGGAGGACGCACCGTGGCCGACACTCGCAAGCCTTCCGACCTCGGGCTCGCCGCCGTGGTGGACGAGCTGTGCCGCGCGGCCTGCGAGCTGTCCGGCAACCGCAACGGCGGAGGGCGCCTGGTGCTGCCGTCGCGCGCGGTCGTGCTCAACTGCGTGGAAGAGCTGCGCGCCAGCTTCTTCCCTGGCTACTTCGGCGCGACGGATCTCTCCGACGAGCACCTCCACTACTACATCGGCGCGGCGCTCGATCGCGTGCTGTACGCGATGCAGGACCAGGTGCGCCGCGGCGTCGCTTTCGCCGAGAGGCACGACTTCGAGACCTGCGAGCACTGCTCCGATACCGCCGCGCGCGTGACGGGGGCCTTCCTGAAGCGGCTACCCGAGGTGAGGCGGCTCGTCGCCTCCGACGTGGAGGCCGCCTACGAGGGCGACCCCGCGCTCAAGATCAAGGATGAGGCCATCTTCAGCTACCCCGGCGTGCTGGCGGTCACGAACCAGCGCCTCGCGCACGAGCTCTACGCGCTCGGAGTCCCGCTCATCCCGCGCATGATCACCGAGCACGCCCACGCGGTCACCGGCATCGACATCCACCCCGGCGCCCGCATCGGGGAGCGGTTCTTCATCGACCACGGCACGGGTGTCGTCGTGGGCGAGACGGCGGTGATCGGGTCGAACGTGCGCATCTACCAGGGCGTCACGCTGGGCGCGAAGAGCTTCCCCAAGGACGAGAAGGGGACGCCCATCAAGGGCATCGACCGGCACCCCATCGTCGAGGACAACGTGGTCATCTACGCCGGGGCGACCATCCTCGGCCGCGTCACCATCGGCAAGGGCTCCTCCATCGGCGGGAACGTCTGGCTCACCCACGGCGTCCCACCCGGCAGCCGGGTGGCGCAGGCCGAGGTGCGGGAAGCCGGGTTCGAGTACGGCGGAGGCATCTGAGTCGCCGGGGGCGCAGGCCGCCCCCGCCCCGCCGGGCAAGAGCCCGTCGGGGCCCCACCCCGGCCACGCCGCAAAGCGATCACGTTTTTCGACAGGTCTTGAGTCGCCGGGGGCGCAGGCCGCCCCCGCCCCGGCCACGCCGCAGAGCGGTCACATTTTTCGACAGGTCTTGAGCTGGGCGCCAGCCCATGACCCCGGCCCTGTCGAGACAATGGAACGGCTAGATCTCGGAATCCCTAGCCTGGCCCAGGATGAGTCCGGTGGGGTGGAGTTGCAGGTGGCGTGAGGGGCCAGAGCATTTACCCCCTCGCCCCCAACGGGGGAGAGGGCCGGGGTGAGGGGGCCGCACGCTCACGGCTGAAGATCTTGCTACGTGAACGCCGACAGGCGTGCTGGGGCTCCAGGTACCCGGTTCAGCGCGTTGCAGGCGCTGCACCTGAAGAAGATCTCGGCGAACAGTCCAGGCTTCACGCTCTTGCAGATGAGCTGCCCGCAGCGCGCACACGCATAGTCCGTGTCCCAGCGCCCCTCGAAGGCCGGGATGCCCGGCGCCGGAGTCGGGACGATGAATCCCTTCGCCTCTTGAGGGCCGACCATCTCCAGCACCACACGGTGCGGAGTGCGCGAGCGCGAGCTCGGGACCGCGGCGCCGTGGCTCATCGGCGCACCACGGCCCCGCGCGTGCTCGGCGTGAGCTTCGTCTGTGAGTGGACGCGTCGTCGCATGCGGCCTTCGGCTGCGGCGGACAGGCTGTGGATGTACGGGTACGATCAGCACATAGCGGATCGTGTCGAATTGGATAGCGCGTGTTCGTGGCGTCCGGCGTCCACGGGACGAGGAAGAGGGAGAGGAAAGCGCACAGCGTGGGAAAAACGCTCACGTACACGTCTGAACAGGAGACGTGCAGAGCGTTGTTCGACGCTCTGCTACCGAAGGACGTCGTCCGTCTGGCCTGGCGCACCGCGCAGCCACGACCGCCAGGGGGAGCCCTTCACAGGCTGCTACGTCCGCCGGCCGGTCACGGACATCGCAGTCTGGATGGCCGACGCCACGAGATCGGCGCGATCGCCGTGCCCGGTCGTGCTCGCCACGGCTCTGCGCAGCATCTCACCGTCGAGGCGAAGCGGGTCCACGCCTGCTTCGAGCAGCGAGCAGGCAACCTCGGCGAACCCGCGCAGGGCCGCATCGTCCATGGCTCGCCAGCGCGCGCGGCGAACCGAGCCGGCGTCGTCGAGCCACAGGCCTACGCGGATGGAGAGCTGCCGGCATCCAACCTCGCCCGTCGAGGTGGCGCCATGCAGAAGGTTCGCTTCGTGCGATGCCTGAACGGTCGTGGTCTCGGGCTGGACAGTGACAGGTACAGCGAGCCGCGCGCCGTCGGCAGATTGCAAGTCCATGTTCGCACCTCGAATCGCGAAGTTTCCCACGTCCCGGGTACCGAGGAGAAGACCCCCCTGCGGGACGGCAGGTGGCAGACATTTCCCCTTGTAGATCACGCCTCTAGCCGCCGAGAAGAGGATGATCGCAAGGCGGGTGAGCTTGCGCTTGGCCGTCGAGGCGACGACCCACCCAAAACAGCGCCCGCGGAACTAACGCTCGAGGCCGCATGGTATACAGCTGGCCGGAGCTTCGCTCCCAGCTTGCATCCACGGGCGCGAGCGCGGCTCTCACATGGTGCCATGCCTATCTACGAGTATTCCTGCCGCCACTGCCAGAACGCCTTCGAGCGGATCATCGTGACCAAGATGGACGCCGGCGAGATCACCTGCCCGTCCTGCCAGAGCCGCGAGGTCGACCGGATCATGTCGCGCACGGCGGCGGTTCGCGGCGGTGGAGGCGCGGCTGCCCGCCCGGCGCGGCGGCCTTGCGGCCCCGTCGGCTGAGGCGTCTGACCCGCGCGGTCGCGCGGAAACCGTAACGGACCCCGCAGGGCACGCGCCAGGGACGGCCGAGCCCTTCGTGTGGGGGGCCAGAAATCCCGTAGCGCGGGGGCTTGTCCCCCGCTGGTGGCCGACAGGCCGCCGTCACACGCTGCGCAGCTGCCCAACCTTTTCCTGGGTGGCTTGCGGGGCGTCGTCTCCCGCAAGCGTTCGCCTGCCCCATTGCTTGGGGGCACGTCCGCCTCGGGATAGACTCTGTCGGTGCAGCGAACCCAGAGCGCCAACGATTTCACGCTCGAGTACGTCGCGAACGCGCTCGCCGAGCGCGGCGTCATCTCGGATGACGCGCGCCGCACGGCCTTCGCGCGGGAGGCCGCCCAGAGGGCGCGGCTCCTGCGCGAGCAGGCGAGCCGCGCCGGCGGACGCTCGCTCCGTCGCGCCGAGCTGTCGCCCATCGAGCTCATCGCCTCGTTCGGCTTCGGCGACGCCCGCCGCGAGGGCGAGACCGTGGACGAGGACAAGGCGGCGCGCGCGGTGTCGGAGGCCTCCGGCGTCCCCTACCGCAAGATCGACCCGCTGAAGCTCGACTCCCAGCTCATCACGCGCACGCTCTCCCGGCCTTACGCGCGGCGTCACGCGGTGCTGCCGCTGGAGAAGCGGAACGGGAAGCTCGTGGTGGCGGCCGCGAACCCGTTCGACCGCGAGCTCTTCGAGAACCTGCGCGGGCTCACCGGCTCCGAGATCGAGCCGGTGCTGTCTGCTCCGTCCGACATCCACCGCGCCATCGCCGAGGTCTACGGCTTCCGGCAGCAGATCCGGGATGCGCAGACCCAGCTCCAGGGCGGTGGCCCCGACGTCGGCAACCTCGAGCAATTCGTGAACCTGATCGGCCTCGACGCGCTCGAGGCCTCGAGCGAGCCCGTCATCGCCGCCGTCGAGTACCTCCTCCACTACGCCTTCGAGCAGCGCGCGAGCGACATCCACGTGGAGCCGCGGCGGGAGGAGTCGACCATCCGCATGCGCATCGACGGCGTCCTGCACGCCGTCTACCGGATCCCCAAGGGCGTGCACGGCGCCATCGCGAACCGGTTCAAGATCATGAGCCGGCTCGACATCTCCGCCAAGCGCCCGCAGGACGGGCGCATCCGCACCGCGCGCGGCGACGCGGAGATGGAGCTGCGCGTCTCGACGGTGCCCACCGCCTTCGGGGACAAGATCGTCATCCGCATCCTCGACCCGAACGTGCTCGTGCGAGACCTGTCCGAGCTCGGGTTCCTCCAGGACGAGCGCGACCAGTTCGAGCGCTGGCTGGAGCGGCCGCACGGGCTCGTGGTGGTGACGGGGCCGACCGGCAGCGGGAAGACGACGACGCTCTACTCGGCGCTGCAGGCGCTCGCTTCTCCCGAGGTGAACGTCATCACCATCGAGGACCCGATCGAGATGGTCCACGAGAACTTCAACCAGATCGCGGCCAACCCCAAGACCGGCACCGGGTTCGCGGACGCGCTGAAGCACGTGCTGCGGCAGGACCCGGACGTCATCATGGTGGGCGAGGTCCGGGACCCCGAGACGGCGAGCCAGGCTGTGCAGGCGGCGCTCACCGGGCACATGGTGCTCACGACCTTGCACACGAACGACACGGTGGGCGCGGTGGCGCGCATGCGGGACCTGGGCGTGCCGAGCTTCCTCATCGGCGCGACGCTCACCGGCGTCGTGGCGCAGCGCCTGGTGCGCCAGGTCTGCCCCGCCTGCGCCGAGGACGTGCCGCTCACCGCCGACGAGGTGGCGCAGCTCGGCGTCACGCACCCGGAGGACTGGGCCGGGAAGCTCATCGGGCGGCGCGGGCAGGGATGCGCCAAGTGCCGCTACACGGGCTTCTTCGGCCGCACCGGCATCTTCGAAATCCTGCCTATGAATGCGCGGCTGCGGCATCTCGTCGCCGACGGCGCCACCCCCGAGGTGCTCTCACGAACGGCGCGCCAGGACGGGCTGCGCTCGCTCCGCGAGCACGCGGTGCGCAAGGTGGCGGCCGGCGTGACCTCCTTCGAGGAGGCGGTCCGAGGGACCGCCGACGCGGAGGAGTGGCGGTGAGACCTACTCTCCACAGACCGCGCGCCATGGAGATCTCTTGACCTCGGGGTTCGTCGACAAGCTCACGGAGCTCTACCGCACCGGGGCGCGGTTCATCTACGTGGTGACGGACGAGGAGGAGCGGGCTGTCGCGCTCTGCCGGCTCGCGTTCGAGGGCCAAGCAGGGAAGGGCGACAGCCCCGCGCTGGCGATCTGGTCGCGCACGCGCGGCCTCGACCCGGTGGACCCCATGGCGCGGAGCGGGAGCGCGGCGCTCGAGGCCCTGTTCCGCAGCTGCGAGCGGCCGCTCGTCGGTCTCCTGCTCGACTTCCACTTCGAGCTCGAGGATCGCGCCGTGGCGCGCCGGCTGCGCGACCTCTTGCCCTCGTTCTACCCGAAGCGGCGCTGCATCGTCGTGATCGCGCCGCGACTGCAACTCCCCGAGGGCCTCACCGGCGAGGCGTCGGTGCTGCGGCTCCCGCTCCCCGGCCACGACGAGCTCGCGAACGTGCTCGCGTCGATGCTCTCCAAGGGCGGGCAGGCGGGCGAGGCCGCGCTTCACGCCGCCACCATCGCCGCCGCCGGGCTCACGTACACGCAGGCGCAGCGGGCGTTCAACCGCGCCCTCTACGTCGATCCGGCGCTCGGGCCGGCGGCGGTGGCGGCCGTGCTCGACGAGAAGCAGCGGCTCCTCGCGCGCGACCGTGGGCTCGAGCTCATCGAGGTGAAGGAGCGTCCCGAGGACCTGGGCGGCCTGGAGAGCTTCAAGGCGTGGATCCGCGAGCGCGCGCTCGCCTTCGCGCCCGACGCCCGGCGCTTCGGGCTGCCCGCGCCGCGTGGGGTGATGCTCCTCGGCGTGCAAGGCTGCGGGAAGTCGCTCGCGGCGAAGGCGGTGGCGGGTCTGCTCTCGGTGCCGCTCCTGCGGCTCGACCTGCCGCGCGTGCTCGGCACCGGCGACGGCGCGGAGGAGGGGCTGGCGCGAGCGCTCGACTCGGCCGAGGCCATCGCCCCCGTGGCGGTGTGGGTGGACGAGATCGAGAAGGGCTTCGCCGGCAGCGGGCCCGGGCAGGGCGGCGACGCTCGGGCGGCGCGGCTCCTCGGCTCGTTCTCGACCTGGCTGCAGGAGCGCCGGGGCGCCGTCTTCGTGGTGGCCACCGCGAACGACGTGACGCGGCTCCCCCCGGAGCTGCTCCGGCGTGGGCGCTTCGACGAGCTCTTCTTCGTGGACCTGCCGGACCCCGAGGCGCGGCGCGCCATCTTGGCCCTCCACCTCGCCAAGCGCGGGCGCGACCCGGAGCGCTTCGACCTCGCCGCCGTCGCGGAGCCGTGCGCCGGCTACTCGGGCGCGGAGCTGGAGCAGGTGGTGGTGGGCGCGCTCCACCGCGCCTACGCCCTCGGACGCGACGTCGAGACGCAGGACCTCCGTCGACTCGCCCAGGAGCTCGTGCCGCTCTACCGGACGTACGAGGAGCAGATCAAGGCGCTCCGCGAGTGGTCGCGCGGCCGCGCCCGCACCGCCGGGCGAGAGGCCGCGGTGGTCGATCTCTTCAGGCAGACGGGGGGGTGATCTCGTCGGCCGGCGCCGATGAATTTCGCAGCGCGGGGTTTCTTCCCCCGCTCGGCTCAGAATGACTGGCATCCGCGGGGCGCGTCCTCAGGTCGGCGTGGCCCGCGCGGAGACGTCGGAGAGCCCTAGGGCTCCGCTATCGGAAGGGACGGAAAGATCCTCCGGAAGTCGCCCGCGTTCCGGGTGACGAATCCCTCGAAACGCATGGCGAAGGCGCCGATCAGGACGTCGGCGATGGGGCGCTTGGGCGCCCTGCGGGCGCGGCGGCTAGCGACATGCGCGGCCCAGGCCCGATGGGCGGCGGCTGTGTCCTGCCACGTCCATGGCTGACGCCAGTCCACACCCACTCCGGCGAGGAACTCCTCCTCCAACGCGGGCGAGCCGTTGAAGGCCGGCGCCAGCTCGACGTAGGTCAACGGGCAAATGACGAGACCTGCCTCGAGCTTCCGGCTCAGCAATGCGGCGGAGCCGCGCCCATGGTCCGGGTCGTCGTCGAGCACGTCGATGAGGACGCACGCGTCGATGGCCCACGCCATCACTCGTCCCCCGCGCGCAGCTCGGACATCCAGGCAGCGGTGCGGCGCGTGTGGCGGAAGCGCTTGGCGAATCCCAACATGGCAGCAGGGTCGGCCTCGGTAGATGGACGGACCCGGATCCGGATTTCCTCGTCGGACACCTTCTCCCATGTCAGCCGCTTGCCTTTTCCGAGGCCCATCTCCTTGCGCAGATGCGCTGGTATGGAGGTCTGGCCGCGCTCGGTGACGACCGTCGTGTCCGTCTTGACGTTCATGAGCACAAGTTATCATGTGACTTTGACGTGTCAAAGTCGACCCGCTCGAGGGTCGAGTCCACCAACACGCTGCGGCGGTCGCGCCAGACGATGGTTCGCGCGAGACGAGTCGAACGATGAGCCCCGCCGCGCCACCGGGACGCCGAACCGCGTAAACCGCCACGCGCGACCGCTGGCGCGAGCTCGAGCGTCTCTTCGGCCAGAGCGGCGCCTGCGCCGGCTGCTGTGCCGCTCCTCGCGGGCGGGCAAGGCCGATGGTCCGGAGATGGTGGCCCTATCGAGCGGTGGGTGCCGGCGTCGTCCGCGTGGAGACGTCGGAGAGCATGCGGGCCATCCCTTCGAAGAGCGCGGCGAGTGTCGTCGCGGCCTCGGGTGGCGCCTCGAAGATCACCTTTCCGTCGGCGCCGGGCCGGACCTGGATGCGAGAGAACAGCTCGCGCATCCCTTTGGCCGACAGATCTTCCGCCACGCCACCGCTTGCAGTTACCGGCGCAGGGTCCGCCGGGATCGGTCCGGCGGGAGGCAAGGCATCCCCCAGCTCCGCCTGGTCTTCCTCCGGGGCATCCTCCTCGGCGTCCTTCTCCGGGAGCTCGGGCACTCGAACCGGCGCGAGGACTCGTTCGATGCGGCTCAGGAACGACCCGGACCGCTCGAACGCCACCTCGTCACTGGCTCCGTCGAACAGTCCTGTGAACAGCGCTCTCTTGTCCCCGACCAGCCCAGCGATGCGCGCCTCGATGCCGGACTCGGAGACGAGGTGATAGACCTCGACCGGCCGCGACTGACCCATGCGATAGACGCGGCCGACGCGCTGCTCGAGCACCGCGGGATTCCAGGGGAGCTCGAGGTTCACGCAGCAGCTCGCCGCGCGCTGCAGGTTCAGGCCCACGCCGCCGGCGTCCGTCGCGAACAGCACCCGGACCGAGGGATCGTCGTGGAAGTCGACCAGGTTCTGGGTCCGGCGCTTCTGTCCCTCCTCTCCCGTGAAGAAGACGGACCGCACGCCTGAGCCGGCCAGGACGTCCGAGACGGACCAGCTCGCGAGCTTCAACATCCGCCTCCACTGGCTGAACACCACCACCTTGCGCTCCTGCGCGACGGCGATGTTGCCGAGGAGTTCGCGCAGCTCGACGAGCTTGGGGCTGAAGAGGCTGCCAAGGAGCGCCTCCGTCGGCTGGCGAGCCGCCGAGAGCGACGGCCATATGGCCTCGAAGCGCAGCTGCGCGAGGCCGTTGCAGATGATGCGCTGCGTGGTGAGCAGCGTCATGAGCCGGAGGAACTCCGCGTGCGTGAGGGGCCTCACGCGGGCGCGCTGCGCGAGCGCGGCGATGGGTCGATTCAGGTCGTCGTGCTCGTCCTGCTGCTCTGCCGTGAGCGGAACGGGCACGCGCGTGTCGGTGCGCGGTGGCAGCTGCCTCAGGACTTCTTTCCGCAGCCGCCTCACCATGCAGTGGGAGAGCCGCTCGCGGAGGGTGTTCAGGTTCCTCGCCCCGGTCACCTCGCGCTTTCCGTCCGCGAAGGTCGAGTGGCAGGCCGCGAGCCGCCACTTCGGCTCGAGGGCCAGGTCGTCCACCCAGTCCGTGATCGATGCCAGCTCGTCGAGCCGGTTTTCCATCGGCGTTCCGGTCAGGACGAGGCGGTACCCGGGCTGGAGCTGCTTCACGTAGGCGGACGTCTTCGTCGCCCAGTTCTTGATCCGCTGCGCCTCGTCGAGCACCACGATGTCCGGCCGGAGCTGGTGCATGAGCGGCAGGTCTCGAAGGACCTGCTCGTAGTTCGCGAGCAGGAAGCCGCGCTTACACTGCCGGTAAATCTCCGCGCGCGCCTCCGGACCACCCTCGACGATGGCGACCGGCGCGTCGCTGAACATCCGCCACTCGCGCAGCCACTGCGGCTTCAAGGTAGCCGGCACGATGAGGAGCCCGCGCGTCACCTTGCCGGCGGCGAACAGGACATGGCACGACGCGACGGCCTGGGCCGTCTTCCCGAGGCCCATGTCGTCGGCGAGCAAGAGCCGCCCGGCGCGGAGGAAGCGCTCCACTCCCTCGACCTGGTACGGATACAGCCTGTGCTTCATGCCCTTGAGCGACGATCGGAGCTCGCGCCCGACCCAGTCGGCGGCGAGGACGCGCTCCAGGTGCTCCTTCTCCCTGTCCAGGAGCGGAACCAGCGCCGGGTCCGTGACGGGTCCCAAGCGCCGCCCGTCCGCGCGCGCGAGGCGGAGGAGGTCGCGCACGATCTCGAGCCTCCGCGCCGGTCGCTCCCGGAACGCGTCCTTCAGGGCAGGCCCGGCGTCGGAGAACCAGCGCTTCGCCGCCGCCGCGGCGACGCTTCGGAGGCCGCTCCCGTCGCCGTCCCGCCATTCCACGCGGTCGAGCCAGTCGCCAACCCCCGTGAGCGGGCGCACCGGGTTCCACTCCAGGCGTGGTCCAGAGCTCGCCGCGGGAAGACTCGCCTGCCGGCGCTTGCCGCCGCGCTCAGCCGCGTGCTCGAGGGCGGCGAACAGGTGCTTGCACAGGCCGAGCGAGCTGCGGCCGTAGTCGGGACAATCACAGCTCCCGGCGGGCGGATCGGCGGAGCGAACGAGCGCGCTGTACTCGGCTCGGGAACCGTTCCGGCGGATCCGGTAGACGCCGATCGAGGAACGCCCCGCGGGTCCGCGGACGACGCACAGGTCGCCGTCGCGCGAAGAGCGGACCCGGCGGAGCAGGGCCTCCATGGCCGCGCGCCGGACCGGGAAGTCCGCACCCTCGGTCACCTTGAGCGCGTGGCGAACAAGGACCTCGGCGGAGAGGGCGCCTGTCTTGCCGCGGGCGAGCGACCGCAGCACCTGGAAGGCCTCGGTCTCGTCGACAGGGTCGCGCGGCGGCGCTGCGCCAGTTCCGGCTTCAAGTTCTTCTTGCTGGAGGGCTGCCGAATTCGGAGATGTCACGCTCTCTCACCGGTCAAGAGGGAGGTGGACCGGTATCACCTGGGTCCGACAGCCGGTGACAGACGGAGCGGGGCGTGCCTGGCGACGAGGACGAAGACGTGATCCTCCGTCAGCAGTTCCGCATCGAGGTCCAGGGCGCACTGCGCCACGTGAGCGTCGGGTGTCGACACCGACAGGCCCCGCGTCCCCAGCGTCGATCGGAGGGCGCCGACGCGGAACCAGTGAGGGAGATCGGCCCCACACACCGGGAGTCCGGCGAGATGCTCTTCGAGCGCCGTACGCTCGCGCCTCCCCAGCCGGCCGCTCAGGAGCTCGGCCGCGACGACGGGCGGCAGATACACCCTGCCTGCCAAGAGGGCGCGGCGGATTCCTTCCGGCATCCCTCTCGCCAGGATCGTGACCCAGCTCGAGGTGTCAATGACGAGCGCGTTCGCGGGAGACATCGAGATCGACCTCGATCTTGAGCTTCCCCGCCATGGCGGCGAGGCCCTCCGCGGCCTTGCGGCGGCGGAGCATCTCCAGCCCCTCGACCACGGTCTCGGTGATCCCCTTGCCCGTGTAGGTCCGGGCCGCAGCGATCAGGTCCGCCGGAAGGTTCATCGTCACCCGCCGCGAGGTCTTCCTTGCCGTTCGCTTCATACGTGAAT
>JBGQLS010000091.1:0-16463 GCA_041500205.1 Anaeromyxobacteraceae bacterium | reverse complement strand
ATCCAGCCGCCACCTGCCGCAGCTTCCGGCGACGAGGCCGACCTGCGCTCCCAGGCCGCTCAGCTCCTCAGGGACGTCCCCAAGGACAAGCTCGCCGGCGTCCTCGAGCTGCTCAAGCGATAGCGCGTCTTACGATCAGGCCTGGATCTTCGTCCCCAGCGCCGCCGCGAACTTGGCCAGCCAGTCGGGGTGAGCCGGCCAGGCCGGTGCCGTGACGAGGTTCTTGTCGACGGCGGCCTTGTCGATGGCGATGTCGGCATACTCGCCGCCGGCGGCCCTGACCTCAGGTGCGCAGGCCGGATAGCAGGACACGACCCGGCCGCGCACGGCATCCGCCGCGGTGAGTAGCTGGGCGCCGTGACAGATGGCGGCGATGGGCTTCTTCGTCTCCGCGAAGTGGCGCACAACCTCGACGACGCGACGGTCGAGGCGCAGATACTCGGGCGCCCGGCCGCCTGGGATGACGAGGGCGTCGTAGTCCTGCGCCCGCACGTCGTCGAAGGCGGCGTTGAGCGCGAAATCGTGGCCGCGCTTCTCCGAATACGTCTGATCTCCTTCGAAGTCATGGACCGCGGTGCGGACCTTGTCGCCCGCCTTCTTCTTGGGACACACGGCGTGCACTGTATGGCCGAGCATGGAGAGCGCCTGGAACGGCACCATGATCTCGTAGTCCTCGCCGTAGTCACCGACGATCATGAGGATCTTCTTGGCCATCGCTCTTCCTCCTGAAGTGGGACCAGCCCGCGGAAGCTCGCGAGCGGCACAGTCGGGCGGACTCTAACCGCTGACGCGCGCGGCCAGGCCGCTCCAGGTGGGGCGCCTCGCTGCGCGCGCTCCGGTGCGGTGCGCTTTCCGAGCACTCGGTTGCCGCCAGATCGTGCAGCTCGGAGCTCTCGTGCGTCCCGTCGAAGGGCGGAGAGCAGCGAGATTCCGGATTGGCCATGGCGTACGAGCGCGAAACCGCAGAGGCGCCGCGGCCTACGCTTCCTGGCATGTCCTTCGCTTGACGGCCTGCACATCGATCGACCGCACGACCTCAAATTGCGGGGACCAACCTGCCCAGAAGGGGCTGAAATGCGCTCCAGAGAACTGCCAGCTGTGCTGCTATCCGCGGCCTTGGCCGTGGCCTCATCCCTCCTACCCACGGGCGCCCGCGCCGGCGAGACCATCAAGGTCGGCGTGCTCCACTCCCTGTCCGGGACGATGGCGATCTCCGAGACCGCGCTCAAGGACGTCGCCCTCATGACGATCGAGGAGATCAACGCCACCGGCGGCGTCATGGGCAAGAAGCTCGAGCCCGTGGTCGTCGATCCGGCGTCCAACTGGCCTCTCTTCGCGGAGAAGGCCCGCCAGCTCGTCACGCAGGACAAGGTGGCCGTCGTCTTCGGCTGCTGGACCTCGGTGTCCCGCAAGTCGGTGCTGCCCGTCTTCAAGGAGCTCAACGGGTTGCTCTTCTATCCGGTGCAATACGAGGGCGAGGAGCTCGAGAAGAACGTCTTCTACACGGGCGCGGCGCCGAACCAGCAAGCGATCCCGGCCGTGGAGTACCTCATGGGCGAGGAGGGCGGCGGGGCGAAGCGCTTCTTCCTGCTCGGGACCGACTACGTGTACCCGCGCACCACGAACAAGATCCTGCGGGCCTTCCTGCACTCGAAGGGCGTGGCGGACAAGGACATCGAGGAGGTCTACACGCCCTTCGGCCACAGCGACTACCAGACCATCGTCGCGAACATCAAGAAGTTCGCGCAGGGCGGCAAGACGGCGGTGATCTCCACCATCAACGGCGACTCCAACGTCCCGTTCTACAAGGAGCTCGGCAACGCCGGCCTCAAGGCGACGGACGTGCCGGTGGTGGCGTTCTCGGTGGGTGAAGAAGAGCTCCGCGGGATCGATGCGAAGCCGCTGGTGGGGCACCTCGCCGCCTGGAACTACTTCATGTCGCTGAAGAACCCGACCAACGAGGCCTTCATCAAGCAGTACCGCGCCTACGCGAAGAAGAAGGGCCTCCCCAACGCCGACAAGGTCGTCACGAACGATCCGATGGAGGCGACGTACGTCGGGATCCACATGTGGAAGCAGGCGGTCGAGAAGGCCCATTCCACCGAGACCGACAAGGTGATCGCGGCCGTGGCCGGTCAGACCTTCAAGGCGCCGTCGGGGTTCGTGCTGAAGATGGACGAGACCAACCACCACCTCCACAAGCCCGTCTTCATCGGCGAGATCCGTTCGGACGGCCAGTTCAACGTGGTCTGGAAGACGAAGGCGCCCATCCGCGCCCAGCCGTGGAGCCCCTTCGTCGCCGGGAACGAAGGCAAGCAGAACATGTGAACCTGAGGGCGGCGGGATGCCGGACGTTCCGGCGCCCCGCCGCACGCTCCCGTGCGCGCACTCTCCTATCTCGTCCTCGCCGCGCTCTGCGCTCGGGCCGCGCCAGCGTTCGCGCTCGACGAGGGCGTGCTGAGCAAGCTCGCCTCCGAGGACTCCGACGACAAGATCGCGGCCATCCGCCACCTGGCGGCGGTGGCCGATCCTGAAGGGCTCCGGGTGCTCCGGGCGCTCTCCAGGGAAGAGCTCCAGGTCGCCGGCGGCAGGCTCGTGATCGTGGACGGCGATCGCGTGCTGGACGCGGCGACCGGACGGGAGCTCCGGCCGGCGCCCGAGGCCCGCGACGCGATCACCATCAACAACAGGGTCCGGCGCGAACTCGGTGGGGCGCTCGCCGCGCTCCGCCTGTTCGATCCCGACCGAAACGTCCGCCTGGCGGCCGCGCAAGAGCTCATGAGGATAGCGAGCCCCGCCACGGCGGTCCTCCTCGAGCGGGCGCTGGAGAAGGAGGCCGACCAGGAGATCCGGTCGCTCCTGTCGCTCGCCCGCGCCGAGGTCGGCCTCAAGGCACCCGGCCCCGCGGCGCGGGTCGGCGCGGTGCGCGCGCTCGGCGCGAGCGGCAGCCCGCGCGTGCGGTCGCTGCTCACACCATTCCTGGACGAGCGGGCGGAGGCGGACGCCACGGTCCGGCGCGAGGCCAGGAAGTCGATCGACGCCATCGACGCGAGGGTCGCCCGGGCCGAGCTCCTCGGGCGCGTGTTCTCCGGCCTCTCGCTCGGGAGCATCCTGCTCCTGGCCGCCCTCGGCCTCGCCATCACCTACGGTGTCATGGGCGTCATCAACATGGCGCACGGCGAGCTCCTCATGGTCGGCGCCTACGCCACGTTCGCGATGCAGGGCGTGTTCGAGAGGTTTCTCCCGCAAGCGCGCGGCTGGTACGTGGTGGCCGCGATCCCGGCGGCCTTCGTGGCCGCGGCGCTGGTGGGCGTCCTCATGGAGCGGACGGTGATCCGCTTCCTCTACCATCGCCCGCTCGAAACGCTGCTCGCGACCTGGGGCGTCTCCCTCGTCCTCATCCAGGCAGCGCGGATGGTCTTCGGCGCGCAGAACGCGGACGTGGCGAATCCCTCGTGGATGTCGGGCGGCATCGACCTCGGGTCGAGCGTGGTGCTGCCCTGGAACCGCATCGTCATCATCGGCTTCTCGCTGGCCGTGCTGGCCGTGGTGTGGCTGCTCCTGAACCGGACCAGGCTCGGCATGTTCGTGCGGGCGGTGACCCAGAATCGTGCGATGGCGAGCTGCGTGGGCGTGTCGACCGGTCTCGTCGACACGGCCGCCTTCGGCCTGGGCGCTGGGATCGCGGGGCTCGGGGGCGTGGCCCTGTCCCAGATCGCCAACGTCGGGCCCGACATGGGCCAGGCCTATATCGTGGACTCGTTCATGGTGGTGGTGCTGGGGGGCGTCGGCCAGCTCGCCGGCGCGGTGGGGGCCGCCCTCGGCCTGGGGGTGGTCGCCAAGTTCCTCGAGGGCTGGGCGGGCGCCGTGATCGCCAAGATCGCCGTGCTGGCGTTCGTCATCATCTTCATCCAGAAGCGGCCGCAAGGGCTGTTCGCAGTGCGTGGCCGCTTCATCGAGGGGTGACGTGGAGCTCGCGATCCGCCGGCAGTTCGTCCCGCGCCTCATCGGCGCTACCCCTCGCGCCGGCTGGGTCGCGCTCGCCGCCTTCGGCCTCGTCGCGTTCGTCATCCTGCCGGCCCTGCACCTGCTCGCGCCCGCCGGGAGCCGGCTCCACGTCTCCGGCTACGTCATCACGGTAGGTGGAAAGATCATGTGCTACGCCATCGTGGCGGTGGCGCTCGATCTGATCTGGGGCTACGGCGGCATCCTCTCGCTCGGCCATGGCCTCTTCTTCGCGCTCGGCGGCTACGCGTTCGGCATGTACCTCATGCGCTCCATCGGCCGCGAGGGCGTCTACCAGGCGGACCTCCCGGACTTCATGGTGTTCCTCGATTGGAAGAGCCTGCCCTGGTACTGGCGCGGCACGGATCACGCGCCCTGGGCGTTCTTGCTCGTCGTGGCGGTCCCGGCGCTGCTCGCGCTCGTCTTCGGCCTCTTCGCGTTCAGGTCGCGCATCCGCGGCGTCTACTTCTCCATCATCACCCAGGCGCTCACCTTCGCGGCCATGCTGTTCTTCTTCCGGAACGAGACCGGCTTCGGGGGCAACAACGGGTTCACCGACTTCAAGCGGATCATGGGATTCTCCGTCACCGCGCCCGCGACGCGGGTCGTCCTCTTCGTCCTGACCGCGGCCATGCTCGCGGCGACCCTGGTGGCGACGCGCTACCTGGTGCGCTCCAAGTTCGGCCGCATCCTGACGGCGATCCGGGATTCGGAGTCGCGGGTGATGTTCCTCGGTTACGACCCGCTCCCTTACAAGCTCTTCGCCTGGACGGTCTCGGCGGTGCTCTGCGCGGTTGCGGGCGCGCTCTATGTCCCGCAGGTCGGGATCATCAATCCGTCCGAGATGTCTCCGGGGAACTCGATCGAGATCGCGATCTGGGTCGCGGTGGGCGGGCGCGGCACGCTCGTCGGCGCCGTGATCGGCGCCGCCCTGGTGAACCTCGCGAAGAGCTGGTTCACAGCGGCGTTCCCCGAGTACTGGCTGTTCTTCCTGGGGCTCCTCTTCATCCTTGTGACGCGGTTCATGCCCGAGGGTGTCGTCGGCCTGGGGCGGCGGCTCCTCGGGGGGAGGCCCGCGTGAGCGCGGCGCGGCTCTCCCCAGGCGGAGGCGGCAGCGTGCTCGAATCGGCCGGCATGGTGCACGTCGCCGAGCGCGGCGTCCTCGACGCCTCGCACGGGGTCATCCTCTATCTCGAGGGGATCACCGTCTCGTTCGACGGCTTCCGCGCCCTGAACCAGCTCACGCTCTATGTCGACAAGGGCGAGCTCCGCTGCGTCATCGGCCCGAACGGCGCGGGCAAGACGACGATGATGGACGTCATCACCGGGAAGACGCGCCCCGAGTCGGGGACCGCCTTCTTCGGCCAGACGATGGACCTCACGCGCATGAGCGAGGCCGAGATCGCCCACGCCGGTATCGGCCGCAAGTTCCAGAAGCCGACCGTGTTCGAGCGGCACACCGTGTTCGAGAACCTCGAGCTGGCGCTCAAGGCCGACAGGCGCGTCCGCGCGAGCCTCTTCGCCCGGCTTGGCGACGACGCCCGAGACCGCATCGCGGAGATGCTGCGCTTCATCCGCCTCGCCGAGGAAGCCGACCGCCCGGCCGGCCTCCTCTCGCACGGCCAGAAGCAATGGCTCGAGATCGGCATGTTGCTCGTCCAGGAGCCGCAGCTCCTGCTCCTCGACGAGCCTGTCGCGGGCATGAGCGACGACGAGACCGAGCGCACCGCGGAGCTCATCGCCTCGCTTGCCGGCAAGCACTCCGTGGTGGTCGTCGAGCACGACATGGAGTTCATCGCGCGGCTGGGTGGCAAGGTCACCGTGCTGGACGAAGGAGCGGTGCTGGCCGAGGGCACCCTGCAGGCCGTCCAGGGCGATCCGAGGGTCGTCGAGGTCTACCTGGGGCGATAGATGCTCACCATCGAGGGGCTCAACCAGTACTACGGCGGCAGCCACATCCTGCGCGGCGTCTCGTTCGAGGCCGCGCCGGGCGAGGTCACCGTGTTGCTGGGGCGGAACGGGGTCGGCAAGAGCACGTTGCTCAGGGCGGTGATGGGGCTCGTCCCGGTCGCCTCGGGCCGGATCGCCTTCGCGAGCACGGACCTCACCCGCGCGCCCTCGCACCGGAGGGTGCGCGCCGGCATCGGCTACGTCCCTCAGGGGCGCGAGATCTTTCCACGCCTCACAGTGAACGAGAACCTGCTCATGGGCCTGGCGGGGAGGCCGCGGGGGTCAGCCGTCCCCGAGCGCGTGTTCGCCCTCTTTCCCGCGCTGCGCTCGCTCCTGCGCCGCCGCGGCGGTGATCTCTCGGGCGGGCAGCAGCAGCAGCTCGCGATCGCCCGTGCGCTCGCGATGGAGCCCTCGCTCCTCATCCTCGACGAGCCGACCGAGGGCATCCAGCCCTCCATCATCAAGGAGATCGAGCGTGCCATCCGCACGCTCGCCGAGGAGGGCCACATGGCCATCCTGCTCGTCGAGCAGTACTACGAGTTCGCGCGGAGCCTCGCGCACCGGTACCTCGTCATGGAGCGCGGAGAGATCGTGAAGCGAGGCGACGGCGGCGACATGGAGCGCGACGGCGTGCGGAAGCTGCTCGCGCTCTGAGTAGCCGGGGGCGAAGGCCGCCCCCGCCCCGCCGGCGGAGCCGTCGGGGCCCCACCCGGGCCCCTGTGACCGCAGCCGATTCTTCGACAGGTCTTGAGTACCCGGGGCTCGCGCCGCCCCGCCCCGCCGGCAGAGCCGTCGGGGCCCCACCCTGGCTAAGAAGCCAAGGGGTTTTTCGACAGGTCTCGAGTCCCCTTCGCCATGCTGCGCGCGTGGCTCTACCGTCCACCGAGCAAGAAGGCCGGTTTCACTCGGAGGGCCCGCGCCATCTTCTCGATGGTCTCGAGCGGCGGAGAGCGTTGCCCCCGCTCCAGCATGGAGACGTAGGAGACCGAGATGCCGACGCTGTCGGCCAGTACCCTCTGCGAGAGCTTCTTCATCGAACGCAGCCGGCGAACATTCCCTGCGAAGCGAGCCAACAGTGTCATGACGAACAGTGTATGAAGGATGGGACCCGGCGTGCACAGCCGTTTGGGGCACACGGCTAGCCGACAGGGCGCTCGCCCGCACGCACAAGTCAGCGGATTGCACGCTCGCGTCGCGCAGGCCCGCCGGCTGGGTCCGCCTCCTGGTCATGAGGCGTCGGCCGCTTGGGGATGTGGCTGCGCCTGCCGCGCGGCGGCGGTGAGGCGGCGCCGACTCCGCTCTTCGGTGGGCCACGATGGTATTAGAACCAGTAAGTTACTCCATCGTAGTCCGCAACATTCTGTGCTACTGCCCTGCTGCTCCATTGTATCAGCCTGTTTGTTGATGGTATCATGCAGGAAGTTACTGCATCGTACCGATATGTAGCAGACCACGGCGGATGCGGGCGGTCTCGCACGATGGCCCCATCGGGTCCGGGAACTGTCGGCGCGGGCTCCTGAGGCCCGATGGCCTGCTCGAGCCCGGGGGAGACCTCGTGGCCGGGCGAGACCCGCGCCCGCGCCCGCGCGGCGGCTTCCGCGGAGATGCTCGTGCGGGTCTCCGCCTCGCTGCACACGTGCCGCCGCCCGGCGATCTAGAAGGGAGAGGACATGGAACAGCTGGACAGGAACCCGTGCCGGGCACGCGCCAGCGCGACCGAGGCAGCGCATGCGGGCCCGAGGCTCGACCGGAGCGCGATCGAGGCGATAGTGCGCTCGGGGAAGCGGCTTCTCGTCCAGGGCGCGATGGGCATCCACGCGTCGGACGGGCTGTCCGGGAGGGTGGCGGCGGTGAATGGCCCGCGCCTCGTCGGAGTGGGCACCATCTCGGCGGTCCTGAAGAGCGAGGACCTGCTCCGCGCCGAGATCAGGCGTGCCCGTGCCGACGCGCCGTCCGGGTTCATCGGCCTCAACCTGATGGCGGCCATCAACCGCATCGACTTCGACAACTACCTGCGCATCTCCTTCGAGGAGGGCATCTCGTTCATCGTGCAGGGCGCCGGTATCTCGCGCGACGTGGTGAAGGAGTGCCGCCAGGCGGGCGTACCGTTTGCGGGCATCGTCTCCTCGGGCCGGCTGGCCAAGATGTACGAGAAGTGGGGAGCCGAGTTCCTGGTGGCCGAGGGCGCCGAGGCGGGTGGTCACATCGGCGACGTCGACCACCCGCTGCCTGCGCTCCTGGCCGACGTCCTTGCGCACTCCTCACTCCCCGTCGTCGCCGCGGGCGGCATCGACGCGGAGGACCTTCCCTCCTACTTCGCCATGGGTGCCGCCGGGGCGCAGCTCGCGACGCGCTTCCTCGCCTGCAGCGACGGCGACGTGCACCCCAACTTCAAGCAGATGCACCTCGGCAAGGGCGAGGCCGACGTCACGCTCATCACGAGCTGCGTGAAGGGCATGAACGCGCGCGCGGTGCGCAATGCCTTCACCGAGGCCCTGGCGGCGGGAAAGGCCTTTCCGCCGCGTTCGAAGGCCTGGTTCTACGGCAAGGAAGGCTTCTTCGGCCGCCGCAAGGCCTGCATCGAGTGCCTGGCGACCGATGTTTGCCTGTGCCGTGCAAGCGACTACCGGAAGAGCTTCTGCATCACCGACGCGCTGCTCGCGGCTGCCATCAAGGGCGACGTCGAGAACGGCCTCTTCTACACGGGCCAGAGCGTCACGCGCATCCCGGAGGTCTCGGCCGAGGCGCTGCCGAGCGTCGAGGACATCTTCGACATGCTGGACGCGACGCTCGCGGCTGCGGGTTGCGAGCTCGCGACGTCGAGGATCGCCTCCACGTAGCCGACCACGCCGCGCCGCGGGAGGCAAGGCGCCCGGTCGCTCCCCGCGTCCCGGGCGCGCGCCCCATGCTCGTCCTGAGCGATCGCCCCGGCGACCGTTCGTGCATCGGGAAGGTTCGCTGCGTCTCCGCAGCGCATCGCGCCGCCTACCAGGTACGCCGCCGCCTCGAGCCCTGCGCGGAAGCATGGCCCGGGTTGGACACGACCCCGGGTGCTCGCGCGCTCCCGACCCCTGCGCCGCTTCGGTGGTGCCACGAAGGCGTAAAGGGGTGGCCGAACAGGAGAGTTCGGGACGCCGCTCCAATGACCTCGTCTCGGTACGGAAGTTTCATAGCGCTTGCCGGGGCCGCCTGGGCGAGCCGAGTACCAACGCTGCAGACGCCAGGAAGCGCAGGTCCCGAGGTTCGCACATGCTCCGCACGTTGATCGTCGAAGACGAATTCACCAGCCGCATGATCCTCAACACCCTCCTCCTCCGGCTGGGCCGTTGTGACGTCGCCGTGAACGGGAAGGAGGCGATCGAGGCGTTCGCCGCGGCCCTGAAGGAAGGGACCGGCTACCACCTGGTGTGCCTGGACATCACCATGCCTGGCATGGACGGGCATGCTGTGCTGAAGGAAATCCGGGAGATGGAGAGAGCTGCAGGGCTGGGCAGCTCCCAGGGCGTCAAGGTCATCATGACCACCGCCCACGACCAGGGGAGCATCGCGGGAGCCTCCCGCTCGAAGTGTGACGCCTTTCTCTTGAAGCCGATCGCGAAGACCGCGCTGATGGCGAAGCTCTCCGAGCTGGGACTCCTTGCCTAGGGACAATGCCAGTCAGTTAGCGCTGGTTCCAGGCTCCAGGCTTGAGGAATAGAACGACCGCGAATTCCAGGCTTCTCCTGAAGCCCGAGGCCTGAGGCCCGAAGCCCAGGCTGAGTGAGCAGCATTGTGCCTAGGGAGAGCAACCCATCGGCGGCCGCGCACCCCCGCTGACAGGTCGCGTGCTGGGTGTTCCTGTGCGGGCGCGTGGGCCCGATTCGTGGAAGCGGGGGGCGGCCACGGCTCCCCGGACCCCACCGAACGAAGCACCACTCAAGACCTGTCGAAGAACGTGATCGCTCTGCGGCGTGGCCGGGGTGGGGCCCCGATGGGCTTTGCCCGGCGTGGCGGGAGCGGCCTGCGCCCCCGGCGACTCAGACCCAGGGTGGAGGACATCTCATCGACGGCACGGGCCAGGAGCGCCCCCGAAGCCGAACGCCCGGTCAATTCCCGGTGAGGTGAAGGCCGCCGCTGCTCGGCGCCGTCCTTGCACCTCGTGAACGAGGCGCTGAGGGGGAGATGACACACGGCGCGGTGGCAAGCACCCGAGGCCAGATGGTCGCATCCCGACGGAAGAACAGGGCGGTGCTCGCAGCGACGGTCGCTGTGTCGCTCGCGTTCCCTCTGGGTGCACGCGCGGACTCCGTGCCAGTGCCGATCAGCCTGCAGGCCGACCTGCTCTACATGATCGCCGCGCACGATCTCAACCTGCCCGCGCGCTCTGGCGGCGAGGTGCGGACGCTCGTGGTGACGAAGTCGACCGACGACTCATCCCTCGCCGCGGCGCAGTTCAAGGCGGCTGCCACCGCGAAGTCGGCCGTGGCGGGCCTGCCGCATGTCGTGCGGGTCGCGCCTTTCACGACGGCGCCGGCCCTGGCGGAGGCGTGCAGGAGCAACAGGCTCTCGATCGTCTATCTCACCCCCGGCTTCAGCGGCCTCGAGGCGACCGCGATCGCCAGGGCGCTCGAGGGCGGGAGCGTGCTGACCGTCGCGGCCGCGCCCGCCATGGTGAAGAGAGGGACCGTGCTCGGATTCACCCTGGTATCGGGCCGCGCCAGGCTGCTCGTCAACCTGGCCCAGGCAGCAAAGCAGCGGGTCGCATTCGGCGACGACGTACTCGGCCTCATGGCGGCCCCCCAATGACGATCTCGCGCGGATGGATGGCCGGAGCGCTCGCGGCGCTGTGCTTCTCCCCGGGCAGGGCGCAGGCCGACGGGCTCTCGGACCTGACAGGCCTTCTCAGCGAGCCTGTCGTCTCTACCGCCTCGAAGTCGGTCGAGACCGCCAACCTCTCGCCGGCCACCATCTCCGTCATCACCGCCGAGGACATGCGGCGTCACGGAATCGACTCGCTCGACCAAGCCATCAACTTCCTCGCCGTCGGGATGATCGCCGAGCCGAGCCGTGCGACGCCTGAGGTGGGCGCTCGCGGCGTCCTCCTCTCGGGCGACTTCGGGAACCACGTGCTGCTGCTCGTGGACGGGCACACGCTCAACGAGCCATGGGATGGAACGGCCTACTACGACCGCAGCGCCGCCATCCCCATGGACCTCGTCGATCACATCGAAGTAATCCTCGGACCTGGCTCGGTCCTCTACGGGTCGAGCGCCATGCTCGGCGTCATCAACGTCATCACGAAGCGCGCCAAGGACTATGCGGGCTTCCACGTCCTCGCCGACGGGGCGTATCCAGCCGCCGCGCACACGGCCCTCGGATACGGCAAGGAGTTCGAGTGGCTGGGCCGCGAGGGCGAGCTGACCGCCGGCGTCGACCTCTCCCAGTCCTGGGGTCCGAAGATGGCCGTCGGGCGCCAGCAGCTGGGGGACACGACATGGGGCGGCGATGCCACCCACCGTTCCATCGGCGTCCCGGCGGGCTATCTGCGGCTCGCCCTGGGGGACCTCGAGGTGGCTGTCCGTGGCGGCATCTCCCGCCGCACCGCCACCGAAATGTGGGGCAGCTTCGACGACCCCCAGAACTGGGAGCGCGACCGCTGGCTCTCCCTCGACGCGCGCTGGGGCACATCGCTCTCGCCTGGGCTGAGGGTATCACTGCGCGTCTATGGCGATCTCTACGACTACCTCGCGAACGACCCGTCGGCGTCCGCCCAGGAGTGCATCGACGGAGAGGCGAGCTGCGTCTTCCGGAACTCGGGCGTGTCCCGCTGGGGAGGCGCGGAGTCGAACGGCACCTGGGACTGGCTCAAGGACGGCCACTACGTCACGATGGCGGGCGTCGACGCCCGCTACCGTCGCGTGACCTCCTGGTCATCCTACGACGCTCCCGCGTCGGGGCGCTCCACGGTGGTCGCGCCCTACGACAAGGGCGGCGCGTTGCTGGGCGCCTACGTCCAGCAGACGCTGCACCCCACGCCGTGGCTCAGCGTCAACGCCGGCGTCCGGCTCGACGAGGACTACCAGCAACAGGCGCACCTCTCGCCGCGCGTCGCGGCGGTCGTGCCAGGATGGCAGGGCGGGACGGTGAAGGCCATCTACTCCGAAGCCTTTCGAGCCCCCACCTTCTACGAGCGCTACTACGCGGACGCGACGTACGAAGTCGCGGCCCCCGATCTCAGGCCCGAGACCGTGCGGTCGGTGGAGGGCATCGTGGAGCAGCGGATCGGGGCGGGCCGCGTACGGCTGGGCGTCTTCCGCACCTGGTGGAATGATCTCGTGCTGCAGATCCCCGCGACCGCGGAGCAGATTGCCGCCGCCCAGGCGGCCGGCGCGCTGTCTCCCGGTGCGGCGAACGTCGTCATCTACGCAAACACGTCTCGCGTCGACAGCTACGGCCTCAACGGCGACTGGGACGGGAGCGCGCTGCGCCAACGGCTCCGTTACGGCGCGGGCGTCACGCTGGCTCACTCCAGAATGGCCGCGGATGGCGAGAGCACCCTCTTGCCTGCTGCGGCTCAGGTGTTCGGTAACGCTCGTGTGTCCTACGACCTGGGCGGCCGCCTGCCGGTGCTGGCGCTTGCGGGAAGGTTCGTGGGCCCGCGCCCCGTCTCGGGGACGAACTTCACCCCGGTCCCGGACGCGAAGAGCCAGGTAGAACTGCGGGGGGCGGTGAGTGGGCCTGTCGTGGGCGGGCTTTCCTACCGGTTCGCCGGTAGCTGGGCACTCGCGGGCACGGCGCCCTATGCGGTCGGACCGCTGCGGGATCCACAGCCCGGCTTCGGTGCACAGACAGTGCTCCCGCTTCCACGCTATCAGGTGCTGTTCGGCCTGCGGTACGACCAGTGAAGAAGACCACGGAGAACGGCCCGAAGTGCTCGTCTGGCGCCGCTCGCCGATGCCCTCTCCTCGACGCTCCACCGGCTCGAGGAGAAAGAGGCAAGAAGCGTCCCTCGCACCGGCCGCTGGCCGCGGCGAGGCGTCGCGTCGCCACCCGGCGCATCTCGCGAGCTCCGTCGTCGGGAGAGAGGGGCTAGACGGGAATGCGGATCGCGGGTCCTGCCAGGTCGTGGTTCCGCCTCAGGAGGCGTCTCGGGCCGGTGCTCGGGAGCTTGCGAGGGATCGGGCTATTGCTCGGGTGCGCGCTCGGGCTCACGCTGTCGGTCCTGGCCTTCCTCGGCGCGCGAAGCGGCGAGGAGGCTGCCGTCAGGGCGCGCTTCGAGCGGGCTGCCGCGAACCGTGTCTCGGCGCTGCATGTGGCGCTCGCCCATGTCCAGGACGACCTCGCGGCGCTCGGGGCCTTCCTGTCGAGCCCGCTGTGGATGACGCGGCAGGAGTTCCACGCGGCGGCGAGCGAGCTCATGAAGCGCCACGGCGCCACCCAGGCGCTGGGATGGGTCCCACGCGTTCCCGCCGCCGAGCGCCTGCTGGTGGAGCGCGCGGCGGCCTCGGAAGGCTTCCCTTCCTTCACCATCACCGAGGAGAGCGGGCGAGGACAGACCCAGATCGCGGCCGAGCGGGCCGAGTACTATCCCGTCTTCTACCTGGAGCCCGTGGAGGGAAACGACAAGGCGATCGGGCTGGATCTGAATTTCGACCCGGCGCACCGAGAAGCCGTCGAGCGCGCCCGCGCCTCCGGCGCAGTCGCGGTGACCGGGCGTGTACACCTGGTCCAGGAGCTCGGTGGCCAGTTCAGCGTTCTCGTCTTGCAGCCGGTCTGGCAGCGGGCCGATCGGACCTTCCTCGGCTTCGCTTTCGGGGAATACCGCGTCGGCGACCTGCTGGAGCGGACGATGCGGCCGCTTGCGCCCGAGCCCATCGCGGTCGAGATCCTCGACGCGGAGGCCCCTCTCGACGAGCGTTTTCTCGCGGCATTCTCGGCCGAGGGAGCGGTGCGCAGCACGCCGCAGGACATGCCCACGGGCCTGCTCCGCTCCGAGTCCACCGTCCGCTTCGGCGATCGGACCTGGCTCGTGCGCTGCTTCTCGGGGCGAGGGTTCGCGTCTGGCGACCGAGGCTGGAAGCCCTGGGGGGTCCTGGCGGCAGGGCTCCTCATGACCGGGCTCCTCCTCTGCATCCTCGTGCTCTTCGCGGCCAGCACGGAGCGCGCGCGCTCGCACGCTCGCCGCCTGCAGCGGAAGCAGCAGCAGCTCGAACGGGAAATGGTGCAGCGCCGGCAGGTGGAGGCAGCGCTCCGCGAGTCCGAGGTGCTCTTCCGGAGCCTGGCCGAGAACTCGCCGCTGGGCGTCTATCTGGTTCAGGGCGGGGTGTTTCGATACATGAACCCGGCCGCGATCGCACTCTCCGGCTATGAGGCGGGCGAGCTCGTCGATCGGATGGGGCCGCAGGATCTCATCCAGGCCGAGGACAGACAGCGGGTGGCTCGGGAACTGAAGTTGCTCGAACCGGCCGGCAAGCTGCACATCGAGTTCCTGGGCCAGGCAAGGGACGGGAGCATACGTCAGATCGAGGCGTTCGCCTCGCGGACCACCATCGGCGGGCGGACGACGCTGGTGGGGACGGCGGTCGATGTCACCGAACGTAAACAACTGGCCGCGGAGCTGGAGAAGCAGCAGCGCAGCGAGACGCTGCTCCGGCTGACGGAGTCCTCTCCCTTGCCCATGGCCATCTCGCGAGGGCTGGACGGAAGGTTCGTCCTGGTGAACGCCAAGTTCCAGGAGCTGTTCGGATACTCGCCACCGGAAGTACCGGACGTCGAGGCGTGGCGGCTGGTCGCATACCCCGACGAGAGGTACCGGCACGAGCTCCGGTCGGGATGGAAGGAGCGGTTCGCGGCGCGAGGTTCGGCGGTGGCGTGGCCCGCGCAGGAGGAGGTCGTCACCTGCAAGGACGGCAGCACCCGAGTCGTCTCGGTTCACGGCACCTACGTCGATGGGCTTCAGCTCATCATCTTCGTCGACCTCACCGCCCGAAACGAGGCAGCGCTCACGTTGCAGCGCGCCCGAGACGAGGCCGAGGCGGCGAGCCGCGCCAAGGGCGAGTTCCTCGCCAACATGAGCCACGAGATTCGCACTCCGATGAACGGGGTGCTCGGGGTGACGGAGCTCCTCCAGCACACCTCGTTGAACCCCGAGCAGCGCGACTACGTCGACACCATCGCCCGGTGCGGCGAGTCCTTGCTCACCATCCTGAACGACATCCTCGACCTGTCGAAGATCGAGGCCGGCAAGCTGCGGTTCGAGTCCATCCCCTTCGACCTCACGTCGCTGGTCTTCGACGTGGTCGAGCTGAACCGTCCGAAGGTGGCGGGAGGGCAAGTCGATCTGCTGGTGGACATCGCCCCGGATGTTCCTTCGCGGCTCATGGGCGATCCCGGCCGCCTGCGCCAGATCGTGGGGAACCTGGTGTCCAATGCCGTGAAGTTCACCTCGGCGGGTCACGTGCTGGTGACCGCGCGGCTCGCTGGACGTGCCGAAGGCAAGGTGAGCATCCAGATCGCGGTCGCGGACACCGGGCCAGGAATCTCCCGGGAGGCACAGAAGCGACTCTTCCGGCCGTTCTCCCAGGCAGACGCCTCCACGTCCCGGAAGTTCGGCGGCACGGGCCTGGGGCTCGTGCTCTGCAGGCGGATCATCGCCGGGATGGGAGGAGGCATCGACCTCGTGAGCGAGGAAGGAAGAGGTTCCACCTTCACCGTCTCGCTCGAGCTGCCCGTGGACGAGGGCCGTCCGGCCGCGCTGCCGCCTCCCTCGGTCCTGCGAGAAGCGCGCGTGCTCGTGCTCGACGACAACGCCCTCAACCGCGCGATCCTGGAGAAGCAGCTGAGCCAGCTGGGGGTGTGCGTGGAGGCCGCCGGTCTCGGCAGCGAGGCAGTGGAGAGGGTGCGGGCCGCTGCCCGCGGAGGCAGCGCCTTCGACGCCGCCCTCCTCGACTATCACCTGCCCGACATGAACGGCGAGCAGGTCGGGGAGGCCCTCCGGGGCGACGCGCTGCTGGCGGGGCTCGGCTTGCTGATGCTCAGCTCGTCGGGGCAGCAGGGCGAGGCAGCTCACGTGGAAGGGGTCGGCTTCGACGCCTACCTGGTGAAGCCGGTCCGTGCCGAGATCCTGGCGAGCGCGCTCGCCATGGTCCTCGAGCGGAAGCGCCGGAAGGAATGCGGCGCCCTCATCACCCGGCACACCGTGAGCGAGGCCAGCCCGCCCCACAAGCACGAGCCGTCGTTCGCCGCTCCGGTCCGCGTGCTCCTGGCGGAGGACAACCCGGTGAACCAGCAGGTCGCCCGGAAGATGCTGGAGGGCATGGGGGCGACGTTGGTCGTTGCCGCGGACGGGTTCCAGGTGCTGCAGGCCCTGGAGCAGTCGGCCTTCGAGATGGTGCTCATGGACTGCCAGATGCCCGGGATGGACGGGTTCGTGGCAACGGCGCGCATCCGCGAGCGAGAACAGGCGCGAGGCGGCCACATCCCCATCATCGCCATGACGGCCAACGCCCTGGAGGGCGACCGCGAGCACT
>JBGQLS010000090.1:0-16464 GCA_041500205.1 Anaeromyxobacteraceae bacterium | reverse complement strand
GCGCGGCCGAGGTCGTCCGTCCTGGTCGCCACGCGGATCTCGTTCTCTTCCGTTCGACCTTCGGGGATAGCCTGCGCGGCATTGATGAGGAGATTCAGGAAGACCTGCCCGAGGCGCGCCTCGTTTGCGAGGACCAGCGGCGTCCTCCCGTAGTCCTTCACGAGCCGCGCTCGGTACTTGATCTCGTTGAACGCCATGTTGATAGAGGACTCGATGACCAGCCGAAGGTCGACCGCGGAACGGCGCTTCTCCTCGACGCGGGAGAAGGTCTTGAGGTCCCGCACGACGTGCTTCACACGCCCGGCGCCCTCGCGAGCATCGGCGAGCGCTTTGCTCAACTCGTCGAACTCGTCCACACGCAACTTGTGCCCGATGCGCTTGAGCTCCTTGTCGATGAAGTCGACGGCAGCTACCATGTATGCGAGCGGGTTGTTGATCTCGTGGGCCACGCCGGCAGCCAGCGTCCCGATGGATACCAGCCGGTCGGCCAGCATGAGCTGAGCGGTCATCTTGTCGCGCTCCGCGCGAGCCCGCAGCGCCGCGATACCGAAGGCGAGATCGTTGGCGAGCTCCACCACGAGCTTCATCTCGTCATCGTCGAAGGCCCCCGGCTCCGCCGAGTAGATCCTGAGGACGCCCAGCGCGGATCCCTCGGCGACGAGCGGCAGGGCGGCCAGCGACTTGTAGCCTCGCTTCACCGCCTCGCTGCGCCACGGGTCGAAGTTCTGATCGGTGAGAACGTCTCCGACGACGACGGGCCTTCGGGTGCGGATGGCCGTGCCACTGGGGCCACGGCCCCTGTCCGTATCGGCCCAGACGGCGTCCACCAGCGAAAGGTAGCCCTCTTCGTGGCCAGCATGGGCCACGGGGCGGACCGTCTTGCGCTCGTCGCGTTCGGCGAAGCCCACCCAGCACATGCGATACCCGCCGACCTCGACGAAGATGCGGCACACGGCGTCGAGAAGGGCCTGCTCGTCCGTGGCCCGCACGAGCGCCTCACTGCATGCGCTCAGCGCCTTGAATGCGCGTCCCCGGCTCCGCATGGCCGCCTCGAGCTGGGCACGCCGCTCCTCTGCCATTCGCTCGAGCAGGAAGCCGTTCACCCAGACCAAGCCCGCGAAGGAGCCGATGCTCGCCATCGCGAAGAAGGCCAGCGCGAACTCGGTCGAGAAGAGGCCTGCCTGCGCGCCCTGCGTGAGGAGCCATCCGATCACCAGAGGGAGCGCGAGTGCGGCGCCCAGGAACGAGCGCGCCATGATGCCGCCGTGGCTCGCGCTCGACAGGATGGCGATGAGGCCGAGCTGAGGGCGGATGCAGACGAGGGCGAGCGGGAGCACCAAGAGCAGCACCGCCGTGTGCAGCGCCATCGCCGCGTAGGAGCCGACTCCGTGGAACGCTCTCATCCCGAACGCGTATCCCCCCAGCGCGAGCAGCGAGATCTGGATGACTGGCCCCACCAGGATGCCCGACGGCCAGTGCCCGCGAAGCGTTGTCCGGGCGAGCAACATTCCGGCCGATCCGAGCAGGACGAAGCAGGCAGCGGTGGCGGGAGACATCCTCCCGGGGCTGGAGGTGAAGACGGGGTTTGGGCCCTCCTGGAACAGGAGGTGATCGATGGCGATGCCGGGCGCGTGTGCGTACTCGACGAGCGTGAGCAATCCGATGGCGGCTGTCAGACCAGCGCACGAGATGGCGAGACGGCGCCGCGCGTCGCTGGGCCGAAGCCAAAGCAGCAGCGTCAGGCCGAAGGTCAGGAACGCCACCGCCGCGTTCGGCTTCATCGTAACGAACGAGCGGTCGATGCTCTTGAGGACGGTGATGTCGAGCGCCCAGCCGACGAGCACCAGCAGGGCGGTCACCACCGTGACGGTGCCTGCTGCTCTCGGCGCGAGGCTCACCAGCCTGCGGACGAGGGTCTCCGCCGAAGCCGCCCCGGCTTGAACGAGATCCTCTGCGCCCGGGCGCGCAACGTCAGAGTGACTGGACACCCGCGACCAACCGCCTGTGTTAAGCGCGCGTCCTCATGGGACGGCGTCGAAACGGTGCTTATTACTCACCGTGGCACAGGTTTCCGCGTCGCTGCGACGGCTGAATGGGGGTGCCCCCTCCGTACGCGGGCCCCTGGAATTCCAGCGGTGACGGCGACAGGATGCTGCTGGTGGTGCAGGCTTCGAGGAGGGGATCATCACAGGCGAGGAGCGGCGGAAGGCCGAGGAAGCGGAGGTGAAGGTCTTCCCGGTCGACGACGGCTTCCGCGAGACGGCGCCCTTCTACGTCGAGCAGGTGCGGCGGCAGATCGTCGACCTGGTTCGAGCAGCTCCGAATGCGCCTGCGCTCGGGCGACCGGTGGCCCCGTCGAGTCCTCTCCAAGATGGTCGAGGATCCGCTTCGCCACCCTCGCCTCTGCGATGAAGGCGATGAGCTGCATCCGGCCGCTGCACTCGGGGCACGCGAGCACGTCGATTCGTGCTGAAACCCGAGGCCCGAGGCCCCGGTGCCTGACCCCCAGGCGCGTTTGCCTCGCTCGACCGCGCCCTGCTATGCTGCGCGCTGGAATCTCAAGGAACTGCGCACAGATCAGGACATCGCCTCCCCTCTCGTCGACCTCTTCCCCCGGCCCTCTCCTTCAGGGCAGACGAACCCGCGAGGCCACGCCGCGATCTTGCAAGAATCCGCTCGAGAGCCCGCGCGCGAAGGGATGCGTATCACCATCCGCGGTACCGTCCAGGGTGTCGGGATGCGGCCCTTCGTCTATCGCGTGGCCCGCGCCGAAGGCGTCACCGGGCGCGTGCGCAACGACGGTGGCGGGGTGACCATAGAGGCTTTCGGCGACGGGACCGCCCTCTCGAGATTCCTGGCGAGGCTCAGCGCAGAGCGGCCTCCGGCGGCGGGCTTCGACGACCTTGCCTGGGAGCACATCGCCCCCGAGCCGGTCGACGACTTCCGGATCGTCGAGAGCGAGGCTCCCGGGGCGAGCGAGCCGCGGGTTTCCATCCCGGCCGATCTCGCCACGTGCGCGGACTGCCTGGCCGAGCTGCGCGATCCGTCGAACCGGCGCTACCGTTACCCCTTCACGAACTGCACGAACTGCGGCCCACGCTTCACCATCGCGCGCGGCGTACCCTACGACCGGCAGCTCACGACCATGGCGCCGTTCGCCCTCTGCGACGACTGCCGGCGCGAGTACGAGGACCCTGCCGATCGGCGCTTCCACGCCGAGCCGAACGCGTGCTCCACCTGCGGCCCCCACTTGACGCTCCTCGTCGAGGAGGAGGGAGCCACGAGGGCGGCCCCCTCATCCTCCCCCTTCGCTCCGGGTGCGCCTCCTCCTGCCACCCCTGTGCACGACATGCGCGTGGTCGCTCTGGGCGACGCTGCGCTGGTGGCGGCGGGCAGAGCGCTCGCCGAGGGCCGGATCGTCGCCCTGAAAGGCATCGGCGGGTTCCACCTCGCCTGCGACGCTCGCTCCTCGGCGGCGGTGGCACGGCTGCGCGAGCGGAAGCGGCGCGAGGAGAAGCCGCTCGCGGTGATGCCGCGCGACCTGGAGGAGGCGGAGGCTCTGGCGGAGCTCTCGGACGCGGAGCGCGCCCTGCTCTCCTCGACGGAGCGGCCCATCGTGCTCGTCCGCCGACGACGGGAGAGTGGCCTCGCGCCGGAGATCGCGCCCGACACGCCGCTCGTCGGGTTGATCCTGCCCTACTCGCCCCTGCACCACCTCCTCCTGGCCGAGGCGGGCCGCCCGCTCGTCATGACGAGCGGCAACCTCTCCGAGGAGCCCATCGCGTTCCGGAACGAGGAGGCGATCTCCCGCCTCTCCGGCATCGCCGACCTGTTCCTCGTCCACGACCGCGAGATCGAGACCCGCGCCGACGACTCGGTGGCGAAGGTGGTCCTGGGACGGCCACTCGTCCTGCGGCGGTCGCGCGGCCACGCGCCCCGCGGGGTGCGGGTGCGCCGCGCCTTCGCGGTACCCACGCTCGCGTGCGGGGCGCAGCTCAAGAACACGTTCTGCCTCGGGCTCTCCGACGCGGCCTATCTCGGCCCCCACATCGGCGACCTCGAGAACCTCGCGACGGTCGAGTCGTTCGAGGGCGCGGTGGCGCGTCTGGAGCGCTTCCTGCGCACGGCTCCGGAGCTGCTCGCGCACGACCTCCACCCCGAGTACCTCTCGACGCGCTACGCGCTCGAGCGCGCCCGCGCCGAGGGGATCCGGGCCATCGCCGTGCAACACCACCACGCGCACGCCGCCGCCGCCATGTGCGAGCACGGCCTCGAAGTCGCCTACGCGCTCACCTGGGACGGGACCGGCCTGGGCGACGACGGGACGCCCTGGGGCGGCGAGCTCCTCCTCGCCACGTACGAGAGCTACGAGCGGATCGCCACCTTCCGGCCGGTCGCGCTCGCCGGCGGGGACGCGGCGATACGGGAGCCGTGGCGCATCGCGCTGGCCGCGCTCGACGACGCCTTCGCCGGTTCGCCGCCGCTCGAGGCGCTCCCGCTCTTCCGCGCCGTCGATCCCGCGCGCCTGCGCGTCGTGCGGCAGATGGTCGCCCAGGGCTTCAACTCCCCCCGCGCGCACGGCGCCGGTCGCGCCTTCGACGCCGTGGGGGCGCTCGCGCTGGCGCGGCCCGTGGCCCGATACGAGGGCCAGGTGGCGATGGCGCTCGACGCCGCCGCCGACCCAGCGGAGCGCGGCAGCTACCCTTTCCACGTCGACACGACGCTTGCTCCCTGGCAGCTCGACCTGCGGCCGCTCGTGCGCGAGGCGGCGGGCGACGTGGCCGGGGGGCAGCCGCCGGGCGTCGTGTCGGCGCGCTTCCACAACGCGCTCGTGGCCGCGGCGGCCGAGCTCGTGCGCCTCGCCGCGGCGCGCCATGGCCGGCTGCCGCTGGTGCTCTCGGGCGGCTGCTTTGCCAACGCACGGCTGGCCGAGGGAGTATCCAGGGAGCTCTCGCCCTCTTTACCAGTACACCTGCACGGTCTCGTGCCCCCCGGCGACGGCGGGCTCGCGCTCGGGCAGGCGCTCGTGGCAGACGCCCGGTCGCGCCGGGCGTAGTCCCGCCCTTCGGAGGATGTCCGCATGTGTCTCGGTGTTCCCGGCAAGGTGCTCGCCATCGACGGCCTGGAGGCGACGGTCGACTTCTTCGGCGTGAAGAAGGTGCTCCGCCTCGACATCGTGGACGAGCCTGTCACGGTGGGTGACTACGTCCTCAACCACGTCGGGTTCGCCATCCGGCGCATCCCGCCCTCCGAGGTGGAGGAGACGCTGGCGCTCTTCGAGCAGGTGCTGAGGGAGGCGGGCGCCGGCGACCTCATGGCGGAGGACGTGCGCGGCGAGATGGCGGCAGCCCCCGCCGCCAGGGAGAAGGCCAAGGAGAAGGCATGATGGCCAACGATCGGGAGCTGCTCGACCAGCTCAAGTTCCGCGACCCCGCACGCGCCCGGGCGCTCGCCGAGGCGCTCGCGAGAGAGGTGCAGGCGATCGGCCGCGCGCCCGTGTCCGTCATGCACGTGTGCGGGAGCCACGAGCAGTCCATCGCCCGCTTCGGCCTGCGCGCTCTGTTCCCGAGAGAGCTCCATGTCATCATGGGGCCTGGCTGCCCGGTCTGCGTCACGGACATGCCCGAGGTGGACGAGGCGGTGGCGCTCGCACTGGCCGGCCATCGCGTCGCCACCTACGGCGACATGGTGAAGGTGCCGGGCTCGGTGAGGTCGCTCGCCGACGCGCAGGGCGAGGGCGCGATCGTCGACGTCGTCTACAGCGTGCAGCAGGCGGCCGAGCTCGCCGCCACGCACCCGGAAGAAGAGGTGATCTTCTTCGCGAGCGGCTTCGAGACCACCGCCGTCGCCACCGCCGCCGTGCTCATGAACGGCGTGCCGAAGAACTTCTCCGTCCTGTCGGCGCACAAGTACATCCCGCCCGCCATGGAGGTCGTGGCGGAGATGCCGGACACGCGGATCGAGGGCTTCCTCGCCGCCGGCCACGCGGCCTCCATCACCGGCGCGGCCGTGTTCGAGCCCTTCGTGAAGCGGCACAAGGTCCCGGTGGTGGTGGCCGGGTTCGAGCCGCTCGACGTGCTGGCGGCGCTCCTCAAGCTCGTCGAGCTCATCCACGCCGGACGCGCCGAGGTCGCGAACATGTACCCGCGCGTCGTCTCCCACGAGGGGAACCGGCCCGCCCTGGAGAAGCTCTGGAAGGTGTTCAAACCCGTCGGCGGCCGCTGGCGCGGGATAGCCCACATCCCCGACGGCAACCTGCGCCTCCGGGACGAGTGGGCACACGTGGACGCGCGCAAGCGCTTCCAGATCGAGGTCTCGCAGCTCGGGGATCGCGCGCCCTCGGGCCTCGCCCAGCGCTGCATCTGCGGCGACATCATGGCGGGCCTGCGCCAGCCTTCGGACTGCGAGCTCTTCGGCAAGGAGTGCCTGCCCGAGTCGCCCGTCGGCGCGTGCATGGTCTCCTCGGAGGGCAGCTGCAAGATCTGGCACACCTACGGCGGCATGCCGGACCTGAGGGAGGTACCCTAGATGGCCTCCGGCAAGGGACCCACGGATCGGATCGGGCTGAAGCACGGCGCGGGCGGGCGCGCCATGCGCGCGCTCATCGAGGACGTGTTCCTCGGCCTCGGCGGCCCGGTGGACGGCATCGGCCTCTCCGCGCTCGACGACGGCGCGGCCATCCGCTTCGGCGACCAGTGGATCGTCATCACGACGGACTCGCACGTCGTCCAGCCCATCTTCTTCCCCGGCGGCGACATCGGCCGGCTCGCGATCTGCGGCACCGTGAACGACCTCGCCATGATGGGCGCGACCGAGCCGCTCGGGCTCACCTGCGCCGTCATCATCGAGGAGGGCTTCCCGCGCGAGGACCTCACCCGGATCCGCGACTCGATGAAGCAGGCCTGCGAGGAGGCGGGCGCGACCATCGTCACCGGGGACACGAAGGTGATGGGCAAGGGCGAGGTTGACGGGATCGTCATCAACACGGCCGGCGTCGCCGTCGCCAGGCGCGTCGTCTCCGACGCGGGGCTGCGGGTGGGCGACAGGATCATCGTGACCGGCACCATCGGCGATCACGGGATGGCCATCATGACGCGACGCAGGGATCTGCAGATCGAGGGCGACCTGCGCTCCGACGTCGCTCCGGTGAACGGCCTCGTGCGCGCCGCGCTGGCGGCGGGCGGTGCGGACGTGGTCGCCATGAAGGACCCGACCCGCGGCGGCCTCGCCTCGTCGCTGCACGAGATGGCGGGGAAGGCGAAGGTGGGAATCGTACTCGAGGAGGCGATGCTGCCCATCAACCCGGAGGTGCGCGCCGTCGGCGAGATCCTGGGCATCGATCCGCTTGTGGTCGCGAACGAGGGCAAGGCCGTCATCGGGGTGCGGGCGGGCTCGGCGGACAAGGTCCTGGCTGCCATCCGTGCGCACCCGCTGGGACGGCGCGCGGCGATCGTCGGCACCGCCATCGCCGAGCGGCCCGGGAACCTCATCCTCGACACAGGGTTCGGCAAGCGCCTCATCGCGGAGATCGAGGGCGAGCCGTTGCCGAGGATATGTTGAGGAGAAACCGGGTCTTCGAGAAGCGCCTGCCGAAGTTCCAGGGGAAGTGACGAGATGCACGAGTACTCGCTGGTCGAGGCGCTGATTCGACGGGTGGAGGAAGAGGCGCGGCAGCGCAGCGCCATCGCCATCCACGGCCTCAAGGTGAGCCTGGGCGAGCTGGCGGGGGTCGAGCCCGAGTTCTTCCGCACCGCCTACGAGACCTTCCGCGAAGGCACCCTGTGCGAGAAGGCCGCACTCGAGATCGTGCGCTGCCCGGCCGACTGGAGCTGCCCGGTCTGCGGCAGGGCCTTCGCGACCGGCGAGGTGCTGCGCTGCGACCGCTGCAACCGTCCCGCCCGCCTGAGCGAGAAGAGCCAGGCGCTGCTCCTCGAATCGATCGACATGGAGGTGCCCTGATGTGCACGACGTGTGGTTGTGGCGACCCGGAGCTCGTCCCGGTGGAGCTGCACGAGAAGATCCTCGCCGGCAACGATCGCGTCGCCGCGCACAACCGGGAACACTTCCGCGAGTCAGGCGTGCTCGCGCTCAACATCATGGGGTCGCCCGGCTCGGGAAAGACCGCCTTGCTGGAGGCGACGGCGCGCGTGATGAGCGGCGTGCGCCTGGGAGCCGTCTCCGCCGACCTCGCCACCGACAACGACGCTCGGCGGCTCGCCAAGGCCGGGATCCCGTCGAAGGCCATCACCACCGGCCAAGCTTGCCACCTCGACGCCGAGCTGGTGCACCGCTCGCTCGTCGACTTCCCCTGGCGCGACCTCGACGTCTTCTTCATCGAGAACGTGGGGAACCTCGTCTGTCCCGCCATCTACGACCTCGGGCAGGAGGCGAACGTGGTCGCGCTCTCGGTCACCGAGGGCGAGGACAAGCCGCTCAAGTACCCGGTCATGTTCCAGAAGGCCGATCTGGTTGTCGTGACGAAGTGCGACCTCGTCCCGCACCTCGACGTGGACATGAGCAAGCTCGAGGACGCGCTCTCGCGGGTCATGCCCGAGCCCCGCATCCTCAAGCTCTCCGCGCGCACCGGCGAGGGCATGGACGGCTGGAAGGCGTGGATCGAGTCCATGCGGGCTCCCATCCTGGGGAGGAATACCAAGGAGGCCCGCGCGCACGCGCACGGACATGCGCACGCGCACGACCATACGCACGACCATACGCACGACCATACGCACGAGCACACGCACGGGTCGACGAAGCACGCCCACCCGCACAGCCACGAGCACGCTCATGAGCACGGGCACGGCGGGTCGCAGGAGGAGCACGACCACGGAGCCGGCGATCACGGATACGCGGGCTCGGACCACGAGCACGAGCACTGATGGCGCAACCCACTTGAAATGACGCTCGAGATGGGGCGGGGAAGAGTCTCTCCCCCCGCTCGAGGCGCCACAAGGCGCCGGACATCACCTCACAGCGGCGGCGGTGGCGGCTGCAAGATCACATGAACTGGACGCCGCTGTGAGAGTTCGTCCAGCCCCCGTCCGGCGGCTGTGCCCCCGCCGCGGGTTCGCGGGCTTCGATACCACGGCGTCTTCGCCCCACACTCGAAGGTAAGGGGCCGGGTGGCGCCGGCACCGCAGCCTGTCGCTCCGGTGGTTGCTGCGCCGATGAAGAAGCGCGCGGGGCTGCGCGGGCTACTGGATGTCGACGTCGAGGCGGACGATCCATTCGTTGCCGCGCCGCGAGTACCAGCGGCCGTCCTCGCGGCGATAAACGTCCTCGTCGTGCCAGCGCTCGTGGCGGTAAGGCCGTCCCTCGCGGTCGCGGTAGTCGGCCTCCCGGCGGTGCTCGGCCCCCTCTCGGCGGTGCTCGACCTCGCGCCGCTCCTCGCGCCGCTCCTCGCGGCGATCGGGCTCGTGCACGTAGCAGCCGTCCAGCGTTAGCACCGCGAGGACCGAAAGCAGGATACGCTGCATGAGGCTCTCCTCCTCTTCCCGAAAACCTGGGGCGCGCCCGCGGAGAAGGGAACCGCTGGGCGAATCCGCCAGGGATCTCGCGGTGATGCGTGACAGGTAGCAGGGGGGGCTCTCAGCTCCCTCCGCGCTCCCTCCCCACCGAGTACCCGTCCGGGTCCGACACGCGGGCTCGGACCACGACCATGAGCAGCCGTCGAGGTCAGGGAGGCCAGTGCTCCGAGAGGCAAGGAGGGGCCTGGCCTGTCAGCGATCTCTTTCGCGAGGCGCGCTACTGCGAAATCGCAGAAGAGACGGACCTGATGGAAGTCGATGCGGCCGCGTTCGCCTTCGAGCCGTGCGCGAAGAGCGGGCAACTAGCGCAGGTCCAGCTCGTCCAACGCATGCTCACGGCTTCGTCGAGGCACTCGTCATAGTCATCGCAGGCGAAGTTGCGGTAGTTCTCGACGATGCGATCTGGATCGATCAGCTTCGGCAACTCGGTCGGATGATGGCTAGGGAGCATGGTGGTCGGCTTCCGCAGCGACAGCGCACCCCGGCTCTCTCACGCCGCGGTACCCAAGCATTCTCGATTGGTGAAGAGTGAGGCCGTGAAGCACGAGCTTCAGGCCACGGTTCGCCGCCAACAATCTTGCCAGCAGGCCGCACGCGGAGTCCTGGAAGTCGCGAACCTCGGTGAAGTCCAGCGTGAGCTGCGACAGGGGCGCAAAGGACAGGACTGTCTCAGCCAGCCGCTCCGCTTCAGGAATCCCGAACTGCCTTCCAAACCGGAGCAGGAGCGCGCCTTCCGCAAGCTGAGCGTGCATCATCCCTTTTCGTGTAACACGCGCTAGCGTCAATTCGACTCGCCCGGTTCGGGGACATGGCGATATGCCGCACCCCTATTCCATGCCCGAGGTCTCTCGTCCGCAGGGGGCCGGGTTTGCGGAGGAAAGGACATGATTGTTGGACGATAGGCATCCATTCATCCGGCTCGTCCTCAGATGTCGCACCCATTGGGAGGTAACACGGCTAAAGGCGAAGCGCTCTCATTCGACGGCGTGCCTGGTGGGATCGCCTCGCGCCGACGGCGACCTCGCACATGGCCGCCGCTCCATTGATCACGCGGGGAATGGCCGCGTACCCCCGATCTAGGCAACCTCGCTTTCAGGCCGCGTCGAGCGGGTGTTTTTGAACCAGGATCTGGCGACAGAGGTGAAGACACTCGCTGCAGATGCTGGCTGCCGGTCCCATTGCCATCTGTCGCTTCGTGGCGTTCCGCTTGCCGCAGAGGAGCCATTCCGGAACCCACACGGTCTACGGCGGCGAATGCCAGGCATGCCACGAGGCGCGGGCAGCGCTGACGAGGGCTCAAGAAGGCCGGGAACGAGTAGGCTGCTACGCAGCCCGCTGACCAGGAGGTGCGTTCATGAAGATCCGCCATGGCTTACTGTGTGTCGCACTCCTCGCCGCCTCTGCGAGTGTCGCTGCCGAGCCGACGGCAGGGCGCGTCGCGCTGCCGAAGCCCCGCATCGAGGGGACAACGTCAGTGGAGGCGGCGCTCCATCAGCGCCGGTCCCTCCGTGCCCCAGCCGCGACGTCGCTCACGCTGGCAGAGGTCGGGCAGCTCTGCTGGGCCGCCCAGGGCATCACCGATGACAAGGGTCACCGCACCGCAGCCTCTGCGCACGCGACGTATCCGCTCCAGGTGTACGTGCTCGCGGGGCCAGTCGGCGATCTGGCGCCTGGCCGGTACCGATACCTGCCAGCAGCGCACGCCCTCGATCTGCTCGAGGCCGGTGACCCGCGCCTCGACTTCGAGCAGCGCGGAGTAGGCCAGACGTGGATCGCGCGCGCCCCCGTGATCTTCGTCATCTCTGGCACGGTCGCGAAGATGGCCAGCATGGGCGACCGAGCGGCTCAGTTGATGACCGTGGAAGCGGGTCTCGCCGCCCAGGGCTTCTTCTTGCAGGCCGAGGCACTCGGGCTCGGCAGCACCTACGTCGGAGGCTTCCGCCCCCGGGAGGCGCACGGTGCGCTGAAGCTCCCCGATGGCGAGGAGGTATTGGCGGTGCTGCCCGTGGGGCGCAAGAAATAGCGAGCACCCCGGGAAAGACGTCGCTGGATCGGAACTCACGTACCGTCGACGTCAAGCCGGCACTCCTTGGGGCCGAGGCGGTGACCGAGACGTCTGGAGGGGATCACCGAGAGCGCGGCCGAGCCTCGGAGAGAGCCGCCTTCGCGAGCAATCCAATTTGCGCCACTCCGGCCCGGATGGCGTCCGCGCCCGCCGCGGCGTAGCTCAGGCGGAGGAAGGCTCCTTCGGGCTCTGCCGGGAACCAGGGACGCCCCGGGTTCACCTGGACGCCGCGCTCGGCGCAAGCACGGGTGAGGGCGACCTCGTCCACGCCCTCCGGCAGTTTTACCCACAGCACAAAGCCTCCCTTCGGAACGACGTCGAGGCGTGCCTGCGGGAGGTGCGCGCGCACCGCCTCGACGGCCGCGTCTCGCCGGCACCTCAGGACGTTGCGGAGGGCCTTCAGGTGCCGTGACCAGGAGGGTGAGCTGACGAGCTCGAGCGCGGCCTCTTGCATGGGCCCGGCGACGAACAGGTCGTCCACGACCCGCAGCGCGCGTAGCCTGTGGTTCACCGGCCCGCGGGCGCATACGCCCGCCACCCGCAAGCCCGGCGCCACGGGCTTGGTCAGCGAGCGGACGTAGACGACGTGCCCGTCATCTCCGGCGGCGAGGGGTGGCGGCGGAACTCCCTCGATGCAGAGATCCCGCGCCGCGTCGTCCTCCACGACGAAGGCGCCCACCCGCCGCGCCATCTCCAGCACCTCTCGGCGGCGTTCAGCAGGCAGGGTAGCGCCGGTGGGGTTGGCGAAGGTCGGCTGGCAGGCGAACACGCGCGCGCCGGACGCGGCGAAGGCGGCGCCGAGCAGGTCGGGGCGGACGCCGTGCACGTCGGTGGGCACGGGCACCGGCCGCAGGCCCGCGGCGCGCAGGGCCGCGAGCGTCCCCAGGTGCGCGGGAGACTCGACCAGCACGGGCGCTCCCGGCGCAGCGAGCGAACGGAAGACGGTGGACAGCGCCGCCTGTCCTCCGGGCACGATGAGGATGTCCTGCACCCGGGCGTCCCCGAGCTGCCGGGCGAACCAGGCGCGCAGGCCCTCCAGGCCCTCGGCGGGCAGGCGGTCCCAGGCGCCGGGCCGGCGCGCGGCGCGAGCCATGGCGTTCGCCAGCGCGCCGAGGGGCTGGACCGCCATGTCGAGATACCCGCTGCCCAGCGGGACCACGTCGGGAGCGGGCGGGGCGAAGACTTCCTGGAACTCCTCCAGCGCGGGCGGGCTCGACCCGAGGACGACCGCCTGCCACCCGTGATCCGTCCCAGGCGGCTTCTCCCTGCGTTCGGCCACGAAGGCGCCGTGGCCGGGGCGGGTGAGGATGAGCCCCTCTTGCGCGAGCCGCGCCAGCGCCCGCTGGACAGTGATGGGGCTCGCGCGAAAGCGGTTGACGAGGCTCCGGGTGGTGGGGAGCCGCTGGCCGGGGCGTAGCCCGTCGCCCACCTGCCGCCTCAAGGCCTCGTAGATCCCGTCCGCCGCAGAACCGGCTTTACGCGCGCGCTTCACGGCGCTATCCTTCTCCATGAAGATCAACGATAGCGCTACTCCATCCGCTGCGATAGCGGCCGACCCGGCGGAGCTGCCCACCTTCCACGACGTGCTGTCGGCGCGAGCGCGCATCGCTCCCTATCTCCCGCGCACGCCCATGTTCGAGTACCCATCGCTCGACGCGGTGGTGGGCGCGCGCATCTTCGTGAAGCACGAGAACGCGCAGCCGACCGGCGCGTTCAAGGTGCGCGGAGGCCTGAACCTCGTCTCGCGCCTCTCGACCGACGCGGCCCGGTGCGGCGTCATCACCTACTCGACCGGCAATCACGGACAGTCGATAGCGTACGCCTCGCGCATGTTCGGTATTCCCGCCCACATCGTCATGCCGGAGGCGGCAAACCCGAGCAAGGTCTCGGCCCTGCGTGCCCTCGGCGCCGAGGTGGTCCTCCACGGCGCGAGCTTCGAGCACGCGCGCCGGCACGCCGAGGACCTTGCGCGAGCCCGCGGGCACCGCCTCATCAGCGCCGGCAACGAGCCCCTGCTCATCGCCGGCGTGGCCACCGAGGCGCTGGAGATGCTCGAGGACGAGCCCGAGCTCGACGCCATCATCGTGCCGGTCGGAAGCGGCAGCGGCGCCGCCGGCGCGTGCCTGGTCGCCTCCGCGATCGCCCCGAGCTGCCGCGTGATCGCCGTGCAGTCACAGGCTTCGCCCGCCGGCCACGACTCCTGGCGGTGCGGTCGGTGCGTGGAGGGCGAGAATTCCACCTTCGCCGAGGGGCTGGCCACCGGAACGGGCTCCGAGCTGCCACAGCGCATCCTCGGGGAACACCTCTCCGACTTCGTGCTCGTGAGCGACGACGAGATCAAGCAGGCGATGGTCTGGATGATGGAGAGGGCGCACACGCTCGCGGAAGGCGCCGGCGCCGCCGCCCTCGCGGCGGCGTACAAGCTGCGCGATGCTCTGCGACACCGGAAGGTCGGTATCGTCTGCTCGGGCGGTAACAGCTCGCTCCGGCACGTCGAGCTGGCCCTCGCCTTCCGGCGCGAGCTCGACCGAGCTGCCGTCGCGACAGCGATCAGACCTAGCGGTGCGTTCCTGGACGGCGCCGGCGTACCCTGACAGGAGTGGCCCGGGTGCGCCCGTCCGCGCGTGCGCGTGCAGAAGCGGCGAGGCCCCCGCGGCTGGTGAGCCCGCGGGGACCTTCACCGCCCTGGTGACCTACTACGGATTGACCGCCGCTTTGACCGGCACCACGACGTCGCCCTTCGTGCTCTCGATGATGGCGATGACCTCGGCTTGCTCCTTCGGCGGGACCTTGAAGCCGTTCATGCTCTCCCGGAAGATCGAGATCAGCTCCTGCCACTCCTTCTCGGTGACCTGGAGATGCTGGTGGGCCTCCTTCAAGGAACGCCCCGTGTACTTCTGCGGCCCTCCCATCACCATGCAGGCGAGGGACGTGGCGTTGTACTTGTACACGGCCTTGGGAAAGCGCTTGTGCGCCTCCTCGATGCGAGGGTTGGCCTTGAACACCTCGCTCGCGTAGCTCCGCTCGATGACGTCATCGACGAGCGGAGCGATGTTGTTGATGCCTCCCAGGCGCTCATAGAGCGAGGGCGTGGCCGGCGCGGGCTTCTTCGCGCGCTTCTTCGAGACGGCCGATCGCTTCTCGCTCACCTGCGCGCCCTCGGCCGCGAAGGCAGACGAAGCTCGCCACGTGGGGACGAGCAAGGCCGCCGCCAATGCAAGACAGACCACTCCGTGCAGACTTCTCCTCTTCATTGTCCCGCCTCCCTTTTCCGTCGGGGTCAGGATCCCCGCGGTTCCATCGGCCGGCCCCGCGACCTGCCAAGTCGAAGCAGGTCGAAGGTTGCCCGCGCCACGAACTGACAACCCATCGACAGCGATGTTCTCAGACATCCGCCGATTCTTCGCCTGTAACTAATTACAGGGTGGAGGCTCCGATCCTCGGCGCGCGCGCGGTGCGCAAGGAAGAAGCCCGGCGGCGCGAAACATGTCCCCTGGGTCATCAGAACCCGTGCCAAGATACCCGCAACATGCTGGCTGCATACGTTTCGGGCCACGGCTTCGGCCATGCGACGCGGCTCTGCGAGGTGTTGCGTGCCGTGCGGGTGAGAGCGCCCGAGTTGCCGATCACGGTCGTGGGCGCCGTCCCCGGATGGCTTGTGCGCCGCAGCGTGACGGGGCCGTTAGTGCTCCGGGCCGTCGCGTGCGATGTGGGTCTCGCGCAGCGCGATGCGCTCGTGATCGACGAGCCAGGAACCGCTGAACGCTGCCGGGAGTTTGACGCGACATGGGATGCGCGGGTCGATGTCGAGGCCGACTTCCTCAGCTCGAGCGACGCACGCGTCGTGCTCGGCGACATCCCACCCCTCGCCTTTGCCGCGGCGGCTCGAGCAGGCGTTCCAAGTCTGGCTCTTGGGAACTTCTCGTGGGACTGGATCTACCACCATCTTGCAGGACGTCAGCCGTCACTCGAGGCGTCAGCCGAACGCGCCGCGCATGCGTACGCGAAGACGGGTCTGCTGCTCGAGCTTCCATTCGCGGGCCCCCTCTCGGCCTTCCCCCGACGCGAATGCGTCGGTCTCGTGGCCCGGCGACCGCGCGTCCGGCGTGCCGAGGCGCGGCGCCGGCTCGGCCTCGACCACCGTCCTGCGGTCCTCGTCTCCTTCGGCGGCTTGGGGTTGCCCGGTCTCGCAGGCAAGGTCCTTGGCAGCGACCCAGGTCTGCAATTCGTACTTCCGGAGAACGTCGTCGTCGCTCGTCTCGATGCGCTCGGCCTCGACTACCCGGACGTCGTCGGCGCAGTGGATGTGGTCGTGACGAAGCCCGGCTACGGGATCGTCTCCGATGCCATCGGCGCCGGGACACGCCTCGTCTACACCGACCGCGGCGACTTCCCCGAGTACCCGATCATGGTCCGCGAGATGCCGCGCTGGCTCGCCTCCGTCCACGTCGGAAACGAGGAGCTGCGGTCCGGCCGCATCGTCGAGGCGATCCGCCGGGTGCTTGCGCAGCCGATGCCGCTGCCCCAGGACCTGGACGGCGCGGAGAGGGCAGCTGTGCGCGTCCTCGAGGCCCTCGCCGCGAACGAGTAGGGCACGAGTAGGGAGTAGGGGTCAAGACCTTCCACTTGACACATGAGTGTCGAAGGGTCGCGTTGCGGGATGGCGCGCTCTCTACGGGTCGACCGCCCAGGGGCGCTGAGCCGAGCCAGGCCTAATCACATCGCGAGGGCGCTCGGTATGAGCGAAGGGGCAGGTCGCGAAGTTGCTGTGGCGCTTGCGGCCGACGGTCCCCCGTTCGGCATGGCCGAGTGGATGTCTGCCCTGGCGGAACCGCAACATGTGGAAAGAGGAAAGTCTTGACCCCTATTCCT
>JBGQLS010000089.1:0-16473 GCA_041500205.1 Anaeromyxobacteraceae bacterium | reverse complement strand
TGCCCAGCGGAGCGTGAGATCCCTCTGCAGGCGAGGCCCACCCGAGGCGCGGGCGAGCAGGACGGCTTCGGAGACGAGAGCGTCGAGTGCGCTGGGCGCGAGCGCCGGGCCGGCGTAGGAGAGCGAGCGCAGGAAGGAGCCCAGACCGGACTCGTCGAGCCGGGCGTCCTGCAGGAAGGCCTGGCTCGACGGCTTCGCGCGAGGCGCGGCCATCGCGAGAAGCTGTCGTGCCGCGCCGGCGGGGCGCGGGCGAGCCTTCGGATTCACGCGCGAGAGCAGGGCGGCCAGGGCGTCCATGAAGGGCGTCCGCGCGAAGGTCGCCTCCAGGACCGCCAGCGTGCCTGCCGGAGCGAGGAGGCGCGCCGCCTCGCGGCCGGCCAGCTCGGCATCGACCCACTGGACGGCGTCGGCGAACAGGACGAGGTCGAACGAGGCCGCCGGGAGGCCGGTCGCCTCGGCGCTTCCGTGAACTGTGACGATCTCGAGTCCGCCGCCGAGGCGGGCCTGCAGCGACTCGAGCATGGCCCGCGCCGGTTCCAGGGCGGTGACGCAGAGCCCGCGCGCGGCGAGCGGCAGCGCCAGGTTGCCCGTGCCTGCGCCCACGTCGGCGACGCGCGCGCCCGGGCCGCCCGCGAGCGCCGACAGCGCGTCGACGAGCGCGTCAGGGTAGGCGGGTCGCGCCAGGTAGTCCCCGGCCAGCCGGTTGAACACCCAGCGGTTCTGGTCGCACAAGGGTACCGAGCGGCGGCCCATGGCGCCCACTGTACCCCGACGTCCGACGTCGGAGGGCGCGCGCCCCGCGCGCGCAAGTTGAGGGACTTCTTCGGGCTCTGATCACGCTCCGGCGACGTCTGGACCAGTCCGGTTTAACGAAATACTCCCTATCGGACCCCGATCCGCAGGTTGAACCGCCTGCCAGCCCACCGCACCCGGTTCGCCGCTGGCACTGTCTCGACAAGAATGGGACGCGACAAGCGCGTCGAGATCGAACTCCTCCCTTGAGCAGCTCGGCCCAGGGGACACGGTACGTGACTTGTGTCAAGGCGCTTGCGCGACGCGAAGGCGCGGTTCAACTGCCCGCCCAGGGGTCTGATATATTCATGCACTGACCGGCGCAGAACAGGGGGGAACGTGTCATCGCGCGTCTTGCTCGTGGGTGGGCTGCTGCTCGCACTCGGCTGCAACAGACCGCCCGATTTCCCCTCGTACGACGTCTCCGGGACCGTTTCCGGCGCCATGGTTCAAGGCATCACCGTGGAGCTAATGAGAGGCGGAGAGAGCGCGTCGACCGTGACGGATGAGAACGGCGACTACTCGTTCGCGCTGGCGGACGGCACGTATGTCGTCACCCCCTCCCTAGCCGGCTGTGCCTTCACTCCGGGAAGCATCACGGTGACGGTGCGTGGCGCAAGCGTCACGGGCCGGGATTTCACCAGCACCGTGAGCATCTCAGGGCGTATCTCTGGCGTGGTCGCGGCCGGCGTTGCCATGAACTTGTCGGGCGCGGCGAGCGCGTCGACCACGACGGACGAAAACGGCGACTACTCGTTTGGCGGGCTGACGGGCGGCAGCTACACCGTCACACCCTCCCTGGGCGGCCACGGGTTCAATCCAGGGAGCCTTGCCGTGATCCTGCAAGGCGCAAGCGTCACCGGTCAGGACTTCACGAGTGCCACCTGCGCACCCGGAACCTGCCCTTGCGGGTTGCCCTGGGGCGGGACACTGCCGAGCGGCCAGAGCGTGGTGGCCTATCAGAGCTCCTCAGCGACCTGCGGCACGACCTGCAGGTCGGAGACGAGGATCTGCAGTGACGGCGTGCTGGAAGGCAGCCTTACGAGCGCCTCGTGCTCCCCCGACCCAGGCACGCCGACCGTGAGTATCAGCGCCGCCAACAGCCCAGTTCCGGTGGGCTATGCGACCACCTTGACGTGGAGCAGTACGTGCGCCACGGCCTGTACGGCGTCGGGCGGTTGGTCCGGGTCCAAGGTGCTGGCCGGCAGCGGGGAAACGACCAGTCTCGGCTCCGACACCACGTTTACGCTGACGTGCTCGAACTCGGTGCGCGGGGCCCAACGGAGCGCCACCGTGACGGTGAGGCAGTGGGCGGACGCGGTTGGAGATGGTGCCAACGGGGAGACCTGTAACGCTTGGCTCACTCGCACCGGTCAAGCGGGGCTCATGGGCTCCGTTCCACGCGAAATCAACTACTGGCCCGACGGGACGTCGAACGGGACGATAGAGAATCGCTGCTGGTACGCAATTGACTGCGACGGGGGTGCCGTCCTCCTGCAGGCCGTGGCTGCCGACAGCGTTCCCACCGGTAATCCCTGTTCGCAAACGCAGCAGAATATGGTCGGAACCCGCCCGGTGTCGACGTATACTATGACCGGTTGGACCTACCGAACTCAGACGCGGCGCTGAACCGCCGTCCTTCCGCCGCTTGCGGCGCGTCGAGGTAGGCGCGTAGCTCGCGCTCGACGAAGGCCGGCAGGCCGCGCCCGGCGCTGCGCTCACGGGCGGCGGCGACGGCGCCCCGACCACGACGTCAGGCTCGTCCAGTCTGGTAGCGTGGAGCGCGGCCAGCGCCCCGTTCTCGGACTCCTCCTCGTAGGCGGCGAGAACCTTGGCTGACCGCCGAATGACGCGACGGAGGATGGCCTCCACGTCCTCATCCTCCGGAGGCGGTAGTGACACGAAGCGAGCGGGGCCGTCCTCGTCGAGCTCGAACACCCCGTCCGACGTCAACGAATGGAAATACACGTTGAGGTTAGTGGCGCTTCCCGAGCGCTGGACCACAGTGATGCCGCCGGTCCGCGGATCAGCCGCGCCCAGCCGCCGTGCGGACCTCTTCTGCCAGGCAAAGACGGCGCGGGTAACACGTCGAGCAGGCGTGAGGCGAGAGCCGGGTGGCGGGCGGCGGGCGGCGAGGAAGCGCACCTGGCGGGGGAAGGAGAGGACCTCGACACAGACCCCGACGATCCTCGCTGCCCCGGGAGACGACCTGCGCTACATTCCGGCGCGACCGTGTCTCCTCCCGTCGTCTCCATCCGCAACGTCAAGAAGCGATTCGGGTCCTTCGAGGCCCTGCGCGGCGTCGATCTCGAGATCGAGGGCGGCGAGATCTTCGCCCTGCTCGGGCCGAACGGGGCCGGGAAGACGACGCTCATCTCCATCGTGGCGGGCCTGCTCCGCGCAAGCGAGGGCGAGGTGCGCGTGCTCGGGCGCGACGTGGTCGCCGACTACCGATTCACGCGCTGTGCGATCGGGCTAGTGCCTCAGGAGATCAACTTCGACCCGTTCTTCACGGTCGAGGAGTCGCTGCGCATCCAGGCCGGGTACTTCGGCGTCCGGCTGACGGAGGAGCGGCTGGTGGAGATCCTCACGGCGCTCGAGCTCGGCGCGAAGCGCAAGTCGAACACGCGGGCCCTCTCCGGAGGCATGAAGCGGCGGCTCCTCATCGGCAAGGCGCTCGTGCACGAGCCGCAGGTGCTGTTCCTCGACGAGCCGACCGCCGGCGTCGACGTGGAGCTGCGCCAGGCGCTGTGGCGGTACGTCCGCGTGCTGCGCGATCGGGGCACCACCATCGTCCTCACGACGCACTACCTGGAGGAGGCCGAGGAGCTGGCCGACCGCGTGGGAGTGATCGACCTGGGGCGGCTCCTGGTGGTCGACGACAAGGACGCGCTCATGCACCGCTACGCGGGCAAGACGCTGTACGCCACGCTGGCGACGCCGCTGCAAGCGGTCCCCGCCCCGCTGGCGGCGCTGGGGGCGCGGCTCGAGGACGGCGGGCGCTCGGTCGCGATCACGGCGGAACCGGGTGCCTCGTTCGGCCCGGCGCTCGCTGCCTTCGCGCAGGCCGGCCTGGTGGTGAAGGACGTGGAGACGGCGCGCATGCGGCTCGAGGACGTCTTCGTGCGGTTGCTCCGCGGCGACCGCGGGGCGGAGGAAGGTCCGATCGCGCGCCACGAGACGGCCGGAGCGCCGCGCGAGAGCTCGAGGCCGTGATCGGCATCGGCCTCAAGACGCTCCTCGACAAGGAAGTGCGCCGGTTCCTGCGCGTGCCGGGGCAGACCCTGCTCTCGCCTGTCATCACCACCGTCCTGTACTTCGTCGTCTTCGGCTACTCGCTGGGGAGCCGCCTGCGCGAGGTCGAGGGCGTGCCGTACGCGCGCTTCATCGTCCCGGGGCTCGTCACGCTGGGCGTCATCTCGAACGCGTTCCTCAACGCGGCCTCGTCCTTGTTCGTGATGAAGCTGCAGGGCACCATCCTGGACCTCCTCGTCTCGCCGCTCTCCTATGGCGAGATCCTGGCGGGCTTCGTGGGCGCGGCGGTCGCGCGCGGGCTCCTGGTGGGAACGGTGATGTGGGTGGTGGCGGGGTTCTTCACCGGGTTCGAGCTGGCTCACCCGCTCTTCGCGATCGCCATGCTGGTGCTGGTCGCCACCGCCTTCGGCGCGCTCGGGTTCATGACCGCGGTATGGGCGAGCACCTTCGAGCAGGTGAACTTCTTTCCGACCTTCATCATCACGCCGCTCACGTTCCTGGGCGGCGTCTTCTATTCGGCGCGCATGCTCCCGCCCGCGCTGCGCCAGTTCACGCTGGCGAATCCGATCTTCTACATCGTGGACGGGGTGCGGCACGGCATGCTGGGCCTCTCCGACGGGCACCCGGAGGTGGCCCTGGCGCTCGCCGGGGTCGTCTGCGCCGCCTCTCTCGCGGGTTGCTACGCGATGCTGCGGACCGGTTACAGGCTTCGCGGATGAGGCGGGCCCAGAGGTTGCGCGAGCGATCGCTCGCAACCTCGGAGGGCGCAACGCGTGCACGTGAGGATCGGTCCCTGGCTTCTTGGCCAGGGTGGGGCCCCGATGGCTCTGCCAGCGGGGCGGGGGCGGCCTGCGCCCCCGGCGACTCGGTCGCCGGGATGATTCCCTTCTCCGCGGGGTTATGTTAGGCCCCCCGCATACGAGGGTGGTCGATTCGGAGGTTCACGTTCATGGGTCGTGTGTTGTCTCTCGCCGTCCTGCTTTCTCTCGCCGCTTGCAAGAAGCCGGAGGCGCCGCAGCGCCTGACCGCCAATCCGCCAGCGCCGGCCGCGTCCGACACCAGCGCCGCCGCCGGCGCCACCGTCCCAGGTGAGGCGGCCGCTGGCTCCCCGGCGCTGCGCGGGAAGATCCTCGAGAAGATCGACGTCTCGCAGTACAGCTACCTCAAGCTCGCCACGGCGTCGGGCGAGACCTGGACAGCCGTGCAGCGGACCGACAGGAAGGTCGGCGACGACGTCGGCGTGGGCAATGCCTTCCCCATGCGCGGGTTCGAGTCGAAGGAGCTGAACCGAAAGTTCGACGTCGTGTACTTCGGGACGCTGGCCGGCCCGGGCGGCGAGATCGCGCCCATGCCACCCGCGATGGGCGGCGCCCCGGCAGGTCAGACGGCCGGTGGCGGGAGCGCGCCGACCCCGGCCAACATGGCGGCACAGCACCAGGCGGTTGCGAGCGGCCCGGGGGATGTGAAGGTCGAGAAGGTCGCCAGGGCCGCGGGCGCCGACGCGCGCACGGTCGAGGAGATCTGGTCACAGCGCCAGAAGCTCAAGGGAAGGCCGGTGCTCGTCCGCGGACAGGTGGTGAAGTTCACTCCGGTGATGGGGAAGAACTTCCTCCACCTGCGCGACGGGTCGGGCGACGCAGGCAACAAGAACAATGACGTCACGGTCACCACCTCCGACAGCGCGGCGGTAGGAGACGTCGTGACCGCCAAGGGCACCGTCGCCATCGATCGGGACTTCGGGTCGGGCTACGCTTACCCGGTCATGATCGAGGACGCGAAGGTCACGAAGTAGGCGTAGGGCTGCCCGGTCTGCAGGCTGCAAGCTTCGAAACGACCCTGTGAGATCGGGCTCGCTCTCCCTGTGGCACGCGGCCCCGAGCCGGGCTCGGTCGTGCCCGCGGAGTCGTGTAGACTCCGCCCGCCGTGAGCCCCCGCCACACCAACCTCGAGCTCTTCGCCACCGACGAGCCGGGGCGCGCGCGGGAGGTGTCGGCCGAGGTGGAGGCGCTCTCCGCCTCCTGGGCAGCCGGCGACAGGGCCGATCTCTTCCACCGGCGCGCCTGTGAGGAGCGGCTGGAGGCGCTGCGTGCCCTCTGGCGCAAGGAGCGCGAGCTCTTCGGCGATGCGGAGCTCGCGTCCCTGCGCCAGCTCGCGGAGGCGCTCCGGAGCGCGGGGCGGACGGACGGTCGGGACTGCGTAGATAGGGCGACTCCGCGACAGGTGCTGCGCGAGGTCTTTGGCCACCAGGAGTTCAGGCCTGGCCAGGAGCCCATCATCGAGGCGGTGCTGTCCGGGCGCGATTGCCTGGGCGTCATGCCTACCGGCGCCGGCAAGTCGCTCACCTACCAGATCCCCGCCCGCATTCTCGGCGGCACCATGCTCGTCATCTCGCCGCTCATCGCGCTCATGAAGGACCAGGTCGACGCGATGGGCAAGGTGGGCGTGCGGGCCACCTTCCTCAACTCGAGCCTCGAGCCGGAGGAGCGGCGCGCCAGGGTCCAGAGCATGAAGCGCGGCGAGTACGAGCTCGTCTACGCGGCGCCGGAGGGGCTCGAGGCTTCGGTCGGCTCGGCGCTCGCGGGCGTGCGCCTCACCGCCCTGGCGGTGGACGAGGCGCACTGCATCAGCCACTGGGGCCACGACTTCCGGCCCGCCTACCGCAACCTGCGCGGCCTCAAGGTGCGCTTTGGCGGCATCCCGGTGCTCGCGCTCACCGCCACCGCCACGGGCGAGGTGACGCGCGACATCGCCGACCAGCTCGGGATGGTCGATCCACTCGTGCAGCGCGGCACCTTCTTCCGCCCCAACCTGCGGCTCCACGCCTACAAGAAGGGCGACGGCGCCACGCGCCTCGCCGGCAAGCGCCGAGGCCTCCGGGCGCGCGACGCGCTCCTCCGCCTGGTGCGCTCGCGGCCGGGCGAGAGCGGAATCGTCTACTGCCTCTCGCGCAAGGCGGTGGAGGCCACCGCCGAGCTCTTCCGCGGGCACGGGGTGCGGGCCGCGGCCTACCACGCCGGCATGGGGAACGACGCGCGCAGCGCGACGCAGGACGCCTTCCAGGCGGGCGACGTGGACGTGGTCGTGGCCACCGTGGCCTTCGGCATGGGCATCGACAAGCCCGACATCCGATACGTGCTCCACCGCGACATGCCGCGCTCCATCGAGGGGTACTGCCAGGAGATCGGCAGAGCCGGCCGCGACGGGAAGCCCTCCGACTGCGTCCTCTTCTACTCCTGGGCCGACGTGATCGGGTGGGACCGACTCACCGACGACGCGGATCCGGCCGTGGCGGAGCTCCAGAAGCGGCAGGCGCGCGAGATGTTCCGCCTCGCCGACGACGCCGCATGCCGCCACGTGGCGCTGGTGCGCCATTTCGGTGAACGGATGGACAGCTGCGGCACGAGCTGCGATCTCTGCGCCGGGACTGACCTCTGCTCGGAAGCGCGGCCGGCGAAGGCTGAGCGGGGGCGCGCGGAACACGCCGGGGAGGGCTCGACCGGCTCGGGCACCCTGCCACGTCGACCCGTCCGCCGCCGGGGGGTGACTTCGAACGCGACCGGGAACCAGAACCCCGAACTCTTCGACGAATTGCGCGCGCTGCGCCGGTCGCTCGCGGCCGAGAGGGGCCTCCCGGCCTTCTGCGTCTTCCCCGACGCGGTGCTGCGACACCTCAGCGCCGTCAGGCCACAGGACGTGGACGAGCTGTCGAAGGTCCCTGGTGTCGGCCCGAAGAAGCTCGAGCAGTACGGGGACGCCTTCCTGAAGGTGCTGCGAGACCGTTGATCGAGGCGTCGATCAGGGGGACACGTTCGCCCTGGCGTGCAGGCAGGTCTCGACGTCGGCGGTCCAGCCAGTCGCGGGCGGTTGACCAGCCAGCGTGACGCTGAGGTTCGCCCGGCCGGCGACGAGGTAGGGCTCGAGGTTGACCGTGTCGCCGCCGAGCACGATCGCCGCTGGCGGCGGCGCTGCCGGATTGCGCTGGTAGCGCACGACGTCCACCGCAGAGCCCGTGGCGGGTTGCGCCTGCATCGTCGCGGTCTGGATGCCCGACAGATCGGGCGTCGTTCCCGCGACCGGAGTGATGGTGACCTGGTCGACGCGCAGGTCCGTGTCGCTCGTGTTCGTCCGGAGGAGGGGGATCTGGTTCGTGAGGTCGATCGAGAACGAGGGCGAGGCGACCGACCCGCCTACCGGCGAGCCCGGCACCGCGAGGCCCGCCTGCTTGAAGCAGATCCTGGGGATCTCCACGGTGCCGCCGCAGCCCAGAGCCAAACAAGCGAGGGCGGCGAAGGTGAAGAGGGCGATGGATGCGCGCATGGCTTGGCTCACCAGAAGTAGAAGAGAAGGCCGAGGGTGGCGGTGGGCACGGTCCCGTGGACGTTCGGGTCCGAGGCCTGGCTCACGCTTGTACTGCCTGTCTGCGCCGCCGCCTGGAAGTTCTGCACGGTGGTCCAGAACCACGCCAGGCCGCCACGCGCGAAGAAGACGAGCCGATCGGACGCGCCGATCTCGAGGCCGAGCTGGACGCTCGCGTAGTCGTAGCTCACGCTCCGGAGCAGGATCTGCTCGGCGGGCGTGAGCGTCGTGAAGTGGCCGACCAGGCCCGTGGCGTCTCCGTTGAAGGTGTGGCCGAGCTCGCCGCGCAGGACGGGTGCGATCGCGGACCGGAACGGCACGAACGTGACGCCGCCGCGCAGGCCGAAGCCGATCATGTTGTAGGTGAGGCCGGCGTCCAGACGCAGCGGCCGCACCGGCCGGTACAGCGCCGAGAGGGCGAGGCCGTCGGGAAAGCCGCCGTCGAGGGTGAGCCCCAGGATCGGTGGACGGTCCTCGCCGGATGCCGCCGCGCTAGTCGAGGACACAGTCTCCGGCGGGACAGTCCTGGCTGGGCTCGCGGGCGCGGGCCCAAGGGCCAACTGCTGACCCCCAGCCGTCCCGGTCGCGGGCGAGCTTGCTGCCGGACTCGGGGCGTTATTCGAGTTAGCGGGTGGGGCAGCTGCCGCGACGCGAGCTGACACGAGGATGACGATTGCCAAGAAGACGCGCATGAGCCCGCCCAAGGTACGACGTGAGGTTGCGCTGGAGACGCTCGGCGCAGCGGTGCGGCCACGGAAAGAAAGGGTCGCTCCCGGCATGCGGCAGCCCCGCCAGGGTAGTGCTGTTGCCAAACTCAAAGGTTTCTCCTGAAGCGCGCTGGTGTTGCCGCAACGATATCTCCTCGGACACTGTTCGAGTGGATTTCGCGCCATCCCAGCGGATTCGCGCCGACCTCTCGAAACGAATGCATCAGCGCCGTCAGGCGTTAGATAAATAGACCTGTAGAGTCCAGTTAGATGGAAGCTCGAATGGGGTCGACATGCTGCGCATGAGCAAGCTCACCGATTACGGACTCGTGCTGCTGACGCACATGGCGCAGGACGGTGAACCTGACGTCAGGACCGCGCACGAACTCGCCGACCGCTCACACGTCCCGCTGCCCACCGTTTCGAAGATTCTCAAGGAGCTCTCGAAAGCCGGCATCGTCATATCCCATCGGGGGCGTCGCGGGGGCTACAGCCTCTCGCGCCCGCCAGAGCAGATCTCGGTCGCCGCAGTGCTCGAAGCGCTCGAGGGCCCGGTGGCCCTCACCGAGTGCAGCACGGCGACCGGCATCTGTTCGCTCGAGCCCATCTGTGTCGTGAAGGGCCACTGGGGTCCCATCAGCCGTGCCATCCAGCGGACCCTGCAGCGACTCCCGCTGTCCGCGCTCGGACCTCGTCCGGTGGCCCTGCGGCGGCCGTCCATTCCATCCAGCCCAAGCCTCTCCACCCCCAGCCTCACGGGAGTGAACCCATGACGCAGGAAGCCGCCCTCCGCGAGCTCACCGAGCGCAAGTACAAGTATGGCTTCGTCACCGAGGTCGAGACCGACCAGGTCCCGAAGGGCCTGTCCGAGGACGTGATCCGCGCCATCTCGGAGAAGAAGGGCGAGCCGGCGTGGATGCTCGACTGGCGCCTCAGATCGTACCGGCACTGGCTCGGCATGGTCGAGCCGACCTGGCCCAATGTTCACTATCCGAGGATAGACTACCAGAACATCGTCTACTACTCGGCGCCGAAGCCGGTGAAGAAGCTCGGCTCCATGGACGAGGTCGATCCCGAGCTCACGAAGGCCTTCGAGAAGCTCGGCATCCCTCTCGCCGAGCAGAAACGGCTGGCCGGCGTCGCGGTGGACGCTGTCTTCGACTCGGTCTCGGTCGGGACCACCTTCAAGGAGAAGCTGGCCGAGAAGGGCGTCATCTTCTGCTCCTTCTCCGAGGCGGTGAAGAACCACCCGGACCTGGTGAGAAAATACCTCGGGTCGGTCGTCCCCTACACCGACAACTTCTTCGCCACGCTCAACAGCGCCGTCTTCACGGACGGCAGCTTTGCCTACATCCCCAAGGGCGTGCGCTGCCCGATGGAGCTGTCGACGTACTTCCGCATCAACGCGCTGGACACGGGCCAGTTCGAGCGCACCCTCATCGTCGCCGACGAGGGCGCGTACGTGTCGTACCTCGAGGGCTGCACTGCGCCCATGCGCGACACGAACCAGCTCCACGCCGCGGTGGTGGAACTGGTCGCGCTGCCCGGCGCCCAGATCAAGTACTCCACCGTGCAGAACTGGTACCCGGGCGACGCCGAGGGCAAGGGCGGCATCTACAACTTCGTGACCAAGCGCGGGAAGGCGCTCGAGCGCTCGAAGATCTCGTGGACGCAGGTCGAGACCGGTTCGGCCATCACCTGGAAGTACCCGAGCTGCATCCTCCAGGGCGACGACTCCGTGGGCGAGTTCTACTCGGTGGCGCTCACGAACAACCGGCAGCAGGCCGACACCGGCACCAAGATGATCCACGTCGGCAAGCGGACGCGGTCAACCATCATCTCGAAGGGGATCAGCGCCGGGCGCGGGCAGAATACCTATCGCGGGCTGGTGAAGGTCCTGAAGGGCGCGCAAGGCGCGCGCAACTACTCGCAGTGCGACTCGCTCCTCATCGGCGACCGCTGCGGCGCCCACACGTTCCCGTATATCGAGGTGAAGAACCCGAGCGCGCAGGTGGAGCACGAGGCGACGACGTCGAAGATCGGCGAGGACCAGCTCTTCTACTGCCGGCAACGCGGCATCGCGGAGGAGGACGCCGTCTCCATGATCGTGAACGGCTTCGCGCGGCAGGTCCTGAAGGAGCTGCCCATGGAGTTCGCGGTGGAGGCGCAGAAGCTGCTCGGGATGAGCCTCGAGGGATCGGTCGGATGAGTTGGTGGGGGTACGGGGCCTCAGGCCTCGGACCTCAGGCTTCGGGAGAAGGTTCGACGAGGCGCGCTGCTGCTGAGGCTTGGATGCCTTAGGCCTGAAGCCGCCAGGAATAGGGGTGAAGACACGATGCTGATCATCAAGGGCTTGAAGGCCGGCGTCGCCGACCGCGACATCCTGCAAGGGCTCGACCTCGAGGTGAAGGCCGGCGAGGTGCACGCCATCATGGGGCCGAACGGCTCGGGCAAGAGCACGCTGGCGGGCGTGCTGGCGGGGCGGGAGAGGTACACCGTCACCGCGGGGAAGGTGACCTTCGAAGGTGAGGACCTGCTCGCCCTCGCTCCCGAGAAGCGGGCTGCCCGGGGCATCTTCCTCGCGTTCCAGTACCCGGTCGAGATACCCGGGGTCGGCAACATGTACTTCCTCCGCACGGCCTTCAACGCGCTCCGCAGGGCGCGCGGCGAGGAGGAGCTCGATGCGATGGACTTCCTGGCGCTCGCCAAGGAGCGCATGAAGCTCGTCAAGATGGACCCCTCCTTCGCCAGTCGCTCGGTGAACGAGGGGTTCTCGGGCGGAGAGAAGAAGAGGAACGAGATCCTGCAGATGGCGGTGCTCGAGCCGAAGCTCGCCATCCTCGACGAGGTCGACTCGGGGCTCGACATCGACGCCCTGCGCATCGTCGCGGACGGGGTGAACGCGCTCCGCGCTCCGGAGCGCGCCATGATCGTCGTCACGCACTACCAGCGGCTCCTCGACTACATCCGCCCCGACCACGTGCACGTGATGGCCAGCGGCCGCATCGTCGCGAGCGGCGGCCCCGAGCTTGCGCTCGAGCTGGAGAAGAAGGGCTACGGCTGGATCGAGAAGGAGCCGCCGCCGCGCCTGGCGGCGGCTGCGGAGGCGCGCCCTTGACGCCAGCAGAGCAGAGCTTCGCGGAGCAGCTGGAGCGCGCTGCCGGGGTCGAGTGGCGCCCGGCGGGGGAGCCCGCGTTCGTGTGCGCGCTGCGGGCGAAGGGGCGGGAGACCTTCCTCGGGGCGAAGCTTCCGACGCCCAAGCACGAGGACTGGCGCTACACGAGCCTGGCCGGACTGGCGGCCCAGCCCTTCGCGCGGGCCCCGCGGGCGCGCGCGACGCTGGCGGGGTTACCGCCAGCCCCGCGGCTCGTCTTCGTGAACGGCTGGCTCGATCCCGAGGCGACCGACCTGTCGGGTCTCCCGAGCGGCGTACGCATGGGCAGCCTGGGCACGGCGCTCCGCGAGCGGCCCGCCGAGCTCCAGCCCTACATGGGGTGCGCGGGGACTCCTCGCGATCACGCCTTCCTGGCGCTCAACTCCGGGCTCTTCGAGGACGGTGCCCTCGTCGAGCTGCAGGAGCACGTCGTCTGCGCGCCGACGCTGCACCTCGTCTTCTTCGTCGCCGCGGCCGGAGCGCCGTTCGCGGCCCACCCCCGCAACCTCGTCGTGGCCGGGAAGGACGCCAGCGCCACCATCGTCGAGAGCTACCGCGGCGAGGGATCCTACCTCGTGAACGCCGTGACCGAGGTCTCGCTCGGGGAAGGCGCGCAGGTGGAGCACGACCGCGTGCAGGAGGATGCGCCGCAGGCCTTCCACATGGGCGTCCTCCAGGTCTCGCAGGGAGCCCGGAGCCGCTTCACCGGGCAGTCCATCGCGCTCGGCGGACTGCTCGCCCGCGTCGAGGCCCGCGTGCTCCTCGCCGCGGAGGGGGCGACCTGCGACCTCAACGGTCTGTACGTCGCGTCCGGGAAGCAGGTGCTCGACCACCTCGTCTTCGTCGACCACGCGAGCCCGCGCTGCGTGAGCCGCGAGGTGTTCAAGGGTGTCCTCGACGGCGCCTCGCGCGGCGTCTTCGCGGGCCGCGTCCATGTCCGGGAGGGGGCGCAGAAGACCGACGCCAGCCAGGTGAACTCCAACCTGCTCCTCTCCGACGACGCCACCGTCGACACGAAGCCGCAGCTCGAGATACTGAACGACGACGTGAAGTGCTCGCACGGCGGGACGGTGGGGCAGATCCGCGAGGAACAGCTCTTCTACCTGCGCTCCCGCGGCGTCTCGGAGGCGCTCGCGCGCGCGATGCTGACCTGGGCGTTCGCGAGCGACATGGTGCGCAGGGTCGGGCCCGAGGAGGCTCGGGCGCGCGTCCGGAGCGCGGTGACGGCACGGCTGCCCCACGGGGCACTCTTGAAGGAGGTCGCATGAGAGGCGGGATCCAGGGCCTGAAGGCGATCTTCGGCGGCTTCGACGTGGAACGCGTGCGTCGGGACTTCCCGATCCTGTCGCGCCCGGTGCGAGGAAAGCAGCTCGTCTACCTCGACAGCGCCGCCACCACCCAGAAGCCGCGACAGGTCGTGGAGGCGATGGCGCGCTACTTCGACCAGGAGAACGCGAACGTGCACCGGGGCGTCCACTTCCTCTCCGAGCGCGCCACGGGAGCCTACGAGGGCGCGCGGGAGCGCGTCCGCAAGTTCCTCAACGCGCGTGACGCGAGCGAGATCGTGTTCGTGCGCGGCACCACCGAGGCGCTGAACCTGGTCGCCTTCTCGTTCGGGAAGCTCCGCGTCGGCGCCGGCGACGAGGTGCTCGTCACCGGGATGGAGCACCACTCGAACATCGTCCCCTGGCAGATGCTGTGCGCGGAGAAGGGCGCGAAGCTGGTGGTGGCGCCCGTCGACGACCGCGGAGTTCTCCTCCTCGACGAGCTGGAGAAGCGCATCGGGCCGCGCACGCGGGTGCTCGCCGTGGCGCACGTATCGAACGCGCTCGGGACGGTGAATCCGATAAAGCAGATCGTCGAGCGGGCGCACGCCCGGGGCGTGCCGGTGGTGGTGGACGGCGCGCAAGGTATCTCGCACGTCCGCGCTGACGTGCAGGATCTGGGCTGCGACTTCTACGCCTTCAGCGGTCACAAGATCTACGGTCCGACTGGCATCGGCGTGCTCTACGGCAAGGCGGAGCACCTCGAGGCCATGCCGCCCTGGCAGGGCGGTGGAGACATGATCCTCTCGGTCACCTTCGAGAAGACCACCTACAACAAGATCCCGTACAAGTTCGAGGCGGGGACGCCCAACATGGCGGGAGCGGTCGGCCTTGGAGCGGCCCTCGACTGGGTGGACGCGTTGCCGCTCGAGTCGGCCTGGGCGCACGAGAGCGACCTGCTCGCGTACGGGACCGAGGCGCTCTCGAGCGTGCCAGGGCTACGGCTGGTCGGCACGGCTCCCGAGAAGGCGGCGGTGCTCTCGTTCATCTTCGAGGACATCCACCCCCACGACATCGGGACCGTCCTCGACCGCGAGGGGATCGCCATCCGCACCGGCCACCACTGCGCGCAGCCGCTCATGCAGCGCTTCGGCATCGCGGCCACGGCGCGCGCTTCGCTCGGCCTCTACAACACCCGCGAGGAGATCGACGCCCTCGTGGTGGGGCTCGAGAAGGTGAGAAGGATGTTCGCATGAGCTCGGAGCTCGACGATCTGTACCAGGAAGTGATCCTCGACCACGGCCGACGGCCGCGGAACTTCCACAGGCTCGAGGACGCCGACCGCCAGGCGGAGGGGCTGAACCCTCTCTGCGGGGATCACTTCAAGCTCTACGTGAAGCTGGACGGAGACCGCATCCAGGACATCGCCTTCGAGGGATCGGGCTGTGCCATCTCCAAGGCCTCGGCCTCGCTCATGACCTCGTCCGTGAAGGGGAAGACGATCGCGGAGGCCGAGGAGCTGTACTCGCGCTTCCACAAGCTCGTCACGAAGGGGCCGGAGGCGGTGCGGCTCCCGGATCTGGGCAAGCTGGCCGCGCTCTCGGGGGTCTGCGAGTTCCCGACCCGCGTGAAGTGCGCCAGCCTGGTCTGGCACACCTTGAAGAACGCGCTCGCGGACCAGCAAGAGGTCGTATCGACGGAATAGGGGCAGGCGATGGAACGGAGGGAACCGGTCTTCCTTCTGCGGGCCTGTGACGCCACGCAGATCCCCAGCGGCTTCAGGATCCGCCTCGATCCGGGGGCGTACGTCATCCCGCAGCAGGTGCTCGACGGGAACATCACGGTAATGACCGAGCGCGGCGGCCTGGCGCGCATCCTCGCCGCCGACGCGGATGCGCTCGGCCAGGAGTACGTCGGCCTGGCCGCCAAGGCGGCCGCGGCACGCGCTGCGCGCGTCGAGGGGCCCTTCGATCAGCAGAAGGTGTGGGAAGAGCTGAAGACGGTGTACGACCCGGAGATCCCGGCCAGCATCGTGGACATGGGGCTCGTCTATGACGTGGCGTCGGAGCCGGGTGAGGGCGGGGTGAAGGTGCTCGTCATCATGACGCTCACGGCGCCCACCTGCGGTGTCGGACCGGTGCTGGTCGAGGACGTGCGGAGCAAGATCGCGCGCGTGCCCGGTGTCTCCGACGTCGACGTGCAGCTCGTCTTCGAGCCGCCGTGGGATCAGAGCATGATGAGCGAGGCGGCCAAGCTGGCGCTGGGGATGATGTGAGTGAACCCAAACTCCTGACCTACGACATCTTCGGTACGGTGGTGGACTGGCGGCGTGGCCTGTCCGATGCGGTGGCCCGGGCCGGCCGCCCGCTCGTGGAGGGCGAGTTCGACGCCATCGTGGACAGGCAGGGTGCGCTCGAGCAGGAGAGCCCGTTTCGCAACTACCGCGAGATCACCAAGCTGAGTCTCATGGACGTCCTCGACTTCGACGCTGCCTGGGCCGAAGCCGTCGGCGAGGGGGTGGGCGAGTGGCCCGCCTACCCCGACGCGCCAGCCGCGCTGCAGCGGATCATGACGGTGGCTCCGTGCGTGGCGATGACCAACAGCGACCGCGCGCACGGCATCCAGGCGCAGCGCGGCCTCGGGTTCCTGCTCTCCGCCTGGATCTGCGCCGAGGACGTCCGCTGCTACAAGCCCGACCCCGGCTTCTGGCTCGAGGTGTCGAGGCGCCTGGGCGTGGACCCAGGGCCGGCGTGGTGGCATGTGTCCGCCTACGCCGACTACGACCTCAAGGTCGCGAAGAGCCTCGGGCTCACCACCGTCTACGTGGATCGCCCGCACGCGCGCCACGGCCCGGCCGATCACCGCGTCGCCAACCTGGCCGAGCTGGCGGCGCTGGTGGCCGGGTAAGATGCGCCGGCCGGAGCCGGCCATTAGCTACGTTCGC
>JBGQLS010000088.1:0-16482 GCA_041500205.1 Anaeromyxobacteraceae bacterium | reverse complement strand
TCACCTCGAGCTCGAGCGCCCCTTCATCTACGTGTGCCAGCAGGTCTACCGCTCGAAGCTCAAGAACGAGACGAAAGGACGGCGCTCACGAGAGGTTCCGGTGCAGGCGGAGCTCCGCCCCATCCTCCAGGCGTGGAAGCTCCAGACGGGGGGACAGGGGCTCGCCTTCCGTCCCGCTTCCAAGCGCGGCGGTCGGCCCGGGTGCCTCCCCAGTTCGTCCAGGAGCACACGATGTGGCGCCATCTCAAGGCTGCGCTTAACGCTTGCAGGCACCCGGCCGTCACGTGGTATGAGGCCACGAAGCACACGTTCGCGAGCCACTACCTGATGAACGGTGGAAGAATCGAGAGGCTGGCCACGATACTCGGGCACACCGACACCGAGGTGACGCGCCGGTATGGGCACCTCCGGGTCGACCTCTTCCCCGAAGAGGACTTCAACGCCGTGGGTCTGAGTCGCGCGAACGCTTGCCTGAACGGTACCGCGGCCGGTACAAACAGGCCAACATTGGGCCAACATGCAGAAACCGGAGAGGCACCGAAGGCGAACAAAGGCGTTACAAAACAATAGCTTGCGCCCTTAGCTCAGTTGGATAGAGCGTCGGACTACGAATCCGAAGGCCAGAGGTTCAAATCCTCTAGGGCGCGCCAAAAAACAGAGGCCTCACGGGGACTTACCCGTGAGGCCTTTCTTCTTCCTCACGCTCTCTGAGTAAAGTGTGTCCAGATCTTGACCAAGCTGGGCACGGGCCTCCTTCACATCCACCTTCCCCTCCTCCGTCGTCTTCTGGCCGAGCTCGCGCTCCGCGCCCTGCTCGATCCTGCCGATCGCCGCCTTCATGTCCTCGTCCGTCGCGATGTTGTACCGGCGGAAGACGGCCTCGGTCGTGTGGCCCGACATCCGCATCACGACCTTCGCCGGCACGCCACGACTCGTCGCGTTGGAGACGAAGCTCCGCCGGAGGTCGTGAATCCAGAGCCCCTCGATGCCCGCCCGCTTGCAGGCTCTCTCCCACATCGAGCGGATGTCGACCCACCGCCTCTTGGTCTCGGGATTCACGAAGACGAAGTCCGTTTCGAGGTGCGTCGGCAACCCCCGCAGCGCCGCCAGGGTCCTCTGCGTCAAGTAGACGGTCCGAGGCTCGTCGGTCTTCGTGTCCTCCGCCTTGAGACGGATGCAGCCTGCCTTCATGTCCAGCTTGGACCGTCGGAGGTCGAGGACCTCATCCTTCCGCATCCCAGTGTCGTACCCGACGAGGACGATGGCCTTCAGGTCCGAATCGGCGGCGTCGAGGATCGTGGCGAACAGCGTCTCGCACCGGATCCGGCGCCACCCCGCTGACCTCGGACACCACGTGCGCCGCCGCGCTCGCGTGGTGCCTGCCTATTGCACCGCCGAGCCCGCGCGACCCCGTGTGGACCAGGAGCCAGGCATTGCCGTCGATGTCACGGTCGAGCTCGACGAAGTGGTTTCCTTCGCCGAGCGCACCGAGCTGCCGCGCGGCGCGGCGATCGCGCACGTGCTCAAGGGAGCGCGTCGAGAGCGGCATCGAGAGGAGGCGCTCGGGGACCGGCGCGCCTTCTCCAGGGCGAAGCTGGTCGCCAACCAGAATCCGGTCGGCCCAGCCCGCGAGGATGCGCTGGAGGTCCCGCGTCGAAAGCGGGAGCGCTCCAGCGTCGAACCGGAGCGACGCGACCACGCCGGAGTGACGAATGGGCTTAGTCGCCGGTCGTATCAGTGCCCGATACGCGCGTATAACATCTTCGGCGCTCGCTTCCGGCGACCCTCCTCGTTCCGCAGACTTGCCATCGCTGAGCGGCTGGCACGCCGGCTGCTCTCACCGCGTTCGTCACACGCGCCCCGCCGCCCGGGCTCGAGACACTGGGCCGGGCGGCGGTTGGCGCTTCGTCGATTCCACGAAGCATGACGGCCGCACAGATGAGCGGTGAATGCAGCGGGGACTACATGGACCTTCGCCGGGGTTCGAGCCCCTGGGCAGGCGCAAGCCTGTGGGCGGGCCTCACGCCCGCGATGTCTCCGCACTCTCGTCACCGCCCTTCCGTGCGGCTGTCCGACGCCCCTCGCGTATCGACGCCGCTCGCAAGGTCCTTCCACGCGAGCCCGTAGCGCGCCAGGTACTTCCGGAGAGGGTCCGCGTCGTTCGACGACGATTTCCGCCTGCGCGACACGGCGAACAGGGCCCGTCCCGCCTCGGAGAGCGACCGGGACGCTCGGCTCACGCGCAGCACCTCCTCGAGCTGGACCCGATCAAAGGGATCCAGGTCTTCGGCGCGCGCCTCGAGGATCTCGTCCACGAGCCCGCCGGCGGCGCCACCATCCCGTCGCCACGCCTCTCGAAGGCGGCTCGACCTCGTCGAACGCGGCGAGGTCCGGGGCCGCCGCGCCACGGCGGTGGTGGCCCTGCTCCCGCGCAGCATCGCCGAGCGCGAGCTGAAGCAGATCCGAGATCGCCTGAACTGGGACCCGTCGGCACTTCGCATCGAGTCGGTCGCCAAGGCGGTCGGGCCGGGAAACATCGTGAGCGTCGAGATCGAGAGCGAGCACGTCACCGAGCTCTTCACCGGCTTCGGCGAGCGCGGCGTGTCCGCGGAGCAGGTCGGCACCAACGTGGCGAGCGAGGCGGCGGAGTACCTCGCAGGCGGCGTCCCGGTGGGACGCCACCTCGCCGATCAGCTCCTGCTCCCGATGGCGCTGGGCCAGGGCGGAACGTTCCGAACGCTGAAGCCGTCAGGGCATACGTTGACGCACGTCGAGCTGCTCCGCTCCTTCATCGGCACGGAGATCCAGGTGAAGGCTGCCAGGGAAGCCGCCTGGGACATCGACGTGCCGGCTCGACGCTGAACGCTTGGCACGACACTTCCGGGGCACCGTCATGCTCGATCGCGATCATTTGGATGGCCTTCTCGATTTGCAGCGGCGAAGCCATTCCCTGTTGAGACCCTCCAGCGGAAGTCCAGGCGGGACCCATGCGGGCCGAGTGTGAAGGCTTCGTGAAGCTGGGAATCGTCCGGCCGCCACGGCGTTGCCTGAGGCATGAGAAAGCGCAGCAGGGTGGTCGTCGTCGTGACATCAGCGACGAACGGACCTGGCGTTCGAGCCGTGGCGCGATGGGTGCGGGCGCTGCTGCCAGCCGCCACGCTGGTCGTATCAGCGCCAGACTTCGACAGATCCCAGAGGGACGAGGACCAGGACGCCATTATCGTGGACGCGGATGGGCTGCCATCGGGGCCGCTTGCTCTGGCGGCCGTGCTCACACGGGCTGCTAACGGCAATGGCAATACGAGCGCGCGATGAACACCTCCCTGGTCTGGCCAGACTGGAGCGCCCCCCTCCTCGATGCGCGGCGCGATGTGCAGGGCGTGACGAACACGGGGTGGTCGGCAGCAGGGAGTCCAGGTGCTTACCCCTGAATTCGCTTGGTGACGTCCTCGATGCCGAGGAGGATTAGGCGTGTCGCCGTCCGCGTCTGGACCGAACGCGCGGAGAGGGACACTGTCCGGCGACCAGCTCCCGGGAAGTCCCGCTCGATCCGCAGCCCTTGGAAGCGCTCGTCTTCCGCGAGCACCTTCCCGAGGGAGCGCCGCAGCTCCGGGGTATCCCAGCTGCCGCCGCCGATGTCGAAGAAGCCGTGCCCCACGGCCTCCGCCGGGCTGACGCCGAAGCCTGTGAGGAAGGCCTCGTTCACCGAGAGGACACGCATCTGCCCGTCGATGACGACGAGCGGCATCGGCACCGCCTCGACGACGTTGCGGGCGTAGTCGCGCTCCCACTCGGCGTCCGCGACGTCGTGCTTCAGGGCGTGGATGTCCACCAGCGAGATGATGGTCCCATCGACATTGCCGTCCAGCGCGCGGTGAGGGCGGATCTGCATCCGGTGCCAGCGCTCGGCCCGATCCTGCACCTCCGACTCCACCATCACGCCGGTCTGCAAGCTTTGCGCGACCCAGGCCTGCAGGTCCGGGGCGTGGAGGTCTAGTGCGGCGCTCCCGATCGGCTTCCCCACGGCCGCCGGCGTCAGGTTCAAGAGCGCGCCCGCCCGAGGGGTGAAGCGCCGGATGCAGCCGTTCGCGTCGACCATGACGATGGGGATCTCGACGTTCTCGAAGACGTTGACGAGGTCGGCGTTGAGGAGTTGCAGCTCTTGGTTGCGGCTGTTGAGCTCGTCGTTTGTCGACTGGAGCTCCTCCTTGGCCGTTTCGAGCTCCTCATTCACGCTCTGGAGCTCTTCGTTGACCGACATGAACTCCGTGTTCGCGGAGGCAAGCTCATCGTTGGCGCGGCCGTGCTCCTCGATGAGGGAGCCGAGGGACTCCCTGGTCGAGGCAAGTTCCTCCTCGAGCCGCAGGAACGCGGCCTGGTCGTGTCTCACCGCACCCCGGCGGGGCCCCGCTGGTTTCCTGCCCGTGCGCTTCGCCGGCTCGGAGGCGTGCTCCTCGAAGAGCACCACGAACGAGCGTTCATCGCCCAGGCCGGGCGCCCGCGAAGGCAGGACGACGATGTCGCAGGTACGCCCCGAGCCGCCTGGATCCACCTCGACCCGCTCCTTCCGCACGGGCGCGGAGCTAGTCCGCGCCTGGGAGAGCGCGACCCGGAGCGGGGCGCGCAGCCCGGGGCGCGCCATCTTGAGAACGTGGGTCTGCGGCTCTCCCGCAGGAGGCTCCAGATAGGACGCCGTGTGGCCGCGGAATTGGACGACCTCCAGCCTCTCGTTGACCACGACTCCGGGCGGTCCGTACCGCGCCAGGACCAAGTCGTCCACATGCTGCGCCAGAGCCCCTTCGGCTCGCGTGTGCTCGGCGGTCTCCCCACCGAACGACCCGTGCACGACGGGGACGGCGCCGCCCCGCGGCGTCAGCCGGAAGGTGTTCGGGACGGGCGCGCGCGCGAAGAGCTGTCCACCAGCGGTCACCGGCGCAAACAGCCGGGGAGCGCCGGAGACGTTCTCGCTGCGACCAAGCAGGAGGTACCCAGGCTGGTTCAGGCCATAGTGCAAGCTCGTCAGCACCCACTTCTGGAGCTCGTGTCCGAAGTAGATGAGGACGTTGCGACAGGCCACCAGGTCGAGCCTGGAGAAGGGAGGGTCGCGCGCGACGTCGTGCCGGGCAAAGACGCACAGGTCGCGCAGCGACTTGTCGACACGCCAGCCCCGCTCGGACTCGACGAAGAAGCGTCTCCGGCGCTCCTCCCCGACCTCGCGCATGGCGGCCTCGGAGTAAAGTCCCGCGCGCGCGTGCTGGATCGCCTTGCCACTGAGATCGGAGCCGAAGACGTGGACCGGGTGTACGGAGCGTTCCTCGCCGAGGAACTCGACGATGGAGATGGCGAGGGAGTACACCTCCTCGCCAGTGGAGCAGCCCACCACCCAGGCACGAATCGGCGCCCCGACAGCCTTGTGCTTCAGTATGTCCGTCAGCGCGGTCGTCTTGAGCTTCTCGAAGCTCTCGCTGTCGCGGAAGAACGAGGTGACCTGGATGAGCAGGTCGTCATGCAGGGACCGGACCTCGCCCGGATCCTTCTGGAGCAACCTCAGATACGCGGCGACATCCTGCGCCCTGCGGACCGCCATCCGCCGCGCCAGCCGCCGTTTGAAGGTTGCTGGCTTGTACTCGCTGAAGTCGACGCCGCAGCCGGCGCGCACGACGGCGAAGATCCGCGCCAGGGAGGCGGCCCCAGCCGGTGTGGGCGGCACCGGCTCGCGCCGGGCGAGATAGGGGTGGCGGGCCAGCCTGGCGAGCTCGTCGCCCAGGGAGGGCAGGGGCAAGCTGTAGTCGACGACACGCGCGTCGATGGCGTTCTGGGGCATCTCCGCGAAGCGCGCGGAGCGGGGGTCCTGCGCGAACGTGATCCCCCCGTGCGCCCGGATCGCCGCCAGCCCCTCGGTCCCGTCCGACGTGGCTCCGGAGAGAACCACGCCGATGGACAACCTGCCGCGCTCGACGGCGAGCGAGCGGAAGAAATGGTCGATGGGCAGGTGGGGCCCCTGCGCGTCGTCGCTTCGCGGCGACAGTCTCAGGATGCCTTGCTCGAAGGCCATCTGGGCGCCGGGCGGGATGACGTACACCCGGTTCGGCTCGACCCGGAGGCCGTCCTCGGCCGGAGCGACCTTCATCTTGGTCGCGCGACCGAGGGCATCGTTCGGCAGGCTCGCCCGCTTCGACTCGACGTGCTGCACGAGTACGAGCGCGAGGCCGGCGTTTGCCGGCACGTGCGCGAGGAGTTGCTGGAACGCCTCCAGGCCACCAGCAGATGCGCCCACGCCCACCACCGGGAACGAGGCTGTCGCCGGGCCCGCGCGGTGATCGCCGGGGCGCGCAGTGCCGCGTAGGTTCGCACTGGTGCCGCTTGGGCGTGCCCTGCTCATTGACTCCCTCGAACGTCGCAGCTCATCCGGAATCTCGCTGGGTGGCAGAACGAAATCGACACAGCCTGAAGCCTGAGCACTCAGAGGCATGCCGCCTACTTCGGCCGACTCGTCTTGAGCAATGGTCGTTCCTCCCCTTGCCTTGATCTGCCTGCATCCCTCGGTACCGTCGCCGTCATACCCGGACAGAATGATGGCGATGGCACGCTCCCCCATGGCCTCCGCCAGAGAGGTCAGGAACAAGTCCACCAACTGATTCTTCGTGCTCGGGGAGGCGATCTTGAAGGCATGGCCCTCGATCAGGAGATCCGCGTTCGGGGGGCACACGTAGATGTGATTTGCCCTGATCAGCATGGCCATGGAAGCCACGACGACAGGCATCCTCGTATGACGCGACAGAATCGCGGCCAGCTGACTGTGGGCGTCGGGGAGGATATGGGAAACGATGACGAAGGCCATGCCCGTATCGCACGGCAGGGCATCCAGGAGCGCCTTGTATGCGACAAGGCCTCCAGCTGAGCCGCCGATGCCGACGATGAAGGAGGGATGCGATGTTGGCATGATCTACGCCGGAGCCTCGCCTTTCCAGGACTCTCACCTTTGAGTCGATTTTCTGCTCCCAGAAACGCTCTTGCCAACCATCTTCTTCTGGTCTGCGGCGGGATCCATCGGCACCAATTCAATCCCGGCATCACTCAAGACCAACTTGTGGACGTCACTGGAGTGGCCCATGCCGCGAGACTTGACGATGTAGAGCCCACGGATGCGTCTCTTACCCGCATCTTCTTCCAGCTCTCTGACCACGATCCAAGTGTCAATCAAGTACGAAACGCCAACTTCGCCACTGGTGTAATTCTGCGAGGTCGACGAAACGAGACTCGTCAAGAAGGCGGTGATGCCCTTGGACCTGAGGAGATCAATCATGCGAGTGACCATCGATTGGACCTCTCGCTCGTTCCCCTCTCCGAGGAGGCTCGTCAGGGGATCCAGGACCACGGCCCGCGGCTTGAACTCCTCGATGGTGCGGTGAAGATCGAGCAGATGCATCTCCAGACCGAAGAAGGAAGGCCTGGTGGACACAATCTTCAGGAGTCCCGTCTTCATCAACGGCGCGAAGGGAACCGCAATGGAAGCCATGTTGTGAACGAGTTGCCCTGAAGATTCTTCGTAGGACAAGAAGAGACACCGTTCTCCGCGGCGACACCTCTCTGCTGCGAATGCTGCCGCCAGACTCGTCTTTCCAGTGCCTGCGGTCCCTGAAACGAGCACCGTACTGCCCCTGGTATACCCTCCGCCCTTGAACATCCTGTCCAAGGACGAAATGCCTGTTGAAACCCTCTTGTCCGTGCCTGGTTGATTGAGCCCTGCAGAGGTGACGGGAATCACCGAGAGTCCGGTATTGTCGATCACGAAGGGATATTCGTTCGTCCCATGACGCGAGCCACGATACTTGATCACACGAATTCTGCGGACGGCGACCTGTTCATGAACCCGGTTGTCCAGGAAGATGATGCAATCGGAGATGTACTCCTCCAGGCCATGACGAGTATGGGAATCGTGTCCCGGCTCGCCGACGATGATGGCGGTGACCTGCTTGTCCTTGAGCCACCGGAAGAGTCGCTTGATCTCCAGGCGAAGAATGCCGACATCCGTGAGGCCTGCAAAGAGCGACTCGATGGAATCCAGGACGACCCGTTTGGCGTGGATGGAGTCGATGGCCCGTTCCAGGCGAATGAGCAGTCCTTCGAGATTGAAGTCGTCCTCTTGGACGTCTCTGCGCTCCAGGCTGACGGTTTCGAGAAGAATCTTCTTCTGTGAGACAAGCCCTCTCAAGTCCAGGTTGACGGAAGCCACGTCGTCATAAAGTTCGGCCTCCGTCTCTTCGAACGACATGAAGACACCTGGCTCGTTGTAATCGAGCGCGCCGTTGATCAGGAAGCCGATGCTCCAGAGGGTCTTCCCAGAGCCGGCACTTCCACAGATCAGAGTGGTCTTGTTCTTCGGAAGGCCGCCGTCCGTGATCTGGTCGAAACCCTTGATGCCGGTGGGGCACTTGAGCATGTGGTCGCGATTGGAGAGTCTTGGCGTCTTGGGGGTCTTGAGCATGAGATGATCCTTGCCCCTGTGGCGGAACGAGTCCTGGCAGCCTCTGTCTAACACTACTCGATCACATCCTCGACGGGCCGCGAGCGGGTGTCGCTGCGTCGACGCGCTGATGACAGAGCGGGCACGACCCGATCCGCCGAAGCAGGGCGGGCTGAAGCTGCCTGCGCGCCATCGGCAGGGTACAACCCTTGGCGCGCTGGGGGAAGAACGCTCGGTTGGGCGTGCGGAACGGGTGTGCGGCTGCACATAGCGTGACGCGGTGAAATCCTCGCCAGCTGCGCCCCTCGAAGTGGTCGAGCCCAATCTCCTCCCTCAGTTCCTGGTAGTCGCGCCCGACGCGCCAGCGCAGCTTCGCGAGCCGCACGAGATCCTTGAGCGGAGTGTTGGCAGGAAGACCAAGGAGTCCACCCTGACCCACCAGGGGCAATATCAACCGGCCAGCGCACCTCCCCGAGTCTCAAGGCGGACTGCCAGGGATCGCCTCGTGTGCCGCCCGGGCGTGCGCCGGAGGGATCATCGTGTCGCGGTCGGCCCACACGATCGGCGTCGGCTGTCCTGACAGGGCAGTCGATCGCTCGCGCTCACGACCTGACCTCCGAAGTCCCTCGAGTGCTACCTCATCAGAAACTGTCGACGTCAATTACGGCTTCCGCAAATTCGTTCGGAGCTTCTTGAGGCAGGTTGTGCCCAATGCCTCCCTTGACCAGTCGGTGCTCATATCGGCCAGAGAACTGCTTGGCGTAGGAGCTCGGGTCCGGGTGAGGAGCGCCATTGGCATCACCCTCGAGAGTGATGGTGGGCACTCCGATGGTGGGGACTTGGGCAAGCCGCCTCTCCGGGTCGTCATATCGAGACTCCCCGTTGACCAGTCCTAGCCGCCAGCGATAGTTGTGGACCACGATGGCAACGTGATCCGAGTTGTTGAACGATGCTGCACTGCGATCGAACGTGGCATCATCGAAGGACCATCTTGGCGACGCAAGCTGCCAAATCAGCTTCGCGAAGTCGCGCCGGTACTTGTCGTATCCGGCCCGGCCTCGTTCCGTAGCAAGATAGTACTGGTACCACCATTGGAGCTCGGCCCGGGGCGGCAACGGAAGCTTGCCGGCTTCCTGATTCCCAATCAAATACCCGCTTACGGATACGAGTGCTTTGCAGCGGGCGGGCCAGAGCGCCGCAACGATGTCAGCGGTGCGGGCTCCCCAGTCGAAGCCGGCGATGATAGCCTTATCGATCTTGAGGGCATCCATTAGGTCGATAGCGTCGACGGCAAGCGCTGATTGCTGACCGTTCCGGAACGTTGCGTTGGAGAGAAAGCGGGTCGTGCCATAACCGCGCAGATAAGGCACGATCACGCGGTATCCTTTCGATGCCAGCAATGGTGCAACATCGACATAGCTGTGAATATCGTAGGGCCAGCCGTGTAGCAGGATGGCCGGGCGGCCGTTGCCGGGGCCTGCTTCGGCGTATCCGACGTTCAGGAGGCCAGCGTCGATCTGCTTGGCGGTGAACGACGTGCTCGTTCCCGGCCCCCTCCGGGGCGGCTCCGCCGACCGCACCGTGCTGGACTGTGCCCTCGCAGCCCCCCGCATGCCGAGCCAGGTGGCCGCGGTCGTCACGACGGCCTGGCCGAGGAACCGCCGGCGAGGGTGGTCGATTTCTCCGAGCATCTGACGCTCCTCTCTTCAGCCGAACGTGAGTCCGCGCTCCTTGTACTTGTTCGCCCACGCGCGGACGTAGGGCAGCGTGCGTCTCCAGTTGACGCAGGTGTAGGTCCAAGAATCGATCAGCACGACCTTCCCGCGCAGGTCCGTGGCCGTCAGCGGCGGCGAGTTGATCCACCCGACTCCGTTGTCGAGCGAGGACAGCCCACCTGCGCTCGGCGCCAGAATCACTGGCGAGGTCATGTGCCGCGGCCGGCAACCATCCGCGCCGGGCGTCTCGCCGGGGGCCAGCGTGACGGTGGCGAGAACGCCGACGAGGAATGCTGCGGACATGATCACCTCCGGGTTGGCCTCAAGACCTGTCGAAAACTGTGACCGCTCTGCGGCGTGGCCGGGGTGGGGCCCCGATGGGCTTTGCCCGGCGGGGCGGGGGCGGCCTGCGCCCCCGGGTACTCAGTGCACCGGGGACGCCACGGGACCCTCTAGGCGACGGGAGGTGTTGATGCGTTGGCCTCTTCGGGTTGGAAGCGAAAAGTACGCGACGTGCGCGCGTGCAGCGTAGCGTCCGATCGCAATGCCGCGCACCATGCGATCGCCTACCAGGCGCACGAGAGCCAGGACCGTGCCCGGCACCGCCCAGATCACCGCCCGGCAGTGCTGGCCGGCGTGGCGGCGGCCCAAGCAGCAGCACCGGATGTTCACGTAACGTCGCGAGCATGGCCACGCCGCTTGTCGAGCGCCCCGAGGCGCGGCCGTCCAGCCGCGAGTACCGCCTTCGGAGGGGCCCTCGGCGTCGCGTTGACACCGTCGGCGGAAGGCTTCTTCTGCGCGGCCGACCAGCCGCGAGTACCGCCTTCGGAGGAGCCCTCTGCGTCGCGCTGAGAGCCATCTCACCTGGACCGGAACTGCTCCCGGGCTAGCACCCCTTCGGGCCCCTGAACATGTGACGCCTCGTCGGCCTCGCCATGTGTCCTTTGGTGACGGCAGGCTCTCGGTTTCAGCTTCGCAAACGCACCCAGGTGAACCACATGAGCGGTGAGGGGTCCAAACCCATCGGCAGAATTACCCTGCGAAGGCGGGCGATTACCACCCAGCCGCTGCTCGTCTGGAAGAATGCCTTCGCTCTCGGTGTCAACGAGATCGATGAGGAGCACAAGCACTTCTTCGAGATCGCCAACTGGCTCCGTTCCTCGATCCTTGCCGGGCGGACTGTCGCCAGGGAAGCGCTGGACAAGATGGCCGAGCACGCCCGCTGCCACTTCGACCACGAGGAGGCATGCCTCATCGCGGCCGACTGTCCCTACCTTCCAAGGCACCGCGGCGAGCACCAGCAGTTCGTACTGGCGCTGGCGCACTTCGATTCGCAGGAGACACCGTCGGCGGAAGGCGTCTTCTGCTTGGCGCGCGACTGGATCTTGGACCACGTCCTGAACACGGACATATTGCACAAAGAGTGGATCTCGAAACCGCCGCCCCTCACGCCACGTTGATCCTCTACGTCGGCGGAGAAGCGATGCCCTTGATGACGCGCAGCTCCCAGCGTGCGAAAGCGACCTCCCTTGCCAATTCACCGCGAGCAGGAGCATCATCGCTCTGGCTGCCATGGTCACTCATCACCGGAAGCGCTTCTTCGACTTGGACGGCGACGCGGCCGTCCTGGAGGCGCTGAACGGCATCCTGCACCAGGGTGGAGTAACGCTTCCCTGGCGTCGGCGCGGCGAGCAAGTTCCTGATTGGGAATCCTTGCCCCGGCGGGAGCGGCACATGGCTCGGTCGCCCCAGGACCATGGGCTTCCTCGTTCCTCTCAAGACCGTCCCCGAGCTGCGGCACGTTGCAGCCACCACCGCCCCCACCCCGCCTGACCAGTCGCGATCAGTGAAGGTCGCCTAGTCGCTCGCTCCGGCAATCGGCCGAGCCGCCGGTGCCCGAACCCCTCTCCGATCGACGACGGCCAGCTCACCTCTTCCGGCCGGGCTTCTATCCGGGCTTCTATCCTGTCCTCTTTCCCGGCTTCTTCCCGGACGCTTTGCCCGGCGTCTTCGGCGCGGCCGCCTTCGGGACGGCGGCCCTCACCCTCGCCGCCTTTCCCTGTTGCGGCGCGCCCGCCAGCGCCACGAGGGCCTGCCGGCGCGGCCGCGGCGCGCTGTCGGTGGGCTCCCCCGTGGCCGGGTGCGGCCGGTCGAAGAGCATTTGCGGGTGCTTGTTCGCCACCGCGTCGGCCTGCTCGGAGTGGGCCTCGGCCCGGGCGCGCGCGAACGCTTGCTGGAGCGGCGTCACCGGCTGCCGCGGCTCACCGTAGGTCACGCTCGCCACCATCCCGAGGACAGGCGGCGCAGGTGGCGTAGGAATCGCGACGCTGGAGAGGTCGAGCGCCTCCGAGAGGCTCTTCAACAGACCCGAGGCGTGCCGCGCGCTCACGATGTCCGAGTACTTGCCATCCTTCGCAAACCGCTCGCCCAGGAACCGGAGCAGGGACGTGTGATCCAGCGGCGCCTTGCAAACGCCGCCTGCCCTTGCGTAGGGCGAGACCACGATGGCGGGCACGCGGGGGCCCGTCGTCTCGAACGCCGGGTACTGGCCGTTCGGCGCCTCCGTCCGGACGCCGAGCGGCGGAACATGGTCGAAGAAGCCGCCGTGCTCGTCGTAGTAGACGAGCATGAGCGTCTTGGCCCAGCGCTTGGCGTTGCTGGTCACGGCCTTGTACACGCGCGAGAGGAAGACCTCGCCTGGTCCCACCGGCAGCGGCGGATGGTTGTCGTCGGGGTGCTGCGCGAACGGGTCGTCGTCGAACTGCGGCTCCACCAGGATCACCTGCGGGAAGGTGTCGTCGCCCTCGGTCTGGAAGTCGTCGGCGAGCCCGTCGAAGCCGACGTAGTTCGGGTCGAGGAGCACGCTCTTCCGGAACAGGGTCTCGAAGGCGAAGCCCTCGTGGTACACGCGCCAGCGGACGCCTTGCTTCGCGCACCAGTCGGTCAGGATCTGGTGGTCGGGCGGGTTCGGAGGCGTGTCGTCGCGCTGCGTGTAACCGGCGAGCGACATGAAGCGGTTCGGCTGCGTGTCGGCCGGAACCGAGCAGAACCAGTGGTCGCAGACCGTGAAGGTCCGCGCCAGGAAGGCGGTGGTGGGCACCAGCTGCGGCGGGAAGACGAGCATCGACTCGGGCCGGCCGGCGCGGTTGCCGGGGAACGACTCGAAGTACGAGCGGGCGAACCCCGTCATGGAGAACCCGCCGATGGCGGTGTTCCAGTCGAGCTGGTTCGCCACCTCCGCGCGGCTGTGGGGCAGGTCGGTGACGAGCGGCGCGTCGGCCGTGGCGACGAAGGGCCGCCAGCGGTGGCCGAGCGCGTAGTTGTCGTAGTCGGTGTTGGCCACCTCGCCCGCCAGGGGGTCGAGATCGCCCACCAGGCCGTCGACGTCCTTCCGACGGCCGTAGGCCGGCAGGCTCATCCACCCGAGCATGTGGTCGAACGACCGGTTCTCCAGCATCACGATGACGACGTGCTCGATGCTCTTCAGGTCAGCCACGGGTCCCCCTCAGCAGCCGATGGTGGCGTTGAACTGGATGTGCAGGAGCGCCTTGGCGGAGGGCGAGCCGCAGTGCTCGTCGTCCCTGAGGCGCGCGCGCAGCACCCACGGCCCGCCGGTGAAGACGCCGGAGTCGAGCGTCGGCCCCGGCCTGGGCTCGAGCGTCACCGTGCCGCCGGCCGGCACCGTCCAGGCCCGCCCGCGGTGCGCGACGGCCACCTCGCGGTCCCATGCGTTCTGGAGCGCGTGGACGCGCACGCCGGCGTCGAACTCGGTCGGCTCGAACTCCACCACCGCAACCGCCTCCCGCCGCGTCTCGTCGCAGGTGACGTCGGGCGAGTCCGGGGCGAGGGTGGTCTGCTGCGGGCCCTTCACGAACTCGAGGACCTGGACGCTGCGCACGTCCTTGGCAAAACACTTGCTCGCGGTGAGCGTGACCTCGCCCTCCTTCGCCGGGATGTCCAGCCGGCCGCAGCGGTCCACGGCCCCGAGCCCAGGCGCGGGCGCCGTCGAGGAGAGCCTCGCCGACCCGTCCACGCTCCAGGTCAGCGTCACCGTCTTCGAGTCGGGGCAGATGCGGCGGGGCGAGGCGGAGAAAGCTTGGATGCGCGGGGACGGGCAGCCCGTCACAGTGGCAGCCACGGCGATGGCCAGTGCACTTATTGTGAATGGGTACGGGCGCTCCGGTGCTCGTCGCATGGTCGTCCCCCTCCTCGTCGCGGCGCGCCTCGCGCGCCCGCGAGGGCGCGTTCGGACATCGCCCGCCAGGGTTCCGGAGTCTCCCGTGGGGAGCGCCCGCATGGGTGCGAAGTAACCGGGTTCTCTTGGGTCGCCACGGTCCGCCTGCGTCGAACGGGGGGCTTCTCCGCTGGGATGCTCGGTCTCTGGCCACCGCCGTGAGGAAGTGGCGGCGTCAGCTCGACAACCCGGTCCGGACGCGGCGAAAGCCCGAGCGTCATGAAGACTGCGCTTGCCGGCCCTGGCACGCGGCGAGAGGATCCTGCACATGGCGACCGACTTCCTGCTTCGCGAGGTGCCCGCGCTCCGCAAGCGCGTCTTCCGCGTGGGGCTCTCCGGGTCGTTCGACCTCGACGAGGCGGGCTGCCGCGAGGCGCTCGAGCGCGTGCAGTATGTCTTCTGGAGCCCGCGCATGAAGGCGCTCACGCCTGCCTTGCGCGACGCGCTGGCTCGGGATCGCGAGCGCTACGTGGTCTCCGCAGGGCCACTGCTTGGCTACTTCCCGGGCGCCGTGCGAAGGGCCGCCGAGGCTGCGCTGCGCACGCTCGGCGCGGACTACCTCGACGTCTTCCAGCTTTACTGGCTCGGCAAGATGTCGGCGTTCACGGGAGCGGTCCAGAAGGAGCTCGTCGCGCTGCGTGAGGAGGGGAAGGTCCGTGCTCTCGGAGCGTCCCTCCACGACCGGCCGCGCGCGGGCCAGCTGGCGGAGAGCTCGACCCTGGACCTTCTCATGATCCGCTACAACGCGGCACACCCAGGCGCGGAGACGGACGTGTTCCCCCATCTCGTGCGTCGCCACCCGGCGATCGTCGCGTACACGGCGACGTCGTGGCGAAAGCTGCTCCGGCCTCCGCGCCGCTGGAACGGCCCCGCTGCCACCGCGGGAGACTGCTATCGGTTCTGCCTCACGAGCCCGCACGTCGACGTCGTGCTCACTGGGCCGCGGAACGTCAACGAGCTGCGTGAGAACCTCGCGGCGCTGGAGAAGGGCCCGCTATCGGAGGCGGAGATGACGTTCATGCGGCAGCTCGGGCAGGCGGTGCACGGGTAGACGGCGCGGGAGCCCGCGCTGCCGCCCATGGCGCGTGCCGGGGAGGGGAGAATGGCTCATGGATCGCACCGCGTCCGGACGAGGTCACGGAGCGGGAGCGCTTCAGACCTACCGAGCGTGGGCGGCGGCACCAGAAAAACCACAAGCCTCACGCGCACTTGGCTCGTGAGGTCTTGAGGCCTTGGTTGCTTCTGGAAGGCGCTGTTCGCGCCGGGTGCCTTCGCCTAGCAGGGGAGGGAACGACTCTGGAGCCCCCGGCGAAGCATCATGGACGGGCGCGCTGGGCGCTCCGCACAGATGGCGCAGTCGGGATCGCCACAGGTGCTCTCGGCCCAGCTGTCGCAGCGCGAGCACCACCAAGCGTCCAGGGAAGAATAGCGGTAGAGGGGGCCTTTGCAGCGGTCACAGCGGTAGATGATGCGGCGCTTCACGGCGGTCACTTGCACGACCGGCCTCATATCACATCACGACTCGATCTTGCTATGCGGCAAGCAGTGCCACTTCCAGGAAGACCCTTGTTGCCACACTCGGCCCCGGCCCGGCCGAACGACGCCCCTCGGGGTTCCTGAAGAGGCTCAGCTGCCTGCCCTGCGTGTTCTGCGGGCGGGCGGTGACGGTCAAGCTGGGCGACCTGGGGGACGCCTTCGCCATCTGCCGCGAGGACGACGCTCGACTCGATGCGGCCCTCGCCAGCGTGACACGAGACGTGCTGGCGCTTCTCGCCGGTCCGCGAGAGGTGGTAGCGGCGGGCACCGTCCCGATGACTCCAGCCGACCACAGGCTGTCCGCCAGCACGCCTATACTCCGTCAGTGAAGTACGATCAACGCCTCGGCGTGGCGCCACGAGGCGCCGCGCGGTCGGGGGTGTTACCATTGCGCGCGTGCACCTCCGACTCGTCTTCGTGCTCGCGGCCACACTCCTCTCCCTGGCCTTCCCTTCTCCGGCGCAAGCCAAGCTCGTCCTCGGCAAGCTCGTCCTGCACGGGATCACCAAGACCAAGGACGACGCGATCCG
>JBGQLS010000087.1:0-16628 GCA_041500205.1 Anaeromyxobacteraceae bacterium | reverse complement strand
CGCCCCCGCCCCGCCGGGCAAAGCCCATCGGGGCCCCACCCCGGCCACGCTGCAGAGCGCTCACATTTTTCGACAGGTCTTGAGTCGCCGGGGGCGCAGGCCGCCCCCGCCCCGCCGGGCAAAGCCCCTCGGGGCCCCATTTCAGGCCTCGGGCTTCAGGAGAAGCCTTGAGTCTCGCGGTCGTTCCTTTCCTGAAGCCTGTAGTCCGTAGCCTGGCGCCAGCGCTAACTGACTCGCATTGGGGCTAGCGGGGAAGGGGGTCGAACCCTCGCGCGCCCTTGCGAGCCTTCTCGTTCTTCAAGTCGAGCTCGACGACCATCTCGATCCGCCGGTTGAGGTCGCGCGCCTCGGCGCTCGCTCCTTCTGCGATGGGCCGGGTCGCGCCGAAGCCGGCGGCCGAGAGCAGGCCTGGCGCCGCGTGGTGGGCCCGTTCGAGGTAGCTCACCACGGTCGCGGCGCGGACCGCCGACAGCTCCCAGTTGTCGCGAAACCGGGCGCCCGCCACCGGACTGTCGTCGGTGTGGCCCTCGACGCGGAGCGGGCGCTTCAGGGGCACCACCTCCGCCGCGATGGCATCCAGCACAGGGAGGATCTGTGGACGGAGCACGGACTGGCCCGGGTCGAAGAAGTCGGCCGCAGCGAGCCGCACCATGACGCGGTCACCCTCGACGACGACGGTCACGGCGGCAGGCCCGGCGGCCTTCTGGATGAGGAAGGGGGCGATGCGGCTCTCGAGCTCGCGACGGATGCCCTCCGCCACCACGCTCCGCGGCGGCGACAAAGGGCCGCCGTTCACATCGACGTTGCTGCCGCTCTCCGAGGCGGGGCCGTCGAAGATGGGCATCTGCGCGACGCCGCCGGTGCCACCGTAGTGGAGCGCCCACTTGATCGAGCTCGCGGCCTGCGCCATCTTCTTGTTGTCCACGCGGCTGACCGAGTACATGACGACAAAGAAGGCGAAGAGCAGCGTGATGAAGTCGGCGTAGGAGACCAGCCACCGCTCGTGGTTCTCGTGCTCCTCCTCGTGCTTCTTCCTGGCCATGCTCGCCTCAGCGCGGCAGCTGCCGCAGGCAAAGCGCGGACGGGTATCTTGGGTGGCCCGATCCCACGGGAACCACGCCACTCCCGCCGCGCTGAAGATTTCCGGGCCTGCGGTCCTCGAGGCAGGCGGAGCGCCGGCCCCCCCCGCGCCCCCCAGACGAAGTCATCGCGCGCCTCGACGGTCTCATGCAGCCTTCTTCTCCGCCTGCTTGGGCGGTGCTTCCTCGCCGATGAGCGCGCGCAGCTTCTCCTCGAGCACGCGCGGATTCAAGCCCTCCTGGATGGCGAGCACGCCTTCGGTGATGACCACCTTGCGCTCCATGGCGATGCCGAGCTTCCGCTTCAGCTTGTTCGCCACCGGCAGGTAGACGAGGTTGGCGGTCGCCACGCCGTAGACCGTCGCCACGAACGCCACCGCGATGCCTCCGCCGAGCTTCGAAGGGTCGGAGAGGTTCTCCATCACGTGGATGAGGCCGAGGACGGCCCCGATGATGCCGATGGTGGGCGAATAGCCGCCCGCCGCCTCCCAGACCTTGGCGCCCTGCATGTTCTCCTGGTGCTCGGCGTCGATGGCCGCCTCGAGCGAGGAGCGCGTCACGCTGGCGTCCACGCCGTCCACCACGTAGCTGAGCGCCTTCTTGAGGAAGCGGTCCTCGACCTCGGCCAGCTTGCCTTCGAGAGCGAGCACGCCGTCGCGACGCGCGATGCTGGCGAGGTCCACGATCTGCTTCGTGACCGCGGACATGTCCTCCTTCTTGTCCGTGAAGGCGAGCTTGAACATCTTCATGCCTCGCACGAAGTCCTTCTTGGGGAAGGAGACCATCACCGCGCCGAACGTGCCACCGAGGACGATGATGGCGGCGGTGTCCTGCACGATCGATCCGACGTGACCACCCTCGAGCACCTGTCCGAGCAGGATGCAGCCGATGCTGAGGATGAGGCCGCCGATGGTGGTGATGTCCATGAGCTACTCCTGCGGCAGGCCGCGCGGAAAGGGGAGGACGTTGCCGCGCGCCTCGGGTCCGCCGCGGACCCGGCGTTGCCATTCCGCGACGCGGTCCACCACCTCCGGGACGGACTCGCCCACCATGAGCCGGAGGCCCGTGGTGAGCAGGATGACGGTGTCCGGTGTGGCCTCGGCAGTGAGGATGTGGTCGGCGTTCACGACCAGTTCCTTACCGTCGAGTCGCGTGAGCACGATCATCGGGTACTCCTCCCCGTGTTCATCGGCGCGCCGGCGCAGGGCGATAAGCGCGCCATTACCGCTTCATCGCGATGAGTTCGGACAGGAGCTGATCGGCGGTGCTGATGGTCTTCGAGTTGGCCTCGAAGTTGCGCTGGGCGGCGATCATCCGGACGAACTGGTCCGCGATGTCGACGTTCGACTGCTCCAGCGTGCCGGCCGAGACGAAGGCGCGGCCGCCGTCGCCGGCGGCGCCCATCACCGCATCGCCGGAGGAGGTCGTGAGCGCGAAGAGGTTTCCGCCCACGCGCTCGAGCTGGTCCGGCGCCGCGACGCGCGCCACGCCCACCTGGCCGAGCGGCCGCGTCTGACCATTGGTGAAGATGCCGTTCACGACGCCCTTCTTGTCGATCTGGATGGACGTGAGCTGCCCGGACTCGTAGCCGTCCTGCCCCACGAACGTCGTGGCGCTCGCGCTCGCGAACTGGGTGACGCCTGCGAGCCCTGTGCCTCCCGCGCCGGTCGGATCGCCGAAGTTAAAGTTCAGCGGCTGCGGCTGGACCGCGCCCACCGGGTTGAAGTTGTCGTCGGTTTGGAACGCGTCGGACAGACGGCCTTCGCCGTCGAAGGTAAGGCCCCCCCCCGCGATCTGTGTGAGCACACCCGGTACGCCGCCTACGTTGGCAGCGTCCGTCATCGCGTGCCAACTCCACACTCCATTTCCCTCGTTCGCGAAGTAGACCGGCGCCTGGTAGCTCTTCCCGAGCGAATCGTAGAGCGTGACGGTGGTGGAGAAGTTCGAGCTCTGAGTCGGCTGGGTATCGTCCCAAGTCATGACGGGAGCGTCGGCCTGGAGGTTCGCCTTGAGGGTGATGTTCGCGGTGGGGACGGGTTGCGCGGCGGCGCTGCCGACCTGCAGATCCCCGAGGGCGGTGGTCAGGCCTCCTCTCGAGTCGGCTGCGAAGCCCTGCACGCGCAGGCCGTCGAGGTTGACGAGATAGCCGTCGCGGTCGAGCGTGAACTGGCCGGCGCGGGTCAGGAACGAGCCGTTCCGGCCGTCGTTTGCGGTGCCCTTCACCTCGAAGAAGCCGTTGCCCTGGAGCGCCAGGTCGGTGGCATTGCCCGTGTTCGTGAGCGCGCCCTGGGAGAGTAGCTTCTGCACGGCCTGCAGCCTGGAACCGAGGCCGATCTGGCCGTTGCCGCCGACGACGTTCTGGGCCAGCGCGTCCTCGAAGGCGGCGCGACCTGCCTTGAACCCGACCGTGTTCGCGTTCGCGATGTTGTCGCCGATGACTGCGAGGTCGGCGCTCGCTGAGGAGAGGCCGGTCGTTCCGGAGGAGAGTGAGGTGAGGAGCGTCATGTCTTGTTCCTTTCTTCTGCTGGCGCCCGCCGGGCGCGTCAGGACTGCGTGATCTGGACGACGTCAGCGAGCTTCACGTGGCTGGTCCCGATGACGAGCTCGGCCGCGTCCCCGTCGAAGGAGACGCCCTGCACGCGCCCGCTGGAGCGCGCCTCCGTCGTAACGTCGCTCCCATCGGCGCCCCTTGCCGAGACCTTCACCGTGTAGTGCCCGGTGGGCAGGGCGTTGCCGCGGTCGTCGCGGCCGTCCCACCCCAGGTCGAAGGTCCCCGCGTCGTGCGTCCCGAGGGCGAGGGTGCGGACGGTGCGGCCGCTGTCGTCCTGGACGACGCACGCGACTGCGCCGCGTGCGGCGATCTTCACCTGCAGCGAGGGCTTCGCGCCGTCGGCGAGATCGACCCCGCTGGCCTTGAAGCTGACGTCCTTTCCCACCAGGGAGGCGGTGTTCATCTGGTTCGACGACGCCGCCGCCAGGAGGAGGGAATCGAGCTTGCTCGAGACGCCTTGCATCTGCTCGAGGCTGGAGAACTGCGCGAGCTGCGCGATGAACGCCTGGTTGTCCACGGGCGAGAGCGGGTCCTGGTTCGCGAGCTGGGCGGTGAGGAGCTTCAGGAAGTCGTCCTTGCCGAGCACGTTCTTCGCGGCGACGGCCCCGACCTGCTGGGTCGCGCTCGGGTCGCTCGATACGGCAATTGCGCTGGTGGTCATGGTCTCTCCTAGGCTTTCACGTGAACGCCGCCCCGGGCGGCCAGAGCTGCGTCCGAGCCGGCGTTCGCGGCGCCCCGCTCGGCAGGGGTGGTCTGCGTCCTGCTCTGAGGCGCGCCGCGCGTATCGGCGGCCTCGTTCCAGGCTTCCCGCCTCTCCTCGCCCTGGCGGCCGCCGTCGCCGCCCGTGCCTGTCTGCACTCCCGCGCCCTCGCGCGAAGGGAACTCGATGGGCGCGAGCCGCAGGCCGTCGCCGGCGAGCGCCCGCGACAGCTCGCCCGCCCGCGCCTCGAGGGCGCCGGCAGCCTCGCCATCCACGCGCAGGTGGAGCGCCCCCTCGTGCACACGCATGTGCAGCGAGACTGCGCCGAGCGCTCCCAGATCCACGCGGAGGTGCGCGGCGTTGCGGAGCACTGCGCCACTCACGTCCTGTCCTGCAGGCGGAGGTGGAAGTGGAGATGCCGGGCGAGCCGGCGCCAGGGGCGTGGCTGTTCGCGCGACTGCCTTCGCCTCCGCTGGCGGGGAGAGGACTACCTGCTCGAGGCGGGCAGCCGTCGCCGTGGGCTCCGCTGCCTTCGAGGGCTCGCGCTCCCGGGTCTTCTCGCGCTCGCGTCCTTGCGTGGCGGCCGGCTTTGCCGGTGAAGGCGTGGCGAGCGGCTGCTGGACGGCGTGCGCCGACGCGACCTTTGCCGTCCCGTGGACCAGCGTGGACTTGGCGGTCCGTTCCGGAATGCCAGCGGCGGCGTGCGCGGCGACCTGCGCAGCACCCACGGCCGCGGGGCCGGTCTGCGCGGAGGGGTGCGGCCCGGCTGATTCCCGCCGCTTGCGCGCACCTGGTCGAGGCGATCCGCTCGCGTCGGGCTCCTCGGATGCGGCGCCCTCGTGGCTGGCCCGCGTCCCCGGCGCCTCGGGACCGAGAGCGCCCGCGAGGGTGGAGGTCTCACCGTTGGCGAACCCGCTGCGGGGAGCGCGCGGGGCGTGCTCCTGGTTGTCGGGCTGCTGGTTAACCGCAGGGGAGGAACTCGCGAGCGCATTGCCCAGGAGGGTCTGGAACTCGCCCGAGGAGGCGCGCGTGTCATGGTCGTCGCTGCGAGCCGTGCCGTCCGTCTCCACAGAGGAGAGCTGCTCTCCGGTCCTCGTGCTGGGGGCGGCTATCATCGTGAGCCTCCGGCGGCCTCGTTGGAGGCCATGAGGGAGAAGAGCTCTGCTGCGGTTTCCGGCTTCATCTTCTCGAGCACTCCACCAGCATCGGCAGGTCGCATCTGCCGCAACAGGTCCACGGCGAGACGGCGCTCCAGGCGCGAGACGAGCGCCGCGGCCTGCTCCGCCTTCATTCCCTTGAGGGTCTTCGCGAGCGTATCGCCAGGTGGCTTGCCGCCCGGGCGTGCCTGCGGAGGCCCATGGGGCGCTGCCGCGCTCCGCGCGACCTCGGCCTTCTTCACCTTCTCGTCGAGATTCGCCGTCTCCGCCTCGAGCGTCGCGCGGGCGGTGGCGATCTCCGCCGAGAGCTTCTCCAGTCGCGACCGCTCGCGCTGGATGGCAGCGAGCTCGTCCTGTCGCCGCTGCGAGGAGGCGCGCAATTCGTCACGGAGAGCGATCGCGGTGAGCGAAGGCGGCAGCACGGTCGACTCCGGGGCGCGGGACGGGGGCCGGGCCGGAGCTGGGACGGGGGTTGCGGTCGTAGTCGGGGTGGTAGCCCGATGCGACACCCCCTCTCCCCCAGCAGGGGAGAGGGCAGGGTGAGGGGGTGCGGTCGAGGTCGAGGACGGGGTAGCGGCCCGATGGGACACCCCCTCTCCCCCAGCGGGGGAGAGGGCAGGGTGAGGGGGCGCGTTTGCCGGGGCAGTCGGAGGTGTCGGAGGCGTGGGCGCGGTCAGGGGTTGGGTCGCGGTCGAGGGCCGGCCGATCAGGGATGGCAGCGCCGGTAACTCGAACCGCGGTGGCTCCGGTGCAACCGGGGCCGTAGGCTCGGTGGTGGCGAGGAGGACGAGCGCGAGGAAGACGGGGTTAGGCACGAGGTGCCTCCTGCACGCCCAGCGCGCTCTTGAGCGACGCCAGCATCTCGGCCATCGTCGAACGCTCGCCCGGGTCTTGCCGCTGGAATGATTGCAGGCCGTTGATGCAGCGCAGGGCGCGATCGACGCGCGGGTTCGATCCGGCCACGTAGGCGCCCACTTCCACCAGGTCCGCCGCCTCGCGGTACGCCGAGAGCACTTCCCGCGCCTGCCTCGCCAGCTCGCGGTGCTCCGGGTCGACGATGTCGCTCATCACCCGGGAGATGCTGGCGAGCACGTCCACGGCCGGGAAGTGGCCGGACTCGGCGAGCTTGCGCGAGAGCACGATGTGGCCGTCGAGGGTGGCCTTGGCCGCGTCGACCACCGGATCGGTCTGGTCGTCGCCCTCGGCCAGGACGGAGTAGAAGGCGGTGATGCTGCCCGCGCCGGCGTCGTTTCCTGCCCGTTCGGTCAGGCGCGGGAGAATGGCGAACGAGGACGGCGGGTAACCCTTGGTGGTGGGCGGCTCGCCCGCCGCGAGGCCGATCTCGCGCTGGGCCTGCGCCACGCGGGAGAGGGAGTCGACGAGGAGGAGGACTCGCTTGCCCTGGCTCCGGTAGTACTCGGCGACGGTCGTCGCGACCATGGCGGCGCGAACGCGCTTGAGCGGCGATTCGTCGCTCGTGGCCACCACGACCACTGCCCGCGCCAGCCCCGCGCCCAGGTCTCGCTCGATGAACTCGCGCACTTCGCGGCCGCGCTCGCCCACCAGCCCGACCACCACCACGTCCGCGTCGGCGGACCGCGCCAGCATGCCGAGGAGCACGCTCTTTCCCACCCCTGGGCCGGACATGATGGCGAGCCGCTGACCCTCGCCGACTGTGAGGAAGGCGTCGATCGAGCGAATGCCGAGCGTCAGCGGCCGCACCACCCTGCGCCGCTCCATCGCGGCGGGCGGCGTCGCGTGCAGGCGAGCGCGCGCGGGCAGCATGGGCACCGGCCCGCCGTCCATCGGCTTGAGCGCGGCGTCGACCACGCGGCCGAGGAGCGCGTCGCCCACGGGAATGCGGTCGGCGGCGGCGCGCGGGATCACTGTGCAGCCCTCGCCGATGCCGTGGATGTCGGCGAGCGGCATGAGGCGCGCGGTCTGGCCGAAGAAGCCGACCACCTCCGCCAGTACGATGGCGCCGTCACTCGCGCGGATCTCGCAGGCGGTGCCGACCGGGACGCGCGGGAGCGCCGCCTCCAGGACCAGACCGGCCGCGCGCACCACCGTGCCGGTGAGCGGCAGCGGATCGGCGTCCGCGATGGCCTGGCGGATCGCTTCGAGGGAGACCGGGCTCATGGCGCGGCTCCTGCGCGTGGCGCGATCGCGGGCGTCCGGGTGGCCGTCATCAGGCCGCGCCCTCGCCGGCGGCGTCGACGGCGCGCCGGATCTCGGCCAGCCGCGTCTCGAGGCGGCCGTCGACCTGGCCGAAGTCGGTGTCCACCATGCAGTCTCCACGCTGGAGGCTGGGGTCGCTCACCAGCTCGATCCGCGCCGAGGAGAGGCCGTCGAGCGCCGCCCGGCCGGTTTCGGCCTGGAGCAGTGACGCGTCGTCGGGCGTGACGCGCACCGCGATCCGACGCGATTCCCCGGCTCGCCGGACGGCGCTGCGGACGAGCGCGAACAGCGCCTCCGGGCTCTGCCGGAGCTCGGTCTCCAGGATCTTCCTCGCCACCTGGAAGCCTATCTCGATGGCATCGGAGCGCGCTTGCTCCGCGAGGCGGTCGGCCTGCGCCCGCAGGGTTGCGAGCGCCCCCGCGACCTTCTCCATCGCCTCCCGGCGCAGGGCGGCGAGGTCGATGGACTCGGCCTCGGCCGGCGGCGCCGGGACTTGCCCGTGGGCGCTCTTCGCCTGGCGGGTGGCCGGGGCGGCGCGCTGGGTCGCGTGGGCGAAGCGCGCCAGTTCCGGGGTCGGCGCCTCGGGGACGTCGGCCAGGAAGTGCGGGCGGCGGGCGAGCGGGGTGGCCATTCTAGACCATGGTCTCGTTGGCGCCCACGATGGTGATGCGGCCCTGCTGCGCGACCTCTTGCGTCAGCTTCGCGATCTCCTCCTGCGCCGTCTCGACGGTGGAGAGCTTCACCGGACCCATGGCCTGGAGGTCATCCTCCAGCATCTCGGCCGCGCGAGCGGAGAGGTTCGACAGGACCTTCGCCTTGAGCTCGGGAGTGGCTCCCTTGAGCGCGACGGCCAGCTTGTTGGTGTCGATCTCGCGCAGGAGGGTCTGAAGATCCCGGTCGGCGAGGGATCGGAGGTCGTCGAACGTGAACAGCCGCCCCCGCAGCTCGGCCGCGAGCGGCGCCGAGTCCTTCTCGATCTCGGCTATGACCTCGCCTTGCTGCTGGGCGCTGCAGCGGCGCAGGATGTCGAGGGCGACCGCCTTGCCGTTCACCTTGCGCATGCCGCCCGCGACGAGCGCCTTCAGCTCCGCGGTGAGCGCCTGGCCGATCTCGCGCAGGACGTCGGGCGAGACCGAGTCGATGGCAGCCATGCGGCGCAGGATGTCGGGCCGCTGCTTCTCCGGGATCCTCTCGATGACAGCGGTGGCACGCGCGACGTCGATGGAGGAGAGCAAGAGCGCGATCGTCTGCGGCTGCTCGTGGGAGAGCACCATCGCGAGCGACTCCGGATCGGCCTGCGACACCGCCCCGAGCACCTCGTCCGGCGGGGCCGCCGGCTCGTCGTCGAAGGCGCGGCGCGCCGCGTCGGCGCCGATGGACTTCACGGCCGCGTCGCGCAGCACCTGGTCGGAGACCGCGGCGTCGCCGCCCACCGACTCCATCGCCTGGACGAACAGCTGGAGCGAATAGGGGACCGTCTGCGGCGGCTGGGTGCGAAGCCCCTTGGCCCCGAGGGCGATCATGCGCAACTCGGGCTCGCCCATCTGGCGGAAGACGGTGCCCGCCGAGTCGGCGCCGAGGCCGAGCAGCACAGCGGCGGCGCGGGTCGAGCCGGTCCCGGTATCCTTCGTGTTGGCGAGCGCGCTGGGCGCGCGCTGAACGGCTTGCTCAGGCATTGGGGCCTCCCTCGCTCATCCAGCCCTTGAGGATGTGCGCGGCGCGGGCGGGGTCCTTGGCGGTGAGCGCCTTGGCGCGTTCGCGCAGCGCTTCGGTGGGATCCTTGGGGGCGGTCGTTTCCGCGCTACCGGACGGGAGCGCTCCGGCTGCCGCGACCGCGCCGGCGAAGCGGGCTTCCATCTCCGACACGCGTGTCCCTGCGATGAGCTGCGGCTCGAGCTGAGGAGCGGCCGCGGGCCGGCGCCGCAGGAGCAGGGCGGCCAGCACGATGAGCACGAGCAGGGCCGCGCCACCACCGATGAGCCAGCTGCGCGGAGGCAGCTTCGAGGGGGCCGCGGCCGGGGCGCCGGCGACAGCGGCATCCTCGGCGTGAACGAAGGGGGCGCTCGAGATGTCGAGCTCGTCGCCGCGTTGCGCGTCGAAGCCGACGGCGCGCTTCGTGAGTTCGCCCAGCCGCGTGACCTCGGCTTCGGGCCGGGCCTTCCCGGAGACGCCGTCGAGGAGCACGGCCACCGAGAGGCGCTTCAGGCGCGGAACGCGCTGCACGGTGGTGGTGGTGGTCCTGGACACGTCGTAGTTGCGGACCTCGTCCTGAAGCGAGGAAGAGCCGCGGTTCACAGCACCGGCAACCTGCGGCTGCGGCTGGAGCGGCTGGTTGGCGGCGGCGCCGGCGATGCCACCTGGTGCGCTCGCATCCTGGTTCTGTGCCTGCGTGACGTGGCGTTCGCTGCGCAGCGCGGTCGCGTCGGGGTCGACCGTCTCGGCGCTGGTGCTCACCTCGGCGCTGTCGATCTGGGCGGCCACCCGCGCCACGACCGCGCCCGGCCCGACAGCCTGCTCGAGCAGCTCCACCACGCGGCGCTCCAGATCGCGCTCCATCTTGCGCTGGTAGGCGTTGGCCTCGCCCCAGGGCGTCTCGGCCGACAGGACGTTGCCCTTGCCGTCCACCAGCGTCACGCTCGACGCGGAGAGGCCGGGGACCGCCGAGGCGACCAGGTGCCGGATGCCGGCCACCTCGCGCTCCTCGAGGGTGCGGCCGGGTTGGAGGTTCAGCACCACCGCCGCCGACGCCTTCCGGTCCTCGTCCTTGAAGAGGCCTTTCTCGGCGAGCGAGAGGTGCACGCGCGCCGACCGCACCGGGCCGAGCCTGGAGATGGTGCGCGCCAGCTCGCCCTCGATGGCGCGGCGGAGGTTCACCTTCTGTGTGAACTCGGAGACACCCAGGTCGCCCCGGTCGAAGAGCTCGAAACCGACCCCGCCACCTCGGGGGAGACCTGCCGCCGCCAGCAGCAGGCGAGCGTCGTAGACCTTCTGCGCCGGGACCGCCAGCGCGGAGCCGCCCGCCTCGAGCCGGAAGGGCACGCCGGCTGCCTTGAGGGTGGCGGCTGCCTCGCTCGAGTCCTCGGGGGTGAGGTTGGTGAAGGCGTACTGGAACCCATCCGCGGCGGACATGGACAGCGCGACGGCGGCCGCGCCGACGCCGACCAGGACCACCAGGAGCAGGGCCTTCACGGCGCCGGGGAGGGCGCCGAGGCGGGAGGGCAGTTCGCGGACTTGCTTCACCAAGGGTTCCATGGGCTACACCGTCAAACGCTCATCCGCATGATTTCCTGGTACGCATCGACGAGCTTGTTGCGCACCTTCAAGGCCACCCGCATCGCCGTGTCGGCCTTCTCCAGCGCGAGCGCCGTCTCGTGGAGGTTCCCGCCGCCCAGCGCGACCTGCTCCGCGCTCTGGTCGGCGCTTCGCTGCAAGCTCTCCACGCCGGCGAGCGCCTTGCCGAGCGCGTCCCCGAAGCTCTCGCCGGGTCCGCCCGTGGCCTCCGCGCCCGTCGTGCGGCGCGGATCGAGCAGCTCGGTGGAATTGGCTACAGGCGGTAGGGTGATCGGATCCATGTGCTACCTCGCGATGTCGAGGGCCCGCTGGGCCATGGTCTTGAGCGTCTCGACGGCGGTGGCGTTGGCGTCGTAGGCGCGCGAGGCGGACATGAGGTTCACCACCTCGTGGATGGGGTTCACGTTGGGGAGGGTCACGAAGCCCTGCCCGTCCGCGTCCGGGTGCGACGGGTCGTAGACGCGGCGGCCGGGTAACTGGTCCTGCGCCACCTGCGCCACCCGCACGCTCATGGGATCCGCGCCGCTCGCCTGCGCCAGATGGTCGCCGAAGGGCACCGCCTCCAGCACGGGATCGAGCCGCTGGTACGGCTTGCCACCAGGGCCACGGGTGGACTCGGCGTTGGCCAGGTTGGAAGAGGCGAGGTTCACGCGCACGCGCTCGGCGGCGAGGCCGGAGGCGCTGATCCGGAGGGCGGAGAGGAAGTCCATGGTTCGCTCCTTGGCCAGGCGGCTAGGCAGCGCCGTCGGATGCGACGTAGCGGAGTATGGCGAGCTTCTTCTGCGCTGCGCGGGCCGTGGCGCCGTACTGGATGGCGTTCTCGGCGACGGCGGCGAGAGCGCGGTCGACGTCCACGGCGTTCCCGTCGATTCCGGCCCCCGCGCCCTGGACCGCGATGATCGGCGAGCCGACGGCGGCGGAGCCAGAGCCGGCGGCCGAGAGCGGAATGTCGCCTGCGCTGCGCTCGATGTAGTGGCCGGCGCTCGCGAAGGTCATGCTCCGGGTCGGGACTGGCGGCGCGCCCTCGGTCTCGCGAGCGCCTTCGCGCATGGCTGCGGCGAAGTCCACGTCGCGCGGCACGAACCCGGGTGTGTCGCTGTTGGCGAGGTTGCCGGCGAGGACGTTGTGCCGGAGCAGGCGCGCGTCGAGTGCGCGCTCCAGGACGCCGAGGGTCGAGTCGAAGATCTTCACGAGCCCTCCTCTTGCGAGGCCCGTGCCCGCAGGGCGCAGCGGCAATTCCGTGAATTCGAGGCGTCCGCGTCCGAAGGCGTCGGCCAGAGTTGCCCAGCGGCAGTTCCGGCCGGTTCGACGTCCAGCGCCGCCTCGCGATAGGCGGCCAGCTTGTTGCGGAGGGTCCGGAGCCCGATGCCGAGCAGCCGCGCCGCGTGCGTGCGATTGCCCTGAACCCGGCGCAGCGCCTCGGCGATGGCGAGGCGCTCCAGCTCGCCCAGGTCGATGGGGAAGTTTCCGGGGAAGGTCGGGAGAGTGGTCGCGTCAGTTGCCCGAAGGGACACTCCCTCTCCCCCAGCGGGGGAGATGGTAGGGTGAGGGGGCGCGGTCGTGGTGGGGAAAGGAGTTGCGGCCAAGGCCGGCACCACCGCCAGGCTCAGGTGCGCAAGGCCGAGCACGGGCCCGCGGCAGCGCACCAGCGCGCGCGCCAGCATGTTGCGCAGCTCGCGCACGTTCCCCGGGTACGGATGAGTCCGGAGCGCCTCGAGTGCCGCCTCGTCGAGGCGCGGCGCGGGGCGGCCGAGATCGCGCGAGGCCTCGGCGACCAGGGCGGCGGCGAGAGCTGGCAGATCCTCGAGGCGATCGCGCAGCGGCGGAAGGACGATCGGAAAGACGTTCAGGCGATAGTACAGATCGGAGCGGAAGAGGCCGCGCCGGACCATCTCGGAGAGATCGCGGTTGGACGTGGCGATGACGCGCACGTCGACCGGCACGGGACGATGCCCGCCCACGCGATCCACCTCGCGTTCCTGCAGTACCCGCAGGAGCTTCGCCTGCAGCGGGAACGGCAGCTCCGAGATCTCGTCGAGGAGGATCGTCCCGCGCTGTGCCTGCTCGAAGCGGCCGGCGTGCCGGTCGGAGGCGCCGGTGAAGGCGCCCTTCTCGTGGCCGAAGAGCTCGGACTCGAGCAGCTCGGCAGGGAGGGCGGCGCAGTTGACCGCCACCCAGGGACCCGGGCGCCGCGCCTGTGCGTGGATGAAGCGCGCCACCATCTCCTTGCCGGTGCCGCTCTCGCCGAGGAGGAGTACCGTGGTGGGCGTCGGCGCGACGTCGCCGGCGGCTGCCATGACCTCGCGCATGGCGGGGCTCGCACCGACGGGAGACGCCTCGCCGGTGGATGCAGGGACGGCATTGGCGGCGGCGACGGTCATGGCCTGCCCCCTTCGAAGAGGGACCGAGCTGCCTGCGCCGTACGCCCGGCGGCAGCGATGAACCCGGCGTCCTCGGGCAGGTTCACGAGCGCGCGCTCGTGGGCGGGGCGGGACGGTTCGCCTCGGCCGGAAGTTCCGCGTATCACCGCCGCCCAGCGTGGGCCGGTGAGGCCCTTCTTGCCGGCGCGGGCGCGTGCGAACTCGAGCACGACCCCGGCTCGCACGCGATCGCCTCCGGCGAGGTACAGCTCCGAGGTCCGCAGCAGGTGCTCCGCGAAGGCCTGCGCGGGCGCGTGGCCAGCCGCGGCGGCGAGGACGTTGGCGCCGAACAGCGGCGCGCCATTGCGCTCGGCGGCGGCCGCCGCCGCGACGTCCATCTCGTAGGCGCCCTGGTGATCGCGCTCCGGCGACTCGAGCCAGAGCAGGAGGCCGTCCACCGCGTCTGTCCCGGGCGCGCGCAGCGCAGCCAAGGTTACCTGGCGGCACGCCGCCGGCGCTGCGGCGCACGCGCCGAGGCCGCTGCTCTCCGCGAGGAGCGACCGGGCGCCCTCGCCGGTCCGCCCGAGGAAGGCGAGGGTGCGGGCTCGGCGGAGCGTCAGATCTCGAGCGAGCGGCTGCGGCAGACCCTCCGTCGCGTAGAGTGACTCGACGTGGCCACCCTTGAGGCACGACCAGGATGCCTCGCAAAGACGCGCCGCGGCGAGCTGCTGCCACGGCTTGGCTTGGACCCGGCCCCAGGCCTGGGCGGCGGCGCAGGCGTCGCCGGCAGCGGAGGCGAGGTCGCCCCGACGAAGCTCGGCGAGCTCCAGGGGTGGGCCCTCCGTGATGTGCTCGAGTACGGCCAGCGCGCCCGCACGGTCGCCTTGCGCCAGCAGGCACTCGGCTCGCCCGGCGTACGTCGACCCCGGGCAGGCTTCGCCCAGCCCGAGGGAAGGCGGATCGAAGGCGACCAGGGCGGGACCGTCCTCCCCGTCCCACGGGAGCCCGCGGGTCTCGCTGATCTCGAGGAGGTGCCCTGATTCCTGCGGGAGCAGGCGCGCCACGATGCGGTTCGAGCGGCAGCGGAGACGGATCTCGAACGGGCTCTCGTCGATCCGGGCGCACACCGATCGCGGCGCCCTGCGGATGGCGCGGGCCAGCTCCGGGGCCGAGCGCGACGGCGTCTGGATCACGACTAGCTTCTCGAGCGCGCTGACACGCAAGCTGAGCCGTCCCGCGACCGCCGGCAGCGGCACGTGATCGATCGCCTCGACGCCGTCCACCGCTACCCGACCAGGCGGCGCGGGTGGTGCGGCCACGGCAGTCAGCGTCAAGATGGCGGCGAGCAGCGTCACGAAACCGTTCCTTTGCAATCGGTGTGCTCGGAGCGATGGCTCGCGAGGCGGGATGGTGAGTGCACTACGGGTCACCGCGGGCGTATTCGCACGCGTCTCGCGTCAGCGTGGCGTCGCGGGTCAGGGAGCTGGCGCGGCTGCTTCGCGGTGCCGGCGCCGAAGCTTCTCCACCAGCGTGGTGCGCTGCAGGCCGAGCAGATCGGCGGCGGCCTTCTTGTTGCCGCGGGTGCGTACCAGCGCGGCGTCGATGTAGGCCTCTTCGAGCCTGCGCAGCATGCTGGGCAGGTCCACGGGCCGGTCATCGTCGAGCGTGATCGCGCCCTGCGGAGCGGGCTCGTCGGCGACGCGGAAGATGGCGCGCACCTCGCTCGCCACCGACGGAGCGTTGAGCCGCTCCGGCACGGGCTGCGCGAGCGCCAGCGGCTTCACCTCGGCGCTGTCCGGCCGCAGGTGTGACGGCAGGTCCGCGACGCGTATGGAGAGGCCTTCGGTGCACACAGAGAGGCGCTCCACCAGGTTCTCCAGCTCGCGGACGTTGCCGGGCCAGGCGTGCTCCTCGAGGAGCTTCAGCACCGTCGGCTCGATGGGCCGCGTCTCGCCGCGCGCCGTCCAGAAATGCGCGAACAGGTGCGGGATGTCGCCGCGACGACGCCGCAGCGGAGGAACCTCGATGGGGCAGACGAGGAGGCGGTAGTAGAGGTCGCGGCGGAAGCGCCCGGCAGCCACTTCCTCGGCGAGGTCCCGGTTGGACGCGGCGACGAGCCGGAAGTTGGCGGGCATCGACTCGGCCGAGCCCACCGGCTCGTAGCAGCGCTCCTGCAGGACCCGCAACAGCTTCACTTGAAGGTTGAGCGGCAGCTCCCCGATCTCGTCCAGGAAGAGCGTGCCACCGTCGGCGGCGGCGATGCGGCCCCGGCGGCCGGTGGCGCCGGTGAAGGCGCCCTTCACGTGGCCGAACAGCTCGGACTCCAGGAGCGTCTCGGGGATGGCGCCGCAGTTCACCGCGACGAGAGGGCGGCCCGCGCGCGGGCTCCGCTCGTGGATGAGGCGCGCGAAGATCTCCTTGCCGACGCCGGTCTCGCCGGTGATGAGCACCGTGGCTTCGCTGTTGGCGATGCGGCCGCAAGTGCGGACGAGGTCGAGCAGGGGCGAGTCGGGCCCGTGCACCACGGCCATCTTGAGCGTCGTCGTCCCCGGGGTTGCCGCAGTCAGCGCCATGTCGCCTCCGTCAGGTTCGCGTCGGAGCATGAGCAAGGGCGGGGCCATGACGTCAGCGCGGTGGCGTCAATGGAGAAACGCGGAGTTGCGGCGCGGCAGCTGCGCGAGACCGGGGAGTCGAGCCAACCCCCGGGTTTCAGCGAGGTCCCACCGAGATCGCAAAGAAACCCGCTCTCCTACCGTGGTTACGGGACATCGTCCCCAGCGCCGGCGCGCTGACGAGTGGGCCTGTCGCGCGCGTGGCGCTTTACGGTAGGTCGAAGTGCGCGTGGCTCTCGCACATCGCTTCGCGCCGCTCTTCGACCGCGTCGGCAGAGCCGGCGCGGTCTCGCGACCGCGCCCGTGACCGCGACGAGCGCGGTCACGGGTCTCCGGCAGAGCCGTCGCGATCTCGCGACCCGCGGCAAGCGCGGCCAGGGGTCCAGCCCGAATCCGTGACTGGTGGATCCGTGCCCGAGCGCGTGAGCTCTGCCCGGTGCCTGGTCCCAGAGCTGCTTCTAGGATCGGCGACGCCCAGGGCTCCCAGCAGACGCGTCCGCAATCTTGACACCCCTTCCGCGCGGCGGGTAACGTCCAGCCCTTCCTCGATGTCCTCCCCGAGACCGCACGGCGACCCGGGCGCCCCCGCGCGCGCCGCCTTCATCTCTCCCGAGACGCGCTGGCTCGATCTCGCGGCCGAGTTCCCCCTCGAGCTGGGCGGTGTCCTGCCCGGCCTGAGGATCGCCTACCGGACGTGGGG
>JBGQLS010000086.1:0-16656 GCA_041500205.1 Anaeromyxobacteraceae bacterium | reverse complement strand
GATTCCCCAGCAGTGCCAAGTTCTTGGACAGCGCTGAGACCAATGCCGATGGGCTTTGCCCGGCGGGGCGGGGGCGGCCTGCGCCCCCGGCGACTCAGCCTGCGGCTGCGGGGCGGCTTGGCGCGGGACAGGAGAGCGTTGCCACGATCTGCCTCGCTTCGGCGCGAGCTGCCTCGACGCGGCACCCGTCGAGTCCGAGCGCCGCGCAGGCGGCCCCGAATAGCTCGGGCGAGTTCGAGTCGAGCGCCCGCTCTCCGGTGGCGCTGCCCGTCCCCGCCGGCGCCGCGCCCGCGTCGAGCTCGCCCGCGAAGTGCTCCGACGCGATGAGCGCGGCGTTCACGGGATGTGGCGTGCCGCCCACCTCCAGGTGGTGGTGCGTCGCCATCACTCTCTGGATGTCGGCCGGCAGTCCCCACAGGCGCGTCACGAGCCCGGAGGCCTCCTCGTGCACGTCGTCCAGCACGGTCCCCAGCTCCTCGAAGGGCACCGTCTCGGCCCGCGCGTCGTCGGAGAGCGCGAGCAGGCACGCCGCGATCCCCACGTCGTGCAGGAGCCCGCAAGCGAAGGCGTACTCCGTCTCGATGGCCGTCTTTCGGCAAAGCGCGCGCATGATGTAGGCAGTCACCGTGCTGTGCCAGGCCAGGCGCTCCATCGCGGCGTCGTACCCGGGGACGCGGAAGACGCGCAGGTGCAGGGCGGCCTGCAGAACCAGGTCGCGGATGGTCTTCATGCCCAGTCGGACCGTCGCGTGCTTGAGGGAGAGGATGGGGGAGCGCGGAGCGTAAAGCGCCGACTGCGCGATGGAGAGGACCTTCGCTGCGAGTATGGAATCGTGCTCGAGCACCGCCACCAGCTCGTCGAAGGTGGCGTCCGGCCGGTGGGCGAGTTGCAGGATCTCGACCGCCACCGCGGGGAGGACGGGGGGCTGGTAGGAAGGGGAGGCGAAGAGGCGCAGCAGGCGCACGTGGACGCCGGACCTGTCGCACGCCGCCCTCCTGGATCTGCCTTCCGTCGTCACGTCAGCCCGGTTGAGCGAGCGTCGTGCCACCGGCGAGCGACGATTAGCGCTGCGGCGGCGCGGCCAGCCCAGGGGTCGCGAGTGGCCCCGGGTCGTCACGACCCCCTCCCGCGACAGGCGCGGCGTCAGCGTTCGCGGCGCGCTTCGAAATGCATTGACCCTTCAGCCGGTTATCATCGAGAATCGCGCGTTTCGAAACGCAGTCCTGTTCCACATTCGGGAGTTCCATGCCACGTTCCGTCATAGGGCTGTGCGCTTTTGCGCTGGCCGTCGCTTGCCAGAAGCCGTCCAACACCGAGGCCAAGACGCAGGCGCCATCCGACTCCAGCGCCCCCGTCGCCAAGTGGAACGGCGGTAGCATCTCGGCGGGCGAACTCGACGCCCTCGTCTACGATCAGCGCAAGCAGGCCCTCGAGCAGCTGCTCGTGCGCAAGCTCGTGGAGCAGAAGGCCAAGGCCGAGAGCATCACGCCCGAGGCGCTCTGGAAGCGCGAGGTCACGGACAAGCTCAAGAAGCCGAGCGACGCCGAGATGAAGTCGTTCTACGACGAGCAGGCGAAGCGGCAGCCGCTGCCCCCCTTCGAGCAGATCAAGGACCAGATCGCCCAGTACATGGAGCGGCCGGCGTCCCAGGCGGCGCAGCAGGCCTTCGTGGAGAAGCTCAAGAAGGAGCTCAACGTCGAGATCGCGCTCAAGCCCCCGCGCATGGAGGTCGCCGCCGAGGGCCCGTCGAAGGGACCTTCGGGCGCGCCCGTCACGATCGTCGAGTTCTCCGACTTCCAGTGCCCGTATTGCGTGCGCGCCGAGGAGACCGTCGGCAAGGTGTTGAAGGCCTATGACGGGAAGGTGCGCGTCGTCTACCGTGACTTCCCGCTCCCCATCCACCCCCTGGCGCAGAAGGCCGCCGAGGCGGCCCATTGCGCGGGCGACCAGGGGAAGTACTGGGAGATGCACGAGAAGCTCTTCGCGAACCAGAAGGCCCTGGAGCTGTCTTCGCTCAAGGGCTACGCGAAGGACATCGGGATCGATCAGGGCAAGTTCGACAAGTGTCTCGACTCGGGCGACAAGGCCAAGGTCGTGGAGACGAACCGCAAGGCTGGCGAGAAGGTGGGCGTGACCGGCACGCCGGCGTTCTTCGTGAACGGGTTCCAGCTCACGGGCGCGCAGCCGTTCGAGGAGTTCAAGACCCTCATCGACAGTGAGCTCGCTGTCGCGAAGAAGTGACCTCGGGGCCGTTGGCACCACCGGCGAGGGTGCGTTAAGCATCACGGGCCCCGCCGTTGGCGGGCCGAAGCGAATCGGGGAGTATGAGGGGGCTGCGGCTCTGGCGGCCCCCTCGTCAAGAATGTCCGCCTACGACCATCAGGGAATCAGTGCCATCTCGGAGCGTCGCCGCACCCGTCCGGTCCGGGTCGGGCCGGTGCAGATCGGCGGCGGCGCGCCCATCGCGGTGCAGTCGATGACGACCACCGACACCCGCGACGTCGCCGCGACGCTCGGGCAGGTGCGCGCCCTGGCCGGGGCGGGAGCGGACATCGTGCGGCTGGCGGTGCCCGACGCGGTGGCGGCCGCCGCGCTGGCCGAGATCGTGCGCGGCTCGCCGGTGCCCCTCGTGGCCGACATCCACTTCGACTACCGGCTCGCGCTGACCGCGCTCCAGGCCGGCATGCACTGCATCCGCCTGAACCCGGGAAACATCGGATCGCGCGAGCGCGTCCGCGAGGTGGTGAAGGCCGCGCGCGAACGGATGGTGCCCATCCGCATCGGCGTGAACGCCGGCTCGCTCGAAGAGGACATCGTCGCGAAGTACGGCTGGCCTACCGCGGAGGGCATGGTGGAGAGCGCCGCGCGCCACATCGCCTTCCTCGAGGAGGAGGGCTACCAGGAGATCAAGGTCTCGCTCAAGGCCCACGACGTCGCGATGACGGTACGAGCGTACCGGCTCTTCGCGCAGAAGTTCGAGTACCCGCTCCACCTCGGCATCACCGAGGCGGGCACGCTCCTGACCGGCGCGGTGAAGAGCGCGGCGGGGATGGGGATCCTGCTCGCCGACGGCATCGGCGACACCATCCGCGTGTCGCTGGCGGCGGATCCGGTCGAGGAGGTGAAGGTCGCTCGCATCCTCCTCAAGGCGCTGGGTCTCAAGTTCGGCGGCGCCACGCTCACCGCTTGCCCGACCTGCGGCCGCTGCTCGGTGGGGATGATTCCCATCGCCGAGCGCGTCGAGCAGCGCCTCTCGCTGCTCAAGGGCGAGGTCAACGTCGCGGTTATGGGGTGCGAGGTGAACGGGCCCGGAGAGGCTTCCGCCGCCGACGTGGGTGTCGCGTACGGCCACAAGGGCGTGGGGCTGCTCTTCAAGAACGGCAAGATCGTGAAGCGCATGAAGGCCGAGGACCTCGAGGACGCGCTCGTCGAGGAGGCGACCCGCATCGCCGAGGAGCGGGCGAAGAAGTAGTGACCCGCCCCCATTCCGGGCGGGCCGCTCCCTCGATGCCTCGGTGGCGCGGCTGCTTCATGATGCCGGGCGCGAACCGGCGGCCACCGGCGCTGAGTAGCCGGGGGCGCAGGCCGCCCCCGCCCCGCCGGGCAAAGCCCGTCGGGGCCCCACCCCAGCCACGCCGCGGACCTCAGCCATTTTTCGACAGGTCTTGAGCACGAACAGCAGCCGGTGTACGCGAGCGAGCCGTGGGGTATAACCCCCCGCCATGCACGTCGCGCGCTACAGCCAGCTCTTCATCCCGACACTCAAGGAGGCGCCCGCCGACGCGCAGGTCGCCTCGCACAAGCTCCTCGTCCGGGCCGGATTCATCCGCCAGCTGGGCGCCGGGATCTACGACTACCTCCCCCTCGCCAAGCGCACGCTCTCCAAGGTGGAGGCCATCGTCCGCGCGGAGATGGACGCCATCGGCGCCCAGGAGTTCTACCTGCCCGCGCTCCACCCGGCGGAGATCTGGAAGGAGTCGGGGCGCTGGGAGGTCATGGGCGACAACATGTTTCGCCTGAAGGACCGCAAGGGCGCCGACTACGCCCTCGGCATGACGCACGAGGAGGTCTTCACTGCGATCGCCCGCGACGAGCTGCGCAGCTACCGGCAGCTGCCGCAGGTCTGGTACCAGATCCAGACCAAGTTCCGGGACGAGCCGCGGCCGAAGTCGGGCCTCCTGCGCGTGCGGCAATTCACCATGAAGGACGCCTACTCCTTCGACGTGGACGCGCAGGGCCTCGACAAGAGCTACGAGGACCAGCGCCAGGCGTACGTGAAGATCTTCACCCGCTGCGGCCTCGACTTCGTCACGGTGCAGGCGCACTCGGGCGCCATGGGCGGGTCGGGTTCGCAGGAGTTCATGGTCCGCACCGACGCCGGGGAGGACCTCGTCGCGGCCTGCCCCAAGTGCCGGTATGCGGCCAACACCGAGACGGCGACGTCGCGCATCCCCTCCGAGCAGGACGAAGCCGGCCCCGCGTCGATCGAGAAGTTCGCGACCCCCGGCGTCCTGACCATCGAGGCGCTCGAGCAGGCGCCGTACTCGGTGCCGGCGAGGCGCCAGCTCAAGACGCTCATCTACGTCGCAGACGAGAAGCCGGTCGTCGCGGTCGTGCGCGGCGACCAGGACCTCAACGAGGCGAAGCTGCAGACGGCCACCGGCGCGGGCGTGATCCGCCCGGCACGCCCGGAGGAGATCCCGCCGCTCATGGGCGCTCACGCCGGCTCGCTGGGAGCGGTGCGATTCACCAAGGCGACCGTGCTCGTCGACCCCTCCCTGGGTGACCGGAAGAACATGGTCACCGGCGCCAACGAGGACGGCTTCCACGTCCGCGGCGTGGACGTGAAGCGGGACGTCCTCTCGCAGCCGAACGCGAAGCTCGCCGACCTGCGCACCGTCCGGGCCGGAGAGGGGTGCCCGAGGTGCGACGGCACGCTCGATCTCTTCAAGGCGCTCGAGGTGGGGCACATCTTCAAGCTCGGCACCAAGTACTCGGTCTCGATGAAGGCCAACGTCCTCAAGGCGGATGGAGGCGAGACGCCCATCGTCATGGGGAGCTACGGGATCGGCGTCGAGCGCATCATGGCCGCCGCCATCGAGCTCCACCACGACGAGAACGGGATCATCTGGCCGTTCTCCATCGCGCCCTACCGCGCCACCGTGCTCACGATGGGGAAGGAGCCGGAGCTGGCGAAGGCAGCCGAGCGGGTGATCGCGGCGCTCTCGGAGGCCGGCGCTGACGTCCTCTACGACGACCGGGACGAGCGAGCCGGAGTGAAGTTCAAGGACGCCGACTTGCTCGGCATCCCGCTCCGCATCACGGTGGGGAAGAAGGGCCTCGCCGAGGGCAAGGTGGAGTGGAAGCTCCGGCGCGGGAAGGACGTGGAGCTCGTCCCGCTCGCCGACGTCGGCGCGAAGGCGAAGGCGCTCCTCGAGGCGGAGCCGAAGTAGGCGGGCCTGGTGCCGCCACGGCGCGTTCCACGGGAAGGGCGGAGCGGCGATGCAGGGGCCCGACGGTCGCGTCTCCCGCGCTACAGGGAGGGGCCGCGCTGTCGCGACGGCGCCTCTGGCTGTCCGCTCACGGTGAGGGCGCCCTGGGAGTCGACGGGAGCTTCGGCAGCCGGGGGGGCCGACGCGTAGCGCGTCCGCACCAGCGCGCCGAGCCGGCCGCTGGCGTACGAGCAGAGCGCCGCCGCCAGGATCGGTAACCAGAAGCTCAAGGTCCGCAGTGTTCCGCTGCTCACGGCCCGCCTCGGGCCGCTGCCGATGCCGAACGAGTGCAGCGTGGCCGAGAGCTGCGAATCGGTGAAGGTGCTGGCCACCCACCAGCCGACCACCAGCCCGGCGAGCGCAGGCAGACGGGGGAGGAGCTGCCCTCGCAGCTCTCGCGCGAGGGGCTTGCCGAACGCCGCCACCTCGCGTCCGACGCAGTCCACGCTCCGTGGGACGGCGGACCCTCCGAAGGGTGCGAGCAGCGCTTCGGCCTGACCTCTGGCCGTGACGGCGCGGACGCGAGCATCGCGCGCGGCGACCGCCATCCTCGCGGCCTCGCCCGAGATGGCGAGGGATTGCTCGAGCGCCGCTGTGCCGAGGCGGCGACATGCGGCGGCCCGCTCGTTCCGGACCTGCCGCAGCCGATCGCGGACCACGCAGCGGGCGGCCAGGCCGCGAGCGACCACGAGTGGACGGACCCATGGCGATGCCAGGGCATAGTCGGCTCGATCCTCCTGAAGCGTGGCCGAGGCAGCGCCCTGCATCGTCGCGATGGTGGAGTCGTGCCTCGCGACTTCTTCGAGCGCGCCCCGGAGGCCGTCCCCGGCCGGCGCGGTCGTGCCGGCCAGCGCCTCGCCGAGCCGGAGCAGCGCGCGGCGCTCCTCGCGAAGCGCGCGGCGGGCCTCACTTCGGGCGCGAAGCGCTGCGAGCGCGGCCCGCCAGCGATCGCTCAGCTTGGACCCACGCGGGCGTCCAGGATCGAGCACGACGTCTTCCGGCACGCCGTGACGGTAGCGGCGTACCCTGTATGCCATCAACCGCCAGGTGTGGGAGGCGCACCGCTGCTCGGCCGAGGACGTCATGCCCGTTCGGCTCGCGAGAGGCTGAGTACCCGGGGGCGCAGGCCGCCCCCGCCCCGCCAGGCAAAGCCCATCGGGGCCCCACCCCGGCCACGCCGCAGACCTCAGCCATTTTTCGACAGGTCTTGACTGGCAGGAGGCGCCAGATCACTGCGCGCCGAAGAGGCGCTGCATCTCCGCGTAGGAGATCGCGCCCTCGGCCATGAGCTCGTAGGTGCCCTTCTCCTTCAACTCCAGCGCGATGTGGCGGGCGAGGCCGTAGGCGGCGCGCGCGATGCCGGAGCCGACGCTCACGCGCCGGACGCCGAGCCGCTCCAGGTCCGGGATGGGCGGAGCCGCCGGCGTTCCGAGCACGTTCAGCGGCCCCTTGATCTCTCGCGCCAGCCGCTCGATGAGCCCGCGGTCGCTCACGAAGGGCACGAACGCACAGTCCGCGCCAGCGGCCAGGTACGCGTTGGCGCGCCGCACCGCCTCGCGGGGCCGGTCGTCGGCGGCGAGGCCGGCGACGCCGAACGCGTCCGTCCGCGCGTTGATGACGAGCGGCACGCCGACGGCCTCGGCCGCCGCGCGGGCGGCGCGGACCCGCTCCGCTTGCAGCTCGATCGGGAGCAGCTCGCCGGCGCCACCCGTGTCCTCCAGGTTCATGCCAACGGCGCCGGCCGCGGCCACGCCCCGGGCCGTCTCCGCCGCGGACTCCGGCGTGGTCCCGTACCCGGCCTCCACGTCTGCCGTCACGGGCACCGCGACGGCCTCGGCGACCCTCCGCACCATGTCCAGCATCTCGCCGCGCCCGATCTTCTGCCCGTCCGGGTAGCCGAGGACATAGGCCACGCCCGCGCTCGAGGTCGCCACCGAAGGGAAGCCCGCCGCGGCGATCACGCGCGCGCTCGCTGCGTCCCATGCGTTCGCGAGCACGAGAATGGGCGGCCCAGCGTGCAGCCGCCGCAGGATCTCCGCCTTGTCGCGCTGGTTCGTGGCCATGCTGCTCCGCATAACCTGGCCGCCCCGGCCGCGCAGGACACACAGGGTCGTTCAAAATACCGGGGACCGAGCCAGGCGAGCGAGACGCAAGCAGGGCGAGGCGCGACGACCGAGCATAGCCAGCGGCTATGTGAGGGAGGACGCAACGAAGCGATGCGCCGCGTATCGTTCGCCGCGGCGACGGGACCGGTGTTTTGGACAACCCTCTCAGGGGCCGCTCGCGGTATCTTCCGCTCCTCATGACCGGCCGCGACCGCCTGTGTGCTGCCCTCGACTTCCCGACCTGGTCGGCCGCCGAGCCCTTTGCGCGCGCCGTGGCGCCGGAAGTCGGGATGCTCAAGGTCGGTCTCGAGCTCTTCGCGGCGGAGGGACCGTCCGCGGTACGGGCAGCCTCGGCCCTGGGCCGGCCTGTGTTCCTCGACCTGAAGCTCCACGACATCCCCAACACGGTCGAGGGCGCGGCCCGCGGCGCGGCCGAGAGCGGCGCGTCGCTCCTCACCGTGCACGCGAGCGGCGGGGCCGAGATGATCCGCGCCGCGCTGCGCGGAGCTGGACCGAGGCTGCGCATCGTGGCGGTGACCGTCCTCACCAGCCTGGACGACGCCGCGCTCGCCCTGTTGGGCCTGGCCGGCCCGGCGGAGGAGGCGGTGGTCCGGCTGGCGCGCCTGGCCGTCGATGCCGGCGCGCAGGGCCTCGTCTGCTCGCCGCTCGAGGTCGCCGCCGTCCGCGCGGCCGTAGGTGCGCGCCCGCTGCTGGTCGTCCCGGGCGTGCGTCCAGCCGGCGCGTCCCGGGGCGATCAGGCCCGGGTCGCCACGCCGCAGGAGGCGGTACGCGCGGGAGCCGACGTGCTCGTGATCGGGCGACCGCTCCGCGAAGCCAAGGACGCCGCGGCTGCCGCGCGGGCCATCGCCGGAACGCTCTTGATCTGATTCCGGACCAAGCGCAGCGCTGAACACCTCTGACGCACGTTTCGCTCGTTCTCGGACGACGCGGTGGGGGTGGTGGGGGTGCGCTCGCTCCCCCAAGAAAGGTTCGCCCCTGGTCGCGCCTCCGGACATCTGAAGGAGCAGGAGGATGAAGAGATGGCGTTCTCGCAGGATGACGTTCAGGCCAACCGCGAGTTCTTCGCGGCCAAGCTGCGGGCGGAGAAGCAGAAGGTGGATGTCCTGGCCAAGGTGAAGAAGGAACCCGGTGCGGGAGACTTTCTCCTGCTCGACGTGCGCACGCGCGACGCGTTCGCGCAGGGGCACATCGCGGGCGCGCTGTCGGTCCCGCTCGCCGACATTCCGAAGTTGGCGCCCAAGCTCCCCAAGGACAAGGAGCTCGTGACGTACTGCTGGAACCACACCTGACACCTCTCGGCCAAGGCCGCTCTGCGGTTCGCAGAGCTAGGTTACCTGTGCAAGGAGATGAACGCCGGCTGGGTGGAGTGGCTGGAAGGAAAGCTGCCAACACACGCGGGTGCGCCGGCGGACGACGGGAAGTGTGCTGGGTGCGGGTGAGCAACTCCTGGGCTTGGGACCTGGACTCCTCGCCCCGCTTGCGGGGAGGGCCGGGGTGAAGGGCTGGCGCCCAAGGATCGGCCCCCTCACCCTTACCCTCTCCCCCGGTGGGGGAGAGGGGATAGGTCACCGGCCCGCGCGCCGCAGGAGGACGTAGATCGCCCCCGCGCCGCCATCCACCGGACGCGCCGTGGCGAAGGCGAGGACGTGCCGTCCGAAGCGTGCGGTGGCGAGCCAGTTCCTGAGGGCGTCCTTCAGTATCGGCACTTGATCCTTCGAGTGGATGCCGCGGCCGTGCACGAGGAGGACGCAGCGCTTGCCGGCGCCGCGCGCCTTCTTGAGGAACGCGTCCACGGCTGACTTCGCCTCCTCGCGCGTCATGCCGTGGAGGTCGATGTGGCCCTGGACCGCGAACTCGCCGCGCCGCAACCTGCGCACTATCCCCCCGTCGAGCCCAGGTACGCGTCCCTCGATGTACTCGTCGGTGTCGGCGAGGTCGAACGGCGCATCGCCCGAGACCAGGGCCTCGAGGGCGCGGATGGCGTCGAGATCGGGGTGCCAGGTGACGTCCGGGGCCGGCTGGGGCGGCGGTGGCTCCGCGCGGCCCGGCCCCGGCTCGAGCCGCGCCACGCCCGTGATCGCGCTCGACCAGAGCTCGTCGTCGGTAGCCGCGTGCGCCGGAGACGGGCGAGGAGGGGGCGGGGCTGGCGCCGGCCGCTCGGCCCGCGGCATGGGCACGCGCTCCTTCAGCTTGGCGAAAGGCGCGTGGAACGGATCCTTTCCCTGCTTCCTCGCCACCGAGACACTATAAGCGACCGAGCCAGGGTTCCAATGGATTCCGAGGTCCAGTGCCCGTACTGCGGTGAGTGGGTCACGCTCTTCGTGGACCCAGGTGGCGGCGAGCTCCAGACCTACGTCGAGGACTGCCCCGTCTGCTGCAGGCCCTGGACTGTCCACGCGGTCGAAGCGGAGCCCGGTGCGTTCGCGGTGGACCTGGCCCGGCAAGACGAATAGTCGTGGTGGTTCTAGCTTGACAGTGTCAAGGCGATCGGCTCAACTTGACATCGTCAAGGCGGGGGACGGCCGCGTGGCCGCGCGAGAGGTACCGAGCGAGGCCGCGGCGGCGGGAGGGCGGTAGATGCGATCCCGGGTCGGGGCGGGGGGCGTGCTACTCCAGATCGCCTTCCGCAACCTCTTTGCCAGCAAGGCGAAGACCTTCATCGTGGGGGGCATCATCCTGTTCGGCGCCCTCCTGGTGGTGGTGGGGAGTTCGCTCGTCGACACCGTCGACCGGGGCATGCGCGGCAGCATCCAGGGCAGCCTGGCGGGCCAGCTCCAGATCTACTCGGCGCGCTCGAGGGACGACCTGGCGCTGTACGGCGGCATGATGGGTGAGTCGCAGCTCGAGCCGATAGAGGACTTCGCCTCGTTGAAGCGGGTCCTCGAGCGCGTCCCCAACGTCAAGGACGTCGTCCCCATGGGGATCGACCAGGCCATGGTCGCGACCGGCAACGAGTTCGACGTCGCGCTGGAGAAGCTGCGGGCCGACGTGCGCCGGCGGCTCGGGGGCGACCAGGGCGCGCAGGCCGCCCTCCAGTACGACTCGCACAAGGCCCACGTCCGCCGGATGACGGTGCTCCTGGACCAGGAGCTGAACGGCGCGCGCGCCATCGTCGACGACAACCTCATCCGGGAGAGGGCCCGCGAGATCGCGGACCGGGCCCATGCCGTCTCGGAGGCCTTCTGGGCGGGGTTCGACGCCGAGCCGCTCGGCGGCCTGGAGTTCCTCGAGAACCGCATCGCGCCGCAGTCGCTCTCGGGCGGCTTCACCTTCATCCGCTACGCCGGCACCGACCTCGACGCCTACCGGAGGGCCTTCGACCGCATGCGGATCGTGGAGGGCACGGAGGTGCCGAAGGGGCAGCGCGGCATCCTCCTGGGCAAGCTCTACGCCGAGGACTGGCTGAAGCTCAAGACCGCGCGGCGCCTCGACAAGATCCGGGACGCGCGGCGCGTGAACCACAAGCGGATCGCGACCGACGAGGAGCTGCAGCGCTGGGTGAAGGAGAACCAGACCCAGACGCGCGACGTCCTCCTCCAGCTCGACCCCATCCAGGCGCGCATCGCGGCGGAGCGCCTGCGGAATGCGCTCGGGCGGGCCACGACATCCCGTCCCGCAGACCCGGACCAGGAGCTGCGCGATCTGCTGGTGGACCTGTTCACGACCGACGACGCGAACTTCGACGCGCGATACGCGATCTTCTACGAGCAGCTCGCGCCCCTCCTGCAGCTCTACATGGTGCGCGTCGGCGACACCGTCACGATCAAGGCGCCGGCTCACTCCGGGTACATGAACTCCGTCAACCTGAAGGTCTACGGCTTCGTGGAGTTTCGCGGACTCGAGAAGTCGGCGCTGGCCGGGATCATGAGCCTCATGGACATCGTCTCCTGGCGCGACCTGTACGGCTACCTCACGGCGGAGAAGGCGGCCGAGATCCGCGCCCTCAAGGCGAGCTCGGGGGCCCGCGACGTGTCGCGCGAGAACGCCGAGGCCGAGCTGTTCGGCGCGGCGCCCTCCGCCGGCGAGACGGCCAGCGCGTCGAGGATCGAGGTCCCGGCGCTGGTGGGTGCGGCCCAGCGGAAGGCGGACGCGGCCCTCTTCTCCCGGGTCTACTCGCCGGCCGAGATCGACGGCGGGGTGGCGCTCAACGCGGCGGTCACGCTCCTGGACCCGCGGAAGCTGCGGGAGACCGCGCGCGAGGTCCGGGTCGCGCTGGCGGCGGCGAAGATGGACATGAAGGTGGTGGACTGGCAGCAGGCATCAGGGATGGTGGGCCAGTTCATCTCGCTGGCGAGGGTCGTCCTCTACACCGCCGTCTTCATCATCTTCGCGGTCGCGCTCGTCGTCATCAACAACGCCATGGTCATGGCCACGCTCCAGCGCGTGAAGGAGATCGGGACCATCCGCGCCATCGGAGCGCAGAAGCGCTTCGTGCTCGCCATGCTGCTTCTCGAGACGAGCGCGGTGGGCCTCGCCTTCGGCGCGCTGGGGGCGCTCCTCGGCGCGGGCGTGGTCTGGCTCATCCGCGCTCGCGGCGGCATCCCGGCCACCAATGACCAGCTCTACTTCTTCTACTCCGGGCCGAGCCTGGTGCCCGAGCTCGGCGCCGTGAGCCTCGTCGTCTCGCTCGCCATCGTGATCGTGGTGAGCGTCCTCTCCGGGCTCTATCCTGCCCTCATCGCGAGCCGCGTCACGCCCGTCGAGGCCATGCAGTCGGACGAGTGACCGAGCGAGCCCATCATGATCCTGATTGACTTCCAGATCGCGGCGCGGAACCTCCTCAAGCACACCAAGCGCAACCTGCTGCTGGGCGGGGCCATCGCCGCGGTGACGGCGCTCCTCGTGGTCATGGGCGCGCTCACCCAGGGCATCCGCTCGGCCATGCTCGAGTCGGCGAGCACGCTCATGACGGGCCACGTCAACGTTGGTGGCTTCTTCAAGATCACCTCCGGCAGCGCCGCGCCGCTCGTGACCGACTACCGGAAGGTGCTCGCCGACGCGCGCCGCCTCGTCCCGGAGATCGACTACGTCACGGTGAGGGGACGCGGCTGGGCGAAGGGCGTCTCGGAGCGCGCCTCGATGGACCTGGTGCTGGCAGGGGTGGACATCGCCCGCGAACCGGGGTTCCGGCGGGTGGTGCGCCTGAAGGAGGGGAGCCTGGAGGAGCTCACGAAGCCGGGCACGATCCTGCTCTTCGAGGACCAGGCGAGGCGGCTCGAGGTGCGGGTGGGCGACGCCATCACGCTCTCCGCGCCGACCGCCCGTGGCATGAACAACACGGCCGACGTCCGGGTGGGCGCCATCGCGAGGAACCTGGGCATCCTGAGCTCGTTCAACGCCTTCTTGCCCTCCGACACGCTGCGCCAGCTCTACCAGCTCAACGCCAACACCACCGGCGCGCTGCACCTCTACCTGAAGGACGTCACGATGTCGGGCCAGGTGGCCGCGCGCCTGCGCGAGGGCCTCGCCCGGGCCGGCTGGAGGGTGATGGACGCCGATCCCAAGCCGTACTGGGAGAAGCTCATGGGAAAGGTGAACTCGGAGGACTGGGTCGGGCAGAAGCTCGACGTCACCACCTGGGAAGACGAGCTCACCTTCATCAGCTGGATCCTGAAGGCCATCCTGGGCCTCACTGGAGTCCTCATCTTCATCCTGCTCGTCATCGTGGTGATCGGGATCCTGAACACGCTCGCCATCGCCATCCGCGAGCGCACGCGCGAGATCGGGACCCTGCGCGCCATCGGCATGCAGCGCAGCAAGGTCCTCTGGCTCTTCCTGCTCGAGGCGGCGCTCCTCGGGCTCGGCGGCGGCGCGGCGGGCGCGCTGGCGGGCGTGGCGCTGGCGAGCGGCGTCAACGCCGCGCGCATCGCGGTGCCGGAGGGCGTGCAGATGTTCCTCATGCAGCAGCACCTCACCATGACCGTCCTGGGCCGAGCCGTGGTGGGCGACGCGCTCTTCATCGCGGCGGTGACCACCGTCGCCGCCGTCGTGCCCGCTCTGCACGCGGCGCGGCTGAAGCCCGTCACGGCCATGCACCACATCGGGTGAACGCGCCATGACCACCAGCCTGCGTCTCGCCGCGGCGCTCGTCGCCCGAGGCATGACCCACGCGATGACCGCCCTTCGCGCCATCGCGCTCCTCCTCCTCGTCGCCTCCGCGGCCGTCGCGCAGGATCGTCCCAGCGAGGAGGACATCTTCGGCAAGCCCGCGGAGGCAAAGCCTCCTCGGCCGGGGCCCAGCTCCACCCAGGCGACTCCCGGTGAGCCGCAGAACCCCAAGGAGCCCAAGGAGCCCGCCGGCGAGGCGGAACGCGGCGGGCCGCGCGCGCTCGAGCCCGAGCCGGGTGTGGAAGGGCGCCTCCTGAGTGGGCTCGCCAGGACCGAGGACCCGCTCAAGATCGGGGGCGTGCTCTACCTGCGCTCGAACCTTTCTTCACGTGAGCACACGCCTCCGTCGCAATGGACGCTCAATGCCCCGACGCTCACCGACGTCTACCTGGACGCGCGGCCCACCGATCGTGTCCGCGGGTTCGTGCTGGGGCGCATGTTCTTCGACCCCACCCTGACCGCGAGCGCCACCGGACTCCTCCCGGGCACGGCGCTGCCGCCGAATCCGCAGGTCTTGCTCGACCAGCTCTGGCTGCGCTTCGACGTGGAGAGGACCGCCTTCCTGACGCTGGGGCGCCAGCACGTGAAGTGGGGCGTGGGCCGGTTCTGGAACCCGACCGACTACCTGCACGCGGTCCGCCGCGACCCTCTGGCGGTCTTCGACGAGCGCACCGGCACGACCATGGCGCGCGTGGACGTCCCGTGGGAGGCGCGCGGCTGGAACTTCTCGGCCGTGGCGGTGTTCGAGCCTCTCGTCACGCAGGCCACGACGGCCTTCGTCTCGAGCCTGGCCGAGCCGACGGTGGGCACGGCGACGGCGCAGGGGACGCCCTCGAACCAGCTGGGCGCCATCGGCGGCGGAGCGCGCGCCGAACTCGTCCTCGGCAGCTGGGAGCTCGGCCTCGACGCCGTCGCGCAGCGAGGGATCCGCCCGCGCTACGGGATCGATCTCTCGGGAGGGATCTGGGAGCTCGACGTCCGGGGCGAGCTGTCGCTCAGGACGTCGTCCGACGTGCCGCTCTACCGCGGGACCCTGGCCTCCTTCGCCACCTACGAGCCGGCCGGGATCCGACCGGCGGCGGTGATGGCCGCCGACTGGTCGCACAAGTACTCGGACGAGGACTCATTCACGGTGGGTGCCGAGTACTTCTACAACTCCAACGGGTACGGGTATGACGACCGGGGCCTCTATCCGGTCCTGTTCCTGAACAATGCGTTCACGCCCTTCTACCTGGGGAGACACTATGCAGGCGCCTATCTCCTCCTCCCCAGGCCGGGCTCCTGGAACCTCCACAGCTTCACGCTCTCCGCCCTGGCGAACCTCTCGGACCGGAGCGCGATCGCGCGCCTCGACTGGAACATGACGCTCCTCACGTACCTCGTCCTCGAGGCCTACCTCCAGGCGCACCTCGGCACGAACGGCGGCGAGTTCCGGCTCGGCGTCGACATCCCGCGCGGCGCGGCGACGCCAGCCGTCTTCGTGGGCGCGCCCATCGCCGACCTGGGGCTCGCGCTGCGCCTCAACCTGTAACGGCCGCGAGCAGCGGCCAGATAGCCCTAGAGCAGCGAACGGTTTGAACGCGATCTGATTCCGTGGGCTTGCAGTCACTGGGTTCGGCACAAGGCCACACGAGCGTGATTGGGTCTCTGGCTACTCCGGCCGCCCGGAGTTCAGGGTCTCCCTCTCCCCGCGCAGGGACTCCTGGCCGCGCTTGTCGCGGCGGACTCCTGGCCGCGTCTCGTCGTGGCCAGGAGCAGGGGCGCGAGGCTGCGACGGCTTTGCTGGCGCAGCCGAAGGCGGGGAGACGAGACCGCGGCGGCTCTGCCGGCGGGGTCGAAGGAGGGCCGGGGTGAGGGGCTGGCGCCCGAGGATCGGCCCCCTCACCCTTACCCTCTCCCCCGGTGGGACCCGGTGGGGGAGAGGGGATAGGTACGGAATCAAGGGCATTTCTTACCGTTCGCTGCCCTAGAAGAGGAACTGATCGCCCTGTGCCCTGAGCGCCGTGAACGCGGCCAGGTTCACGATGGATTGCACGCTGGTGCCCATCTGCAGGATGTTGACGGGCTTGTGCATGCCGAGCAGCACCGGGCCGATCACCTCCGCGCCGCCGATGCGGGCGAGGAGCTGGTAGGAGATGTTGGCGGCGTCCAGGTTCGGGAAGATGAGGACGTTGGCGTTCTCCTTGAGCGCGGAGAACGGGAACTCGGCGACGCGCTCCTCGACCGAGAAGGCGATGTCGGCCTGGATCTCGCCCTCCACCTGGAGCTGCGGCTGGCGCTGGCGGATGAGCGCCGTCGCGGCGCGCACCTTCTCCGGGCTGTGACCCTGGGCGAAGCCGAAGGTGGAGTAGGAGAGCATGGCCACGCGCGGCGTCACGTCGAAGTAACGGGCGAGGTCGGCGGTGGTGATGGCGATGTCGGCGAGCTCTTCAGGGGTCGGATCGGCGTGCACCGTGCAGTCGGCGAAGAAGGTGAAGTCGTTCTTCGTGACGACGATGTAGACACCCGCCGCGCGGGCGCCGGCGCGCGTCCCGATGATCTGGAGTGGAGCCCGGATCGCTTCGGCATAGCCGGTGGTGAGCCCCGTGACGAGACCGTCGGCGGCCCCGGTCTCGACCATGAGCGCCGCGAAGTAGGCGCGCTGCCGGACCAGCAGGCGGGCTGTGTCGTGCATCATGCCCTTGCGTTGCCGGAGCTGCCAAAGGCGGTTCGTGTAGTGGCCGAAGTCATCGCTTTCCATCCGGTCGAGCGGGTTCACGATCGACATGTCCTGCAGGTCCTCGAGGTGTTGCTCCTCGAGGGAGGCGCGGATCTTGTCCACCGGACCGAGCAGGATCGGCTCGCAGATGCCCTCCTCGCGCAGGATGCGCGCCGCCTGCTGGATCTTCGGGTGGTGTCCCTCCACGAAGACGATCTTGGCGAGCTTCTTC
>JBGQLS010000085.1:0-16761 GCA_041500205.1 Anaeromyxobacteraceae bacterium | reverse complement strand
CTCGACGAGGTTGCCGGCCAACCGCGCGGTGCCCCAGACGATCGGGATTACTGGGCCGGACTCGGACGTCTGGGTGAACGCGTCGGAACGCTTTGGGTCCTCCGCTTTCGGCCTAACCGGTGACGGTGGCTTGTATCCCCCGAACTCATAGGTTTCCCCACCTAACCCCGCACTCATAGTCCCCCCTCACTGACCGGGATGTGGCGGAATCCCCTAAACGCCGCCGTGTTCGCAAACGCCGTACAGGACGCGAAATCCCGCCTGCACCCGGGGAACGCCGTGAAGGTATCGCCGGCTGCGGGTGCCGCCGGCAAAGGAAGCCCCACCGTGAACGTATCCGTCGAGTTCACGAAGTCGGAGACCGCTCGGCGGACGCCACGGAGCGCTGCCGTCGCCGTGGTGATATCGAACGCGACCACGCCAAGGTTGAAGTAGTTGTCAGCCTTGCCCGTGATGCCCGCGCCGCTCGCGCTGAAGGCTGTCGCGGTGGGCGCACCCGTGACGGTCCCGGCCACCGTGAGCGCGGCCTTGTTAAGCCCGCAGTTGGCATCGTAGACCACATGGCCGCAGCTAGCCTGATAGAGAAACCGGGGGAGATGGAGGAATGACAGCGTTTCCGTCTCGGCCGCGACGCTCATTTTGAGCGTGGTTGCCGCCGGCTCGACGCTCGAGACGCGCCCCTCGAAGTACGCCGTGGTCACGCTCCATGACAGATCGCCGGCATAGGCCCCGCGCACGTGATCGACGTTCACGCGGGCGTCGTCGAATAGCCCCCGCGACGCGAGCAGCGCGATCGAGTAGCCGCCGATCTTGAACGTGCCCGCGAGGTCGTAGGCGAAGGTATCGATCTCGGGCAAGGTGCCTTGCCGGTACGTGCGCGACAGGATCGGACCTGGCGTGTAGACATCGACGCCTACAGTCAACGGCCGGTCGCACGTCGTCCAGCGGTAGACGGTCCCCCCAAGCAGCGTGATTGTGACGAGGTCGGCCCTCCAACACAGGTTCTGCGATGGATTGGCGAGGCCGGACCTCACTTCGCGACCTTGCGCAGGGCGCCGCGCGCCGTGGCTACGGCCTGCCCGATCGCGTCGCTCATCGACCCATGGCAGCCGTCGCAGTGCAGCGGCCAGGAACCGTCAGGGTAGCGCTCGGCGTGGACTGCCTGCCCTGGGGCCTCGACCGTGACCGTGAGCAACTGCCCGCCGCCCGGTGCCGCCGTCTTGCAGAACGAGACGATCTTGACGTTGCCGAGGTCTGTACCGCACCCCTCGCAGATGATGTGCATGGTGCCTCCTACGGCTTGACGGTGAGTAACTCGACGCTGCCGCCCTGGTAGAGCTGATCCAGGGTTCGTTTCAGGCTGAGCCCTCCGCCGAAGGTGACGCGGTGGAAGTATGTGCCCGTCCACGTCAGAACGGCCGAGGCAGCCGGAGGGGTCACGAACTGGACGATCCCCAGGCCGGGCATCGTGTAGTGGGTGGTCAGCGTCTGGAGTGAGCCGGCCTTGTAGATGAGCGGCGCACTGTCCACCTCGAATATCGGCCCGTACCCGTCACCGAAGGTCGGCCAATACGCTCGAGAGCTCGCGTCCGAGAGAAACGCATCCGGGAAGATCGTGCGCTGCAGTTGGAACACCGTCGTAGCCCCGTCTCCCACTCCGAACGGATGCGCTGTGACTGTGCTGTCGTCCGGGTGCGTCCACAGGAACGAGTCGAGCCGGCCCCCGTGCGCCGCCCAGAACCCCACCATCGTCTGCCACTCGAGGAGCGAAGCTGAGGACCGCAAGAACCGGCACGCGACCGTGAACCGCCAGGAAGGAACCGTCGACCAGGTCGAGCGCCACTGCTTGCCGGAGAGGCCCCGCTGCACGATCGTGTCATCGAGCTGCTCCGAGTCCTCCACCACAAGGCCAGGGAGCGTAGGGAACACGCGCCGAGAGTCATCATCACCGAGGGCTGCCGAGAGGTCTGCGGAGAGGTCGGCCACTTGCTCACCACCTCCCGTTGCGCTGGAGGCGGTTGCGGATCTTCAAGAGCGTCCGCTCTACGTCGGGGCCGTCGAAGGCGTGGATCGTGAAGTTGAGGGTGTCGCCGCCGCTGCCAGCGCCGTTCCCGCCCCGGATCATGTCCTTGAGGCCGGTCGAGAGATCGGCGGGAAGCACCGTTTCCTTGGGGTGAAGCACACCAAGCGAGGCAGACACATTGCTCGGCACCTCGTAGCCACCGCTGGAGGACGTGAGGTTGCCGATGAGGCCCATCACCAGCGCGAGCATGGCAGTCATGGCGCCGGCGGCGAGAACAGGGCCGATGAGTGGGATCCCGGCCTGCGACGCTGCCGCCCCGGACGCTGCCACGGACGCATTGGCCGTGATCTGCTTGATCGCCGCCTCCATCACCACTTGGACGATCGATTTCATCACCTCGCCGAAGGCCTGGCCCAGGCTTTTCGTGCCGGCAGCGATCCCGGCGAAGGCGTCACCAAAGGCACTACCGATGCTCTCGGCGGCGTGAATCTGGGCCTTCGCGGCCTCCTCGGCCGCCTTCTTCTCCTCCTGGGCCTGGTGGTGAAGGATCACCTCCGCGCGGCTGGCGGCGTCCTTCATCGCCTTGAACTTCTCGTCCTCGTCGTGCTTTGTCTGGGCAACCTGACGATCGAGGAGTTTCTGAGCGTCCTTCGCGTCCTCTTCTCGGAGCTTGGCCTTTTCGGCGTTCCCGATGGCGACGACCGAGCGGATCACCTGCTCGCTCGTCATCGCCGCGCTTTCGGCCCGATGCGCTAGGTCCGTGAATGCCTTGTCCGTCTCGGCGTATATCTTCTTCCGGCCGGCGAGCCCGGCCTCTGACTGCGCCGCGACGAACGACTCGACCTCGGCGGCGACATTCTTCTGCGCCTCGGCGTCGCGGATCCGAGCAGCCGCTGCAGCCGCGTCTGCGCGTTTCTGCTCCTCGCGCCCTTTGTCCGCCGCCTTCTGCGCTGACTCGACGCGCTCCACGTCGGCGGTGACGTCCGCTTCTTCCTGCTTCGCTCGAGCCCGCGCGTTCCAGGCATCGACGTCCCTCTGTAGCTGCTCTCGGCCTTCCTTTTCGAACTCCGCCTTGCGCTTGATCCACGATTTGACCGACTCACCGTCCCGGGGACGATCGGCGTCGGCGCCCGCGCTAGCCGCCGTCGCCGCGTGCTTTGCCGCGATCTCCTTCGCAGCGTTGGCCTGGCGCTGAAGCATCTCGCTCGGCTTCATTCCCGAGACGCGATCGATCGCGCTCTGAATGGCGTCCGCCGACTCCGCGATACCGGCGCGCACTGCAGCGACGCTGGCGAGGAACTGAGACGTAGCGGCCTCCGCCGCCTCGCCGGCCTCCCTGTAAGCGCGCGTGATGAACCCGATGCCCTCCTTGATGCCCTCGAGCGCAAGGCCGAACCCGCCACCCATCGCGAGGCCGCCGAGCAGGCCACCGAGCACCTTGGCCGCTTCGTTGCCGGGCCCGATGATGCCGGATATCTCCCGCGTAAAGGCGCTGACCGCACGCGAGGTCTGGACGTGCTCGGATCGGTGCTCGCGCAGCTTCTCCGACAGTCCGCCAATCACTCCACCAAAGGTCTGCCCAGCCCCCGTAGCTCCGCCGAACGCGCTGGCTATCTCGGCGGACGCGCCGCGGGCGTCCGTGGCTGCCGACTGCAGGCCCGCAGCGGTCTTGTTGTCCGCTATCAGTTCAAGCGTTACAGGGGCGTTGTCGGCCATGGCTATGCCATCACCTTTGCGGCGCCGTTCATGCGTTCGGCCAGCGCCTGCATTTCCTCGATCGTCATCGGAGTGGCCCAGGACTGTGGCTGAGCGCTGGGCGCGGACTCCGGCGCGTCAGGAACGCCGAGCCATGCGCGGAAGAGGTGCTCTAGCCCACGAAGCGTGACGGGGGCAGGGGGCACCAGGCGCCAGGCCTCTGCGAGGTCGTCGACGTCATCGAACAGCATCTCGTCGACCTCCCACGGTCTATAGCCAGCGCAGCTTTCAATGAGCCCGTAGAGCGCCGGCCAGCTCAGGGGCTCGCCGGTTCCCCCGCTGGCGCGGACCTCCGGCCGGAGGAGTGCTGGAGAACCGCAGTAGCAGCCGCCTTGACGTCCTCTTCGTCTAGCACGTCCTCGAGTTGTGACGCGGTGAGGGTGAACGACGGGTCCGCCCGCACCAGCGAGCGCCGGATGGATTCGACCTGGACACGCACCTTCGACACCGCGTCGGTGGCCGCAGCCTCCATCTCGCCGAGCGCTCGCAGGTCCCCCAGCGTGAGCTTTGCAGCTTGTCGCTGGGTGTCGTCGATGGTGATCGTGATGGTGCTCTTGCGGGACATGCGCTACCCCTGGCCGACGTAGACGTCCACGATTTTGCGCGTCACCGTGTCGACCATCGCCGTGAAGGAACACGTCATGTCGGCCCAGTCGTTTTGCTTCGGCGCGAACGACAGGTCGGGGATCACGACCTTCGGGAAGCGGAACCCGAAGTTGTCCTTGATCGAGTTCTGGAAGCACAGGCTGAAGTTGGTCGTGGTCCCGGACGTTCGCTGCGAGATCGAGATCGTGCTTCCCGCCGCTGCGGCCGTGTAGTTGTACGAGATGATGACGGACTTGCCGGCATCGGCCGTATTGAACGTGTACACGCCCGTCGTGTCATTGACCGAGTACACGCCTGTCGCAGTTGCAGTCGCCCCTCGCGTCATCGGCGTGTAGAGGCCCGTGGCTGCGGTGAGCAGGAAGACGCCCAGGTTCTCAAAGAACGTGGCGCCGTTCGTGACGGTGATCTGGAACGGCGTTGTCGGGATGACCGTCGGCCCCTCGTCGCGGCTCCCGATCTTCATCCCGGTGACCGCCGTCCCACCGAGGAGCGCCGCCAGGGTCATCGCTCCAACCTGCTGGAAGACGATCTTGCCGTTCACCTTCACGAGGCCCACAACGGCCTCCTCGACGAACTGGCCCTCGCCGATGAGCTCCTTGATCTCGCTCTTGAAGTCCCAGCCCCAATCCTTCAGGTACCCGAAACGAGCCGGGGTCGGGTTGGTCCCCGTGGGGATTCCCACCGCGAATCCGACGCTGAAGCCTCCGAAGCCCATGGACTACTCCTTCAGCGGCGCCGCCGCATAGAACCTGGTGTGAAACTCCGTGGGGAGCGCGATGTTCATGGACCCCTCGCCACAACGGACGCGTCGTCGTATTGGACTGCGTAGGTTATTCGGATGACGCCCACCGGGCGCCTGCCCTCAACGTCCGTGCCTATGGTCGCCCCGGAGTACCGACTCTGCAGCGCCGTGCCCCCCAGCGTGGGATCGGCCCCGATCGCCTTCTCGACCTGCAGCGCCAGCGCATCGATCGCGTCATCGACGCCTTCTGACAGCTGCACCAATCCGAGGATCGCTACCGTTACCTCCCTGGTGACGGGGAGCGGCGGGAACACGGCATCGCTGGGATTCTCCTCGAGCGAGTAGACGGATAGGCCCGGCAGCTCGACCGTCCGCCACGGCACCTCGCGCGTCGCGTAAACGCGGTCGCGTGCATCCGTCGCATTGGCGAGCATCGACACGACCGCCTGTCGAATAGCCTGACGAGGATGGATCACGAGTCACGCTCCGTGAGCTTCAGGAGCGCTCCGCCCTCGCCGTCCTTCACGACGTCCCGGACGCTGTAGGTCGCCCCAGACACCGTTACGGTTGGGTTCGCGTCGCTGTCTGGGTTCAGGGTCCCGAGATCCGTGAGGCGAATGAACACGGACGGTCCGTCGGACTGGACCGAAGCCCCCTCTACCGTGACGTGCACGTCTGGAGAACTGAACAGCCCCGTGATGATGACGGACGGCGCGCCGGAAAACGTATCGCTGGCGTAGGTGACCGCCTCGCCCCCGGCGATCGTTATGACGGCCCTATCAGCCGCCGCGAGTAGGGCGGCGAAGCTCATGGTGACTAGGCGGGCTCGATCGCGTACTGAAGCATGAAGTCGATCCCGGTCGCCGTGGTGATGGGCGATCCGGTCACAGCGACCTTGAGCGGCGTGTTGACATCGTTGGCCGTGAAGGAGGCGCCGTCAGCGAGGAGCACTCCGGCTGCAGCACCCGCGCGGACCATGGCGCTCTGAGTCAGGGCCGCCTGGCCGAACGCGACGAGCTTCCGGTCGGAAGTGACCGTGCCGAGGATGTCGACCGTGGTCACAGCAGCGACCGCTCCGCCGTAGGCGATCGCGAAGGCGTCGACGAGGCGGAACTTGCACCCGGGGATCGCCGGGACGAGCGTCGCGCCGGCGTTGATGGTGGCGATCAGGAGCCGTTGACGGCAGTGGTAGATGCCGCTCTCGATGCACGGCTCGTTGAGGCGCACCTTCCCCGTCGTCAGTCCCGCGCCGCTCCCGACCGCCTCGGCGGCGATGCCGATGAGCGGACCCGCGGTGCAGTCGGAGGAACAGCGCGTGTTCGCGATGTCCCAGTAGACCCGATCGCCTTCAGACCAGGCCTGCGAGCCGGCCTTCGTGAGCGAATGCAGTCCCGCGACGTCGGCGTCGAAGGACAGGGTCTGCGCCACCGTGCTCTTGGGAATGCAGAAGATGTTGCCGACGAAGATCGGCGCCCCCGACGTTACCCCGCCCGTGGGCGCGGTGAGGGCGAGGACGTTGCCTTGCTTGAGGTAGGTGGTGGACATCGGTTCCCTTTACGCGGTGCCGGCGACGGCAGGGACGCCAGAAAGACGGATCTTCCCGGTGGTGAGACCGCCCGTGCTCGCCACTGCTTCCACTGCGAAGCCCGCGCGCACGTTCGACGTCGCCGAGGTGGTGAAGCAGTGACCGGAGTTGTCGAGGTAGAGAAGCGCCCCCTCGGCCCAGGCCTGCGAGTCCGTCTTCGGCACGGAATGGATGCCCGAGACGTAGGCGGAGAAGGTGACGGTTTGTGCGGCCGTCTCGGCCGGGATGACGACGGTGGCGCCGATGAGGACGGGAATGCCCTTGGTCACGCCGCCTGATGGAGCGGTGAATGTGACGACGTCGCCGGGTGCGAGGTAGCTGTTTCCCATGGTCGATCTCTCCTGTTCTCAGGTCGAGCGGCGCACGCCTTACGCGCCGGCGCAGGTGACCGCGCCGCGGTAATCCATGATCGCCTCACCGTGATCGTGGAGGATGCGGAACCGGACGCCGTCGTACTCCGGGGTTTGGAAGCTCAGCACTTCCGGAGCCTCGCGACCGTTGATGAAGCCCACCGCGAGGACGGCGAACTGCGCCGGGTTCGCGAAGAAGTAGTGCCGCGTCGTGCTCTGGGCGGAGAGGTACGCCGAGCCAATCACGTCGTCGACGAGCCCCTGCACGCGGTTCGTGACACCGAAGGTGTTGACGGTCGGATCCGTGGCGTTTGTGTTGAACACCCGGGCCTGACCCTCGAGCTCCACTGGGCCCACCCACTTCGCCGGACGAAGGTTGAGGTAGACCTTCGCGGACGGGTCCTTCTGCTTCGCCATGATCGCGCGCGCCCCATCGATCGTCGCGATCGTCATTGCGCCCGTAGGGCCGATGTTGTTTCGGGTCGAGTAGAAGAGCGGGTTTGAGTCTCCAGGGTAGTTGGCGCCGGTGCCTGTGTTCGCGGTCAGGAGCGCATAGACGGCCGCTTCGATCGTGTTCGCGGCAGCCATGCCGAGCCCGCCCGCGAGGTCGTTGAACACGCCCATGTCGTCGTTCACGATCGCCCGACGCGAAAGGGAAACGATGTTTCCCTTGGTCGCCGGCGTGATGCTCATTTTCTCGCCGTCCGGGATGTTCTTGTGCTGCACCTCGCCGTGCTCGGACACAGAGTCGAGCACACTGAAGGTGCCCGGCCGGTAGAACGTACTGGCGCGGAAATCGTTGAGCGGCTTCACGCCGCAGAAGCGCCGCCAGCTGACCGGGGTCTGCGCGTACGCTCCTAGGAACGTCTTGTTCACCGCCGTCTCGAGCAGGATGGGGAAGTCGCCAGTGCCTTGCTGCCCGGCGTCGCGGTACTCGAGGGCGCGCTTCACGATCTCATCGTCGCTCATGCGGCGGACCGAGACGCCACGGAGCTCGAGCGAGTAGCGGGCGAGGTCACGAAGCTTCGCCCCGGCGAACTCGCCAGGGTCGAGCGAGATGCCCTTAAACTGATCAGCGAAGAGCGGGTCCTTCGCGGCGGCCTCGATCGTCCGGGTCTGGCCTGAGCGCTGGAAAATGGAGGCGCAGGCGCCGCGGATGAACTTGTCGCGGGCGTCGTCGCCGGCCTGCATGCGGACGTGGCCGTCGATGCTCTCGCCCCTGCTCCTCTTGTCGAGATACTTCAGAGCGATGTCCTTCACGGACTCGACCGAAGCGCCATCGCGGATCATCTTCTCCGCGAACGCATCGCCGAGGTCCGTCATGCCGACGTAGTGCCGGATGTCCCCGGACCGCTGGCGCTCCTCCTTCACGGCTCGCTCTGTGCGCTCTGCCGCCACCTTCTCCGTGGCCTCGCGCTCGGTCCGGCGCTGCGCATCGGCTGCGCGCGCCGCGCCCTCGACTGCGTTGAGCTCCTGCTGACTGGCCGAGGGAACGACCACCGGAGCGGCGGCCGCGGGCTGCGGTGTGACGGGGGTCGTCGGGTCTGCCATTCTCGTCTCCAGTGCTGCGGTGGGGCTGCGCGTGATCACCACGCACGGGTTGAGGGTCTTGCTGCTGCTGCTTCGGAATCCGGCGCCGTCGTCCGCGCCCATCGGGACTACGGACAGTTCCATCGGCTCCCAGTCGGTTGCGAGGAGGACCGGCGTCTTGTCGTCCCGTGTGCGCCCGTCCTCGATCTGCTCGAGCTTGTGGACGCGGTAGCCGACCGAGACGTTGCAGAGGATCCCGTCCTTCACTTTCCGGAAGACGACGTCTGCGGCGGGATCGTCCTCAGCTTTCGCGAAGCGGACGGTTGCCGTGCCCTTGCCCTTCTCGAGCCGGGCCGACACGACCACGCCCAGGACAGCGTCCAGGTCGTAGCCGTCGTGCGCGGCGAGGAGAGGAGCGCCGTTGTTCAGGCGCTGCATCCGCACGGCCGAGGGGTCGAGGGAGAGCTCTTCCCAGTACGGCTCCCAGAAGCCGCGCTTCACGCGGGCCCCGGTAGTCCACACCATATCTGCAGTGCGCTTCTCGACGTTCACGCTACTGGGCGTGAAGGACGCACGGAAGGAAAGGCCGGGGATCTCATGGACGACTTCGCTCGTGGGGCGATCTGCCATCATCTTCGCCCCTGACACGGGAGAAAACCGCGCGTCAAGCGGCGGGCGAAGCGGTCCCGTTCTTGGGCTGTGCGCCGTTCTTGGGCTTGGCCACTCCGCCCGGTGCCGTCGCCGTCGCATCCGCAGGTGCCGCCTGGGCCTGCCCTGTGTCCGTAGTTTCGCTCGGATCGGAGTCAGAGATGATCCCGAGTGCGTGAATTTTCTTCATGTCGGCGGCGTATTCGGCAAGGAACTCGTCTGGATCGTACCCCTGCTCTCGGATGATCTCGGAGGGCGTCGCCTGCAGTGCTCTCACGCGGCGCTTGTTCGCGATGACCTCGGTATTGGGATCGATCATGGGGGCCGGAGGAGGCGTCCACCGTGCAGTAGGAAGCGCGGCAGTTGCAGGAAGCTCGACCCCGCCGAGCCGCGCGGCGTCCATGAACCACGCCCACACCGGGTCACAGAACTGGGGGATGATCATGTTCCAGCGCGACCCTTCCACTCGAGCGAGGTGGCGGAGCTGGCCCATCCGCGCCGAGGAGAAGTTCACCATCGAGTAGTCGCCGGTGAGCTGCTCATAGGTCACGCCGAGCCCGGCCGCGAACTTCCGGAGTTGACGCGTAGAGAACCCGTCATCCGGCCGCGTCGGGGGCGTGGCGATCTTCACGTCCTTGCCCGGCGGCAGACCAACGATCATTCCCGGCGAGAAGGTCTCGACCATCGGCGTCGGGTTCGTCGCGTCGGCCTGGCCGAGGTTCGGCGTTCCGGTTCCCTCGTAGTCCGTCACGAATCCGGCGAAACACGCCTGGATCTTCGCGGCGACTAAGTTCGCGTCCTCGTACTCGTCGAAGTCCTTGAGGTTCACAATCCCGGGCGCGAACCACGTCACCCCTCGGACCTGGCCGGGTCTCTCTATCTTGTAGACGTGAAGGATGTCCGTCGTGGGGTAGCGCTTCGACACGGGAGTGATGAACCACGTCGACCCCGGGTGCTGATCGAAGAGCCAGTAGGCGGTACGCCGCCCGATCAGGTCGAACTCCACGCCCTGCAGCACCTTCGCCCCGGGCTGCATCCCCGGCAGAAGCATGGCGTGGTCTCGCGTGTGGTCGAGGAAGTCTCCCTCGAGGACCTGCAGCTGCATCGGGACCGCGAGGCCGTCTTCTGGCTTCCTCCATCGGCGTCGGATGAGTACCTCACCGCCCTCGACGATCTGGCGCGCGATGAGATCCTGGATGCCGTAGAAGGTGAGCCGCCCATCGGCATCACAGTCCGTCGTTTCCGCCCATCGCCTCCAGAGGTCGGACAGCTTCTCGCGGACGGCCGGCGCTGCCTCGGGCGGGAAGATGCCTTTCGGCCGGATGCCTCCTCCAATGATGCTCGTGGCAAGCGTCTCGAGGCCGTTCCGTGCCCACGAGTTGTTCCGGACGAGGTCGCGGGCCGTGTTCCGCAGCGGCGCGATCTGCTGGGTCAACGCCGCGTTCGCGTCGGTCCCCTTGCGACTCCAGTTCTGGGTTCGGCGTCCCGAAGAGGCGCCCTCGTAGTGCCGAGCCAGGACCTGAGCGGCCGCGCGAGTCCTGACCCTCGAGAGCCCCCACTTAGGCGCGATGGCCAGCGCGAGACGGTCGATCCAATTCGCTTGGGGCGCCATCTACAGCCCCTTCGACGTGGCGCCGAGCGAGAAGGAGCAGCCGCCAGCGGTCCGGGTGGCCTCTGCTGCCATCGACGCGAGGAGGGACCGCATCTCCGAAAGCGACTGGTATCTGACGAGCCGCATCGGCGGGCCGTCGTACCTGACCTCCAGCACGCCACCTGCGACCGCTGCTTTCAGGGAGTCGATGTCGCTCTGCGTCCACAGGGCCATACCCCGCCCCTGACACGGCAGGGGTTGGCTGGTCTACGGTCAGCGGCGGTTGGACTTCTGGCGCCCCCGCGGGTCCGCCTCGCTCTTCGGAGTTGTCCCGTGCTCCGGACACCCCTCGCTCGCGCAGGACATCCCGAGGCTCTCCGCCTGCCGGTGCCAGCACGTCCAGCACTTCAAGGCCCGGGGATCCTTCTTGCCGCCGCACTCCCTGCAGGTCGTCTCTGGATCATCCTGGCGGAGCATCTCGGATTCAGGCGTCTCCACGTCGCCTGGCCTGACCATCGTGTCGCGCATGATCTATCTCCTACCTCTTCTTGAGCCAGTCCGCCCCCACTCCAAGCCAGGAGGTGCGAGGTTGGCGCTCGACCGTCTCTTGGCGTCGTGGCGCCGGGGGCGCGATGGGTGTGGCCTCCTGGGCTTCGGGTGCGGCGCTCGCCGGTACAGGCGCGGGACGCTCCGCCCGCTTCGCCGCTGCGTAGCGATCCAGCCCGACGAGGGCCGCTGCGGCTCGGGCGTACACGCGGCAGTCGAGGTGATGATTTTCTCGGCCCTGGATGAGCTGCCACTCGTGGATCATGAAGCCGGTCCGGCGCGCCACGGGGACCAAGTGCTCGGCCGTGAGTTGCTTGAAGTACGCCTCGCCGAACGCCGCCGTCTCCGGGAAGTGGCAGTAGCCTCCAGGATACGGCGCCCCGCTCTCCTTCGTCGGGGGCTCGAGCCGCAACCACCCGTAAAGCTCACTCTTCGCGATGCTGACCCCCACCGGCCAGACGCGGTAGCCACGCGCGAGCCGCCTCCCACTCACCGTGACGTCCACCTTCGAGGGCGTGTCGATGAGAGCTCGGGCTGTCGCGGATCCCTTGCACGCGATCACACGGGAGAGCGGGTAGCGTCTCGCCCAGGAGTAGACGGTTTGCGTCTGATCCCCGGAGTCCACCGCGAGCATGTGGATCCCGAGGTCGCCGCCTTTCGCTTTCGGCCACTTCCGGCACAAGAGCTCGTCAATATTGGTCCAGACCTCTTCCTGTGCCGGGTCCCCGTAGAACTCCCCCGCGTCGATGCCCCAACTCTGCCGCTCGGCGCCCCACGCCACCACGTCGAAGACGAGGCGGTCCCTCTGCACGTCCACCCCGGCCGTGAGGATGAGCGCCTCGTCGGGGACGATCGCGGGGTCGTAGGGTTCTCGCCGCTGATACAGGCGCTGCCAGTCGGGGGCCTCTCCTCGTTCCTGCCAGGTCTCGCCGAGCCAGGTGTTCACGAAGGTCCGCAAGGCCTGGCTGTCGCCCTTGGACGCAACGAACTCTCGAGCGATGTGCGACCATGTTGCGTTGGGTGAATACGAGTAGGCGGACCATATGTGGAACGAGGCGTGGCCGGTGAAGGGTGCGGCAGCGCGCCATTCGCCCTCGGCCACCATGTCGCGTTTCTCGCGGTGCTCGATGATGCAGCCATTGGCCTGGCAGGCGAAGAACGCACCATCAGGCTCGCCCTCCGGCCACTTCATCACATGTCCGCCGTCACCACGGAAGACGAACGGCGCCATGTGGCCGCACTGCGGACACGGAACGAAGTAGCGGCGCTGATCCCCGGCGGCGAAGAGGTCGGCGATCCGCGATGATCCGGCGACGAGGGGTGTGCTCCCTGCAATCCTCTTCCGATTCCAGAAGGCCTGCGACCTCATCGTCGCCAGTCGGACCGGATCGCCCTCAGAGCCTGCGGACTGAGGGTAGGCGTCGACCTCGTCGAGCGCGATCACTCGTCGGCTCACGCGCCGGAACCCCGTCCCGCTGTTCGCTCCGACGAGAGAGAGAACGCCACCCGGGAACGCCTTGTGGGTGAGCGTCATCGAGGAATCCTTCGGCCCCTTCTCCTCGAGATCCCGAAAGACGATCCCAGCCAAGACCGGGACGTCCCGCAGCATCGGCGCGATCGTCTCCTTCGAGTAGTTCTTGGCGTCGTCTACTGTCGGTTGAACGACGAGGATTGAGCTCGGGTCCTGATGCATGAAGTACCCGATCGCCGCGCTCATGCAGAGCGTGAACCCGACCCGGGCCGACTTCATCACGGAGACCTCGCTCACGAGCGGATCGGTGATCGCGTCGAGTAGGCCCTTCTGGTAGGGCAGGGTCTTCCACCGGCCAGGCTCTGCGGCGCTCTCCGAGCTCAGGACGAAGTACTCGTCAGCCCATTCGCTCAACGTCAGGCGTGGAGGAGGTCGCCACGCGCGCATCGAGCGCCGGATCACGGCGTCCAGGTCCGCGTAGCTCACGCGGCCGTCTCCGCTGCTGCGGGGTTCCCCTCGGCGGCCAGGTCCGCGAGCGCTTCCCGGATGACCGCCTCGATCGTGGCCACCTGGCCGGCCGTGAGGGTGGGGTCTTCCTGCCGCACGCGGGTGGGAACCCCCAGAAGTCGCGTCTTGCAGTGCGTGAACAGGTCCGCGAGCCGGCTCTCGACGTCCTGCGCCGGGATGACCTCGCCCTCCAGCTTCGCCAGCTTCAGCTCGGCGAGGGCCGCTTCCGCCGCTTCTCGCCGGGCCACCGACACCGCCCGCTCAGGTACGCCACTCTCCGACTCTTCCCCCTCTGGGGGCGGGGCTGGGGTGGTCGCCGGCGCCTCGGCCGCTGCCCGGCGCAGCTGGACCGCCAAAGGGACCCGATCGGCGTGGGTTGTGGCGGTCCACTCGGCATCCGCGAGCGCCGCGTCAGTGATCTTGCGCTGCCCCTTGCCGTCCAGGGCGGTGCTCGTCTTGAGCCGCCCGCTGGCGAGCGCCTTCTGCACCGCGGAGAGGCTGCAGCCGCGGTGCTTGGCGTAGGCGCGGAGCGAGAGCCAGGCCACGGCCTCACTTACCCCCGTCCGTGACCACTGATCGACACCACATAAATTCCTCAGTAACTAGGCCGATTTCGGGACTCCGCGCACCCGTGGGCCGCACCGGCGGTGGAAGAACCTACCCCGTATGGGGGTGGGGTGGGGGGAGGGGTTGGGACAGCGGCGTGCCATCGCTCATCCCTTCATGTCTCGCACGCGATCGAACGTGGACCTAAACGCGGCCAGTCCGCGCTCCGCTATGGCCGGCAACGCGTCAGTGAACGCGTCGCTGATGCGGCTCGAGAACATCTCGTCGATCGGCAGCCGCTTCTTGCCGACGCGGTAGAACACCCCGCGATGCCCGCTCTTCATCTCGGCGATGAACGCGCCACGGATCACGGTGCGCTTCCCTGGGGTGACTTCGACGGAGACGCCGGCCTTGGTCTGGCGCGCTCCGAACTCGACGAGCGGCATCGCGGAAGCTGAGCAGGTCAGGCGCCACGCGAGACTGTCGGCCCTCGAGAAGTCCATCGTCATCGCCTTGTTCACGTCTCGCAGTTTCAGGTTCTTGCGTTCCCGGACCTGCGTCGACGCTTCCGTTCGCATCGCTCGGAGGGCGTCGCTACCTGCCATCCTCGCGGCACGGACAACCGCAGCTGTTCCCTGCCTGTACCAGGGCACCAGGCCGGACGAGTCCACACGCACTGTCAATAGGCTCATGGTGTCACCGTCCATCCCGGGCGACCATGGCGCCTTGTGACGGTCGGTTGATCCCCGACGATCTCCCGGATGCTCCGCCCCTGCTCACATCGATCTGTTCGGCATGGCGGGAACGACAGGCCCAGTCCCCTGCTGTCGGTGTCGCGCAAGAGCTCCTCTTCGCTCTTCTGCTGCCTCATGACGCAGTGCCCGGCGCAGAGTTCGCCGCCAAGTGTCGTGCACCAGAAACGGGAAGCGGCGTTCGTCACAGTGGCGTTCGGGAGTGGACCTCCAGGCCTGCGGACCTTGTGCCGCGCGACGTCGCGGGCCGGGATCCGCCAGACGCCATGGATTCTCACCGCGCCAGGAAAGGCGCCGGACTGGGCGAGCCGCTCCACTGCAGCTGGGGCGCAGTGCAAAGCCCATGCGATCTGGTGCACGGTGAGGAGCTTCTGGTTGGAGAGCGCAGCAGATACGGTGACCGAGACAGCGGCTCCGCGCATACGCACCCTTGCCCTTCGTTCACCGTGTGTCACGCGGGAGCTGGATAGGCTCATCTCCTACACCGTAACGACGGTGTGCAGCCTAGCACACGGACCGTAAAGGGATCGGTTCAACCGTCCAAGCATGCGTCGCTCGTCTCGGTGCGCCATGGCTTCTTCGCTGGCGCAAAAGCCTCGTGCGGGGAGCGGCGCCGGCGCGTCAGGCGGCGTTGCTTCGGGTTGGGTGGAGAAAGGTGCGCGTTCACGGTGCGGCACGTCCATTTGAACGGTTCGCTAGCCCGTGCAGAGCGGCGGCTGTCGCTGGGAATCGTTGCGGCACAGCCTCGTCGACGTGTGGGCCTCTGAAGGTAGCGCGGAGAACACGCTACAGTAGCTCTACGCGAATGGCTTGAACCGCACCGCACAGCTTCGGCCATAGGACGCGGATCCGGCGGTACAGGTCAGCGGCCACGCGAGGCGACGGGTGGGTCAAGAGCCTGAGCGACGCCAGGTCAGCGCCGGCCTCCTCTCCGAGGCTCAAGAACGTCGAGCGCGTCTCATAGTGGCGCTGCGGGGCGAGACCGACCGCGACCAGGTCCTCCTGAAAGGCGGCCCAACTGGCGCTGTTCCCTCGCGGTGTGCCGTCCTTGGCTGGGACCATCAGGTCGTCAGGGCCAGGGGGATGACCCTGGAAACGCTCCCACCCTGTAGCCTGCCAGGCCTCGAGAGTCGCCGCGAGCGTCGGGTGTACCGGGATGACGCGACGCACCCGGGTCTTGGTGCTCTTCTCGACCTGCCTCTTCGTCGACCAGCTGGTCTCGACCTTGAGGGCGCCGAGCGGCTCCTTGGAGCGGTCCCAGTCCCGCCAGCGCCGGGCCGCCGCTTCTCCTGTGCGCATCCCGGTCAGGAACTCGAGGACGTAGAGCACGCGGCGGTCTTCGGGGATCCGTGTGTCGGTGATGAGTTGCAGCACCTCGGCCTCGGAGAAGCCTTCCCCCACATTCGGCGAGCCCCTCTCCGGGAGGTCGCTGGCGTCGAGCTGCACAGGTGAGACCTTGATCAACCCCCGCTTCGCCGCCTCGCGCATGCAGAGCCGCAGGGTGCTCGCGATCCGGTGCACGGTGGTCGAGGAGAGCCGCTCGCCTCGCCCGGTCGCGACCACGCGCATCGGGAGCGCCCGCACGAAGTCGAGCACCTGGGATGCTGAGAGGTCCTTGAGCCGCACCCGGCCGAGTAGGGGGGTGATGTGGTGCTCGAGGTGGGCGGCCTCGTTGTCCGCCTCGTTCTTCCCTGCCTCCCGCCGGAGTTCGATCCAGCGGCGAGACCAGGCGGCCACCGTGAGCTCGCCATTGGATGGGACCGCCTCTTCGCCCCGGGAGATGCGCCCAAGTAGCTGGAGGAGTTCAGCGCGCGCTGCCGCCTCGTCAGCTGAGGAGCTGGGGCGGCAGTGGCGCTTTCCATCCCGGTCCCAGTACCAGAGCCACAAGGTTGGGGCGCCGGTGCGGCGGTAGATGTTGCCCTGCAGCTTCCGGGGGCGGGGCATCCGGGGAGGCTACCTCCGCCTGTTAGAGGTTCGTGGTCGGGGGCGCCTTTTTCGTCTTCTTCCTCGGTCCTGCTGTGTGGGCTGCGGTCTTGCTCTTCGTGGTGCGCTTGCTGGTGATGCTGGGCTTCTTCTTTGCTGCCATGGATTGCCTCTTTGGCCTGCGGT
>JBGQLS010000084.1:0-16781 GCA_041500205.1 Anaeromyxobacteraceae bacterium | reverse complement strand
GCGCCGGTGGCGCCTGGTGCGGCGGGGTCGCTCCAGCCCTTCGACCTGGTGGTGGCCGTGTCGGGGAAGAAGGTCGCGAACGCGGCCGAGTTGAAGCGCGCGACGGAAGGGGCCCGCTGCGTGCCCGTGGACCTCGAGGTGCTTCGCGAGCAGCCGGTGTCCATTCCCGGGGCGGCCCTCTCGAGCTACGGGGCGCTCAAGCTCGAGGCGGTGCCCACCTGCGCCGGAGGCAAGCCGACCTTCGCGCTCGCCGATCCGGGTATCTCGACCTTCATCGCGGCGGTCGCGAAGGGCAGCCCCGCCGACCTTGCGGGCCTGCGCCGCGGTGACGCCCTCGCGGCCGTGAACGACAAGGTGGTGCGCTCGTTCCGGGACATCAACGCGCGCTCGAGCGAGTTCAAGCCGTCCGAGCCGGTGAAGCTCGCCCTCGCCGACGGGCGTCAGGTCACGCTCGTCCCCGCGGAGCAAGTCGAGGTGGACGACCTCACCCGCGAGCGCCTCAAGCGTCTCGTGCTCGGGTTCTTCCCCGATCAGCGCACGCTGGTCGAGCCGGTGGCGCTCCTGGCCGAGCGCGTGGCGCTGCACGTCGGTCCTGTCGACGCTGGGCGCAACGCCGTCGCAAACCTCTCCGAGGTGGTGCGGCTCACGGTCATCGGGATCGCCAAGATCATGAAGGGCGACATCTCGTTCAAGACGGTGGGCGGGCCCATCATGCTCTTCTCCATCGCCGCGCAGGCTGCGGAGGAGGGCTGGGAGAGCTTCCTCTTCAAGATGGCGCTCATCAGCGTGAACCTCGGGCTCATGAACCTCCTGCCCATCCCCGTGCTCGACGGAGGCCACCTCGCAGCCTGCCTCGTCGAGACCGTGACGCGCCGGCCGCTGTCCGTCCGCGCGCGCGAGACCGCGAACCTGGTCGGCATCATCCTGCTCGTCATGCTCATGATCGTGGTGTTCAAGAACGACATCGTGAGGCTGATGGGGTAAGCATCGGGCGGAAGCAGTTCTCGGCACCCATGCTCATCGCGGCTCTCGACACCTCCACCCTGACCCTCTCCTGCGCGCTCTGCGAGATCGAGCGCGGCGAGGTGCGCCTCGTCGGCGAGCGCACCGAGCGTGCTGCCGCGAAGCCTGGTCCGCAGGGGCCGACCGGAGGGCACGGAGGCCGGCTTCCCGGGGCGCTCTCCGATCTCCTCGTCGCGGTCGGCGCGAAGCTCGCGGACGTGGAGGGTTACGCCATCGGCCTGGGCCCGGGGTCGTTCACGGGCCTGCGCATCGGGCTCGCCACGTGGAAGGGGCTCGCCTACGCGAACCGGCGGCCCATCGCCGGCGCCTCGAGCCTCGCCGCCATGGCCCTGGCGGCGGCGCCGGTCGCGGGCGAGGACGCCGTGCTCGTCCCGCTCCTCGACGCGAAGAAGGGGGAGATCTACGCGGGGTTCTACCGGCGCCGGGGCGCTCGCGTGGAGGAGGCGGCGCCCGAGGCGGCGCTGGCGCCCGCGCTCCTCGCCGCGCGCGCGGCGGCCTTCGAGGCTGCGCGGCTCCGCCCGATGGCCTTCGGCGACGGTCTCGGTGCCTACCGCGAAGCGCTCGCCGCCTTCCCCGTCCTCACGACGGAAGTGGAGCGGCCTCCCGCGCTGGCGGTGGCGCGCCTGTGCGCGGCCGAGCTCGACGGCGCGAAGTACGACGCCGCCAAGCTCTTCGCGCTCGAGCCCCACTATGTCCGGGCGAGCGAGGCCGAGATCAAGTTTCCGCACGGCCTCGGGGCGGGGGCGACGAAGCCGGGGTGAAATACCCGCGGCCATTCTGCTAAGGATCCCACCAGCCATGCCGGGCTCGGGCTCGGGCGCGGGCTCGTTCACGGGACCCACGCGCGCTTCGAGGAGATACTCGGCCCTTTATGGAACCTGCCACCTTTCGCCCTCCCATGCGCCGCCTGGGTGGCCCGCTCATCCTGGGCGGCGCTGCCGGCGCGGTCGTGGGCTTGCTCGTCGGCATACCGGTCCTAGTCGGACTCCTGTTCGGCTCGGTCGCCGCTGCCGTCGCGGTCGCCGGGCTCCATGCGAGGGCGCTCCGGGTCGTGGCCGACGAACGCGGGCTGCGCGTGCTCGGCGGCCCGGCGCTGGTCGACGCGCCCTGGAGCGGGGTACGCCTCGGCTTCGGCCTCGCGCAGCGCTCGGACGGCGCGGCGCAGCGCTACGCGATCTTCGCCGACGCGCTCGGCCGTAGCTTCGCCTTTGCCTACGGGGCGCACGGACTTCCCTGCCGGCCGGTCCAGGGCGCCGACGGCCGCCGGGTGGAGGTGCTCGAGCTGCGCGAGGCGCCTCTCCTCCTCGCCGTCATCGTCCAGCGGGTTCCAGCCTGGCACGTCTTCCCCGAGTCGCTGCAGGCGCCGCCGCGGCCGGCGGCGCAGGCGGTCGTCGAGGTCACCTCCCGCGGCACGGCGCCGCGGGCGCGCGGTTCGCGCATCGGGCTGTGGGGCGTCTTCGCCAAGCTCGGCTCCAAGGTCGTCGGCTCGCTCGGGAAGCTGGGCGCGGGGACGCTCAAGGCGGTGAAGACCGCCAACGTGGGCTGGGCCGTCGCCTCCGCCGCCACCTACTCGCTCCTCTTCTCCTGGAAGTTCGCGCTCGCCATCATGGTCCAGCTCTTCGTCCACGAGTACGGCCACGTCCACGCCATGCGCCGCACGGGCATGAAGGTACGCGGCATGTACTTCGTCCCGTTCCTCGGCGCGCTGGCCGTGACCGAGGACGCCTTCACGTCGCGGCGACAGCAGGCGTACGTGGCGTTGAACGGGCCGCTCTGGGGCTCGCTCCTGGCGCTCGCGCCCGCCGCCCTGTGGTGGTGGACCCGCGATCCGATGTGGGCGACCATCGCGGCCTGGTGGGCGCTCATCAACCTGTTCAACATGCTCCCCATCTCGCCGCTCGACGGCGGGCGGGTCATGCAGGCCTTCGCGTACTCGTACTCGTCAGGGCTGGGCCTCGCGCTCTCCGCGCTGGGGCTGGCCGGGGCGGTCGCCCTCGCGACGACGCTTGGCTTCTCGCTCATCTGGCTGGTGGCGGCGCTGGGAGCCATGGAGCTTTTGGGCGAGGCGCAGCTGCGCCACGGCGTCCGGGCGCTGCGGCTCTTGCCCGAGCCGGCCCGCTTCGCCGCGCCACACTGGCTGTATCTGCGCGCCGTGGTGGGGCCCAGCACGGGCCTGCCGGACGAGGGCGTCTTCCTCCGCACCCTCGAGAGGCAGGAGAAGGCGGCCCACGCGACGCCGCTCACGCCCGGACAGCTCCTGCGCTGGGGACTCGCCTACACGGGCCTGGCCGCGGCCCTCGTGCTCCTCGTGTGGTTCATGCGGGACGTCCCGGGAGCGGAGGCGGCAAGCCGAATTCTCGAATAGGTCTCTCTACATTCCGTAGCGCGGGGGCTCGTCCCCCGCCGGCGAAGCCGAGGCTCGGATTGTCCCCTGGGAGGCGCACGTTTCCGGAAGAGCGCGCGGCGGCGCCGCCAGCGTTACCCATGGACCATGCACGTCTTCGTCACCGGCGCGACGGGCCTCATCGGAAGTGCCGTTTGCGGCGCGCTCGTCGCGGCCGGGCACCGCGTCACGGCGCTCTCGCGCTTCGCGTCTCCCAGGGGACTGCCCGCGGGCGCACGCTCGGTGCAGGGCGATCCCGCGGCCGTCGGGGACTGGCAGGAGGCGCTGGCGGCGTGCGACGCCTGCGTGCACCTGGCCGGCGAGCCGGTCGCGGCGGGGCGCTGGACGAGCGAGCGCAAGCGTCGCATCCACGACAGCCGCGTCGAGTCCACGCGGCGCGTGGCGGAGGTGGTGGCAGGGAGCGGACCGAGCGTCCTCGTCTCGGGGAGCGCCGTCGGCTACTACGGCCCCCGCGGCGACGAGCCGCTCGACGAGGCGGCGCACCCGGGCGGCGACTTCCTGGCGAGAGTCTGCAAGGAATGGGAGGCGGCCGCCCTCGGCGCGGCGTCGCGCGCCCGGGTCGTCACCGTCCGCACCGGCCTGGTGCTCACTCGTCACGGGGGCGCGCTGCCGCGGATGCTCCTGCCGTTCCGCTTCTTCGCGGGCGGCCCCATCGGCAGGGGCGAGTTCTGGCAGTCCTGGATACACCTCGCCGACGAGCTGGGCTTGATCCTGTGGGCGCTCGAGACCCCGACCGTCTCGGGACCGCTCAATGCCACGGCGCCGAATCCCGTGACGAACCGCGACCTGGCGCGGGCCATCGGACGCGTGCTGCGGCGCCCGAGCGCGCTCCCCGTCCCGGAGCTCGCGCTGAGGCTCCTGTTCGGCGAGCTCTCGTCCGCGATCGCGACGGGGCAGCGCGTGCTCCCGAAGAAAGCGACCGACCTCGGGTACCGCTTCCGCTATCCCGAGCTCGAGCCGGCGCTGCGCGATCTGCTGGGCCGTGACGAGCGCCGGTAGGCGGTGGTATCCTTCGCGTCTTGCCCGCAGGGGCACGTCACGGAGGAAGAATGTCGAAGAAGCTGAAGGTCGGAGTCCTCGGGGCCACTGGCATGGTCGGCCAGAGGTTCCTGTCGTTGCTCGAGAACCACCCCTGGTACGAGGTGGCGCTCCTCGGCGCCAGCCAGAGCTCGGCCGGCAAGCGCTACGCCGACGCCGTCGCCGGACGCTGGGCGCTCAAGACGCCCATCCCCGCCGCGATGGCCGGCCTCACCGTCGGCAACGCGTCCGACGTGAAGCGCATCTCCGCCGAGGTGGACTTCGTCTTCTGCGCCGTGGACATGTCGAAGGAAGAGACGGCCAAGCTCGAGGAGGATTACGCGCGCGCCGAGACGCCGGTCGTCTCGAACAACAGCGCCCACCGCGCGACCCCCGACGTCCCCATGATGGTCCCCGAGGTGAACCCGGAGCACGTCGCCATCGTCGAGGCGCAGCGCCGCCGGCTCGGCACGAAGCGCGGCTTCATCGCCGTGAAGCCGAACTGCTCGATCCAGAGCTACGTCCCGGCACTCCACCCCCTCATGAAGTTCGGGCCGAAGAAGGTCGCTGTGGCCACCTACCAGGCCATCTCCGGCGCCGGCAAGACGTTCGAGAGCTGGCCCGAGATGCTCGACAACGTGATCCCGTTCATCAAGGGCGAGGAGGAGAAGAGCGAGAAGGAGCCGCTCAAGATCTGGGGCCAGATGAGGGACGGCAAGATCGTGAACGCGACCGAGCCGGTCTTCACCGCCCAGTGCATCCGCGTCCCCGCCACCGACGGCCACCTCGCCGCCGTCTTCGCCACCTTCGAGCGGAAGCCGGCCAAGGAGGAGGTGCTCGAGCTGTGGCGCTCCTTCGAGGGCAAGCCGCAGAAGCTCGGGCTGCCCAGCGCGCCCAAGCCCTTCCTCACCTACTTCGAGGAGGACGCGCGCCCGCAGACACGCCTCGACCGCGATGCCGGCAACGGCATGGGCATCACCATCGGCCGGCTACGCCCCGACGCGATCTTCGACTACCGGTTCGTGTGCCTCTCGCACAACACGGTCCGCGGCGCAGCCGGCGGCGCGGTCCTCACGGCCGAGCTGCTCACCGCCGAAGGGTACATCCAGGCCAAGTGACGCCAGCGCGGCCCCTGAACCTGGCGGTCATCGGCGCCACTGGCGCCGTGGGCAAGGCCATGGTCCAGGCGCTCGAGGACCTGGACCTGCCGCTCGGCCCCGTGCGGTTCATCGCGAGCGAGCGGAGCGCGGGCAGCGACGTCGAGTTCCGGGGCGAGGCGCGGCGCGTGGAGGCCCTCACCGAAGGCGCCTTCCAGGGCCGCGACCTCGTCTTCTTCGCCGCGGGCGCCGGCGTCTCCCGCGCATGGGCCGAGAAGGCGCGAGCCGGTGGCTGTGCGGTCGTGGACCTCTCGCCCGCCTTCCGCGCCGACCCCGGCGTGCCGCTGGTCCTGCCCGAGGTGAACCCGGAGGCACTGGCTGCGTTCGGGAAGCGCGGGATCGTCGCCACCCCGGGGCCGGCGGCGACGCTGCTCGCGCTCGTGCTCGCGCCGCTGCACCGGGCGGCCGGCGTCGAGCGCGCCTCGGTGACGACCCTCGAGTCGGTCTCGGGCGGTGGGCAGAAGGGCATCGAAGAGCTCGAGGCCGAGATGCGCGCCATGCTCGCCTTCCAGGAGCCGCCGCAGCCGACGGCGCTCCCGCACCGGATCGCGTTCAACGTGGTGCCGCAGATCGGCCCGTTCGATCCGGCCGGCGCCAGCGAGGAGGAGCGCGCGATCGTCGCCGAGACGCGGCGCCTCCTCGGCTCCTCCTTGCGCCTCACCGCGACCGCGGTCCGGGTGCCCATCTTCTACGGGCATTCGCAGGCGGTGAACGTGCGCTTGCGTCGCAAGCTCTCCGCCGCCGAGGCCCGGGAGCTGCTCCGGAAGGCGCCTGGCGTGAAGGTGCTTGACGCGCCGGCGGAGGGCATCTACCCGATGCCCATGCTCTCGGTGCATGACGACGCTGTCCTGGTCGGCCGCATCCGCGAGGACGACTCGCAGGAGAACGGTCTCGATCTCTTCGTCACCGGCGATAACCTGCACAGGGGCGCGGCCACGACGGCGCTCGGGATCACGAGGCTGCTCGCCGAGAAGTACCTCCCAGCCCGCTGACAATTTGGCAGGGAGCCTGGCGCCCCCACGGCGGCTTTGGACAAAAAGTCTCCAGCGGCGGCAAACCGTTCGTCCACCCCGTCGGAAAACCGAGATGGGGCCGCCGTTTGTCCGCTTGCCCGGGTGGCCCTCCCGTTGCAGGATGGGCGCGCCATGGCACCGCGCCTCGCCGCCCTTGCGGCCCTACTTCTTGCGCCGTCGCTCGTCGCCGCGCAGGCGACCGCGGGAAACGGCACCGTCACCGTCACCGAGAACACTGACCAGGACAAGGTCATCAGCGTGGCAGAGTGCCTGAACCAGAAGCAGGACAACCTTCAGGTCAGCTGGACGTTCAATTCGGGTGGGGCCGGTCCGTTCACCCTGCTGGCCTCGGACCAGACCGCTTGTCCGCAAACGAGCTCGAACGGCACCACGGTCACGGCGACAACGGTGACCATGACTTCCGGCGTCACCACCACCAACTTCGCCGACACGCAGACTGTCGCCACCCGCATCAGCAGCGTGTTCGGCGCGAACTGCCCCACCACCGCCACGACGCTCTTCGTCTGCGTCATCGACACCTCCACGAACACGATCATCACGGGCAGCATCTTGCTGGATCTGGCGGCACCGCCTGCGCCCGTCGCGAACACACCGACGCCGGGCGATGGTGCGCTCAACGTGAGCTGGTCGCAGGGGAGCGGAAGCGTCGACGGCGGCACCGGAGCGGCGGCCAGCTTCCGGGTCTACTGTGACGTGCACCCTCAGACGACGCCCATTGGCAAGAAGTGCGCCGATGTCGGTGGCCAGGGCACGACCAGCACGCGTATCGAGCACCTCACGAACGGTACGGAGTACGACGTCGAGGTCACAGCGGTGACGCAGGGCGGGAACGAGAGCGGCCGCTCGAACCTCGTCTCGGGCACCCCGGAGGCCATCAACGACTTCTGGCGCCTGTACCGGCAGGACGGTGGCCGCGATCAGGGTGGCTGCGCGCTCGGGGCGGGCGGCTTGGTGGCGCTCCTCGCGCTCGTCCCGCTCGCGCTCCGTAGGCGCAGGAGGCTGCCGTGAGCAGGGTCCTTGCCGTCCTGGCGATGCTCGCCGCCGCGGTCCCGGCCGCCGCTCAAGAATCGAAGTACGCCTCGCCGCGGTGGGGCGCGTTCGAGATGTCCGTGGGGAGCTACCGACCGAACATCGACAGCGAGTTCGGCGGGAGCGGGCCGTTCTCCACCATCTTCGGCTCGGGGCGCGGCGTGATGTTCCGGGCGGACTTCGCGTATTCGCTCTTCGTCGGTTACGGCTCCCTCGACCTCGGTATCGGGGTCGGTTACACGCAGCGGACCGGCAAGGGCCAGACGCTCGCCGGTGCCGCCTCGGCCGACGACACGTCCATCAAGATCGTCCCGACCCGCCTCTCGCTCACCTATCGCTTCGACGTGCTGGCGCTCCGCTACCGCTGGCTCCCTCTCGCCCCCTACGGGCGCGTCTCGCTCGAGCGCTACAACTGGTGGGTGACCAACGGCTCGGGAGACTTCGCGAGCGCGGGTGGCAAGTCCGGCCGCGGCGCCACCAACGGCTATTCGTTCTCGGGAGGCCTGGCGCTCCTCCTCAACTCCCTCGATCCCACGCTGGGCCGCGACATGGACCGCGACACCGGCATCAACCAGACCTACCTCTTCGTCGAGTTCACCAAGAGCTACATCAAGGACTTCGGCTCCTCGAGCAGCTGGAACCTCTCCGACGACCGCAAGGTGGCGTTATCGGGTGGGCTCCTGTTCGTGTTTTGATCCGGGGCGGGGGACAAGCCCCCGCGCTACGGAACCGTTCCGACTCGGACCTCCAGAGCAGCGATCAGTAAGAAACGCCTTTGATACCGTACCTATCCCCTCTCCCCCACCGGGGGAGAGGGTAGGGTGAGGGGGCCGATCATCGGGCGCCAGCCCCTCACCCCGGCGGGAGACCCTTCGCTGCGCTACCGCAGCCTCCTGTGTTCGAGCGACGGCAGCTCGCTGCGGACTTGCGTGAGCCGCGCGCGGCTCACCGGCGCGACGCACACGCCCTCTCCGTCGGGGCAGCGCGCCAGCACCACGCCCCACGGGTCGACGATCATGGCGTTGCCGAACGTGACGCGGTTCGCGGAGTGGCGGCCAACCTGCGCGGGCGCGAGCGCGTAGGCGAGGTTCTCGATGGCTCGCGCACGTATCAGCACCTCCCAGTGGTCCTTGCCGGTGTAGAGCGTGAAGGCCGCGGGGATGCAGAGGATGTCGGCTTGCTCGTCGGCGAGCCGGCGATAGAGCTCGGGGAAGCGCAGGTCGTAGCAGACGCTGAGGCCGACGCGCCCGAGCGCGGTCGGCAACACCACCGCCCGGCTTCCGGGGGCCACCGTCTCCGACTCGGCATAGCGCGCGCCGTCGGGGATGGCCACGTCGAAGAGATGGATCTTGCGGTAGTGACCGGCGATGCTTCCGTCGTCCGCGACGAGCACGCTCGTGTTGGCCGTCTTGCCTGGCTCGTCCACCTTCTCCGCGATGGAGCCGGCGAGGACGAACACGCCGCGGCGGCGCGCTACCTCGCGGAGCGCCGCGATGGTCGGCCCCTCCAAGGTCTCCGCCCCCGCGATGCGCTCTTCGTCGCGGCCCATGAAGGAGAAGTTCTCCGGCAGGCCGACGAGCTTGGCCCCTCGCTCCGCCGCTCCCTGGACGAGGCGGATCGCCGCGTCGAGGTTGCGCGCGCGGTCGGCGGTGGAGGTCATCTGTGCCGCGGCGACGAGGAAGTCGGGAGAGGCCATCCCAGTTTCTTAGCACGCTGGCAGGGGCGCGGCTGGGCGGGAACCGCCGTCCGCGGAAGAGCGCACGAACGGTCCCGCTGCGTGTAGACTGAGTACCCGGGGCTCGCGCCGCCCCGCCCCGCCGGCAGAGCCGTCGGGGCCCCACCCTGGCTAAGAAGCCAAAGGTACCCGGGGCTCGCGCTGCCCCGCCCCGCTGGCAGAGCCGTCGGGGGCCCACCCTGGCTAAGAAGCCAAAGCCATTTACAGGTCTTGAGAAGACTCCGATGCGCGGCTTCTACACCACCCACGAAGCGGCCCAGTTACTCGGGGTGTCTCTTCCGACGGTGGTGAACTGGATCAAGGCGCGCCGCCTCAAGGCTCATCGCACGCCTGGCGGCCACAGGCGAATCGCGCGCGAGGAGCTGGCGGTCTTCATGGTCCGCCAGGGGATGCCGCTCCCGGAGGAGCTCGCCGGAGCGGCGCCCGCGCGGCCCAAGGCGCTGGTGCTCGGGGAGCATGGCCCCATGCGCGAAGGGCTCGCGCGGCAGCTCGCCCAGGCGGGCTATGCCGTGGAGCAGGCCTCCGACGGTTTCGCCGCGGGTGCGGCGGCGGCGCGTTTCCAGCCAGACCTGGTCGTGCTCTCGGCCGGGTCCGCCGACGGGGGAGAGGTCCTGTCGGGGCTCCGGGCCGATCGCGAGCTGGGGGAGGTCCCGGTGGTGGCTGTCGGGCGAGCGGACTGGGCGAGCGGCCTCACCGAGGCGGGCTGCAGCGCGGTCGTGGCGCGGCCGCTCACGGAGGGCGCGCTCGTCAAGGCAGCGAGCGACGTCCTGGCGCTCGCGGGCGCCTCCCGGGCGCGTTCCTGAACGAGCTACCCCCTCACCCCGGCCCTCTCCCCCGGTGGGGGCGAGGGGGGTAATGTTCTGGCCCCTCACCCACCTGCACTCCCCCAGTGGTCGGCTGCCTCCATTGAAGGGTAGCCTGCTCACGGCTAGGATCTCGGTGGCCTGCTCGAGGCTACTCTTGCCCCGCCCTCCTCTCCTCGTCTCGTCCATCGCCGTCCTCGCCGCCGCTTGCGCTACCGCTGGACCGACGGCCGGTGCGGCGGCCGCGATGGCGCCCGGTGTCGTCGTCGAGCGGCGAGCGTCGGGAGCGGCCATCGAGCGGTACCTGGCGGCGAGGCTCGCCGACGCGGCAGGGGATCACGCGGGCGCGGTCGAGGCGCTCCGGATGGCCCTCGTGCACGATCCGGACAGCCCGCAGCTTCGCGTCGCCTATGCCGAGGCGCTCGCGCGCGCCGGCCGCGCCGAGAACGCCGAGAGGGAGGCGCGCCGGGCCGTCCACCTCGCCGAGGAGGGCACGGCGGCCGCCGCCGACGCCCACCTCGTCCTTGGCAAGGTGCTCGCGCTGGCGGGTCGCACGCAAGGCGCGCTCGATGAGCTGGAGATGGCCACCCGCGTCGAGGCGACCCTGGCGCGGGCGAACCACGACGAGGACGAGGACGGCGAGTTCGACCCCGAGCCCTGGCACGCGCTGACGCGGGTCCGACTGGACGCCGGTGACGTGGCAGGCGCGGTCGCCGCCTGCGAACAGCTCGCGGGCTTCGACCACGTCGAGGCCGCGGCCGCGCTGCGAGAGGTGGCCGCAAAGCTCCTCGACGCGAAGAGCGCCGAAGCCGCCGCGAAGCAGCTCCAGCGCTCCGTCGAGCTGGCCCCCGCGGAGCCGGAAGGCTGGAAGCTCCTGGCCAAGATGGAGGAGAGCAGGGAGCGATTCGCCGAGGCACGGGCGGCATGGGAACGGGCGCTGGCGGCGGATCCCGACGACGCCGAGGCGCTTCTCGCTGCCGGACGCCTCGCGCTGCGCGGTGGGGATCTGGCGAAGGCGCGCGCCCTCCTCGGCCAGCTCCTTGGCGGCGCGGCGGACGAGACTGGTGCCAGGGTCAACGTGGCCGCGGCGTGGCTCGACGCGAAGCAGCCTGCCGATGCTCTCGCCGCCGCCTCGGACGGCGGTGACGACGCCCGGCTGCTCTACCTGCGCGGCGTGGCGCTGGAGCAGCTGCGCCGGTGGGGAGAGGCGGCGAACGCCTTCGCGGACGTGGAGCCCGCGAGCGGCGAGCTCTACTCCAGCGCCCGGGTGAGCCTCGCCTACGCCCTCGTCCGCGCCGGCCGCCCGGCCGAGGCGGTTCGCGCCGCGCGGCGCGGCCTCGAGGAGCACCCCGCCGACCCGGCGCTCCTCTTCGCGCTGGGGCAGGCATACGACCGCGCCGGCCAGCGCGATGCCGCCCTGGCGCAGATGCAGGCGGTGCTGGCGGTGAAGGCCGACCACGCGGAAGCGTTGAACTACCTGGGATACACGTACGCGGAGCGCGGTGAGCGGCTCGACGAGGCCCAGGCGCTGCTCGAGCGCGCCCTCGCGCTCGAACCCGAGAACGGCTACTACCTCGACTCCCTGGGCTGGGTGTTCTTCAAGAAGGGCGACCTCGAACGCGCCGTGAAAGCGCTCGAGCGCGCCGACGCCGTGGTTGGCCCGGAACCGACCGTCCTGGAGCACCTGGGGGACAGTTACCGCGCCGCGCAGCGCCCCGGCGACGCCGCCGCCGCTTACCGGCGGGCGCTCGACGCGTCCGGGCCGGGTAATGCCGATCCAGACGTCACCTCGGCGAGCCGCGCCGCGATCGAGCGGAAGCTGCGCGATCTCCACCGCCACGAGGCGCGGCCGGCGGGCTCGCGCCTCAAAGAGGCGCCCTCCGGCTCGGCCCGAAAGTAGGGGCAGCACTAGGGTCTCGCCGCCCTCGCCCAGCGCTGCTATATCCGACGCCACTCCTCTCCCGCCTCATCCTCCACGAGGACGACATCAAGGAAGCGCATGCCGGTTCCGGCCTACCCTGCAACCAGCGAGGCGAAGCGCGAGGAAGGCTTCATCCACTCCAAGGACAATCTCCGCCTGTACTGGCAGCGCTACACGCCGTCCTCTCCGCGCGCCACCGTGGCCGTCATACCTGGAGGCGGCGATCACTCAGGCCGGTATCCCGCCCTCACGGCGGCCCTCGTCCGCGCCGGATTCCAGGTGGCGCTGCTCGACTTCCGCGGCCACGGCCAGTCGGACGGACGGCGCTGGCACATCGACACCTTCGGTGACTATCTCGACGACATGGCCGCCTTCATGGCGCACGTGCGCGCCGGCGCCGGCGGCAAGAAGGTGCTGGTGGTGGCCCACAGCCAGGGCGGGCTCATCGCCGCCACCTGGGCGCTGGCGCCGGAGCGCGGCGTCGCCGGGTTCGTCCTGTCCTCGCCTTACTTCCGGCTCAAGTTCGAGCCGCCCCGCCTCAAGATCCTCGGCGCCCGCCTGGTGGGGACAGTGATCCCCTGGCTGCCGCTCTCGACCGAGCTGCGTTACGAGGACCTGACCAGCGACGAGGAGATGCAGCGCTGGACCGCGGCGGACCCACTGTACGGGAAGACCACCACGCCGCGCTGGTTCACCGAGTCGCAGCGCGCGCAGCAGGAGATCCTGCGCGGCGCGAAGGCGTTCGCGTATCCAGTGCTCGTCCTGGTGGGCGGCGCCGATCCCATCGCCGACGGCGAGGCGGGGCGCGCCTTCTACGAGGCCGTTAGCTCGAAGGACAAGAAGTTCGAACGGTACGACGGCATGCGGCACGAGATCTTCAACGAGCGCGGCCGCGACCGCCCCATCGCCGACACGGTCGCCTGGTTGACTACCCGCGCGTCGTGACTCACTCTTCGTGCTTGTCGGAACCCGCGCCGGGGGGTCGGGGGGAGTGGCGCACGCGCCCCAGCCGAGGTAGAGCGCAGCTCGACCGGACATCCCTCCGACTCGCCTCCACCCGAGGCTTGCGGACACGAAAACATTGAAGGTGAGTCGGAGTCGGGCGCTTGGACGTTGACGCCTCAGGCGGGGCCCATCTATTCTCGCGTCCCGCAGCGCGAGGACGCGCCCGCGCCACCTTCCGGAGGATCGCTCCAACATGGCAACAGGTATCGAGAAAGCGCCTGCCCCCCGCGCGGGCGCTCACACCATGATCGGCACGTCCATCGTCATCGACGGCGAGATCTCGGGCGGCGAGGACCTCGTCATCCTGGGAACGGTGAAGGGGAAGATCGCCTTGAAGGAGAGCCTCTTCGTCGAGAGCTCGGGTGTCATCGAGGCCGACATCGACACCGCCAACGTCGAGGTCTCCGGCCATGTGACGGGCAACATCGTCGCGAGCGAGAAGGTGGAGCTCAAGGCGAACTGCAAGGTGGTCGGCGACATCCGCTCGCCGCGCATCCTCATCGCCGACGGCGCCGTCTTCAAGGGCAGCGTCGACATGGACATCAAGGGAAAGTGACCCGTGGCCATCTCCGAAGGCAGCACCATCATCGGTGAGTCGATCCTCATCAACGGCAACCTCAACGGCGACGAGGACCTCACCGTCCGCGGCCGCGTCGAGGGGACGCTGACGCTCACGAAGACGCTCGTGGTCGAGCCGACCGGCGTGGTGAAGGCCGAGGTGCAGGTCAAGAACTGCATCATCTCGGGCGCCGTGGTCGGCAACGTCACCGCGACCGAGAGCGTCGAGATCACGAAGGAAGGGCGCATGGTGGGCGACATCTCGTCGCCCCGGGTGATCATCGTGGACGGCGCCACGTTCCGGGGCCGGATCGACATGGGCGACGTGGACGTGGGCGAGGCCGATCGGCCCGCGCTGGCGCGCACGTCGTCGCGTCCGGCGCTCCGCACGCCGTCGCGCCCGACCCTCCAGCCGCGCCCGGAGCCCTCCGAGCTCTCCGAGGACGAGTCGAAGGAGAGTCTCGCCGAGAAGTCGGCTGCCGCCCTGAAGCCGCCCGCGCCGCCCGTACCGGTGGCGATGGGGGCTGTGAAGCGCAAGGTCATCGTGCGGCGGAAGTAACCGCGCGGGACTCCCAGCGTGGCAGCCGAGAGCGAGCAACGCGGCACGCCTCCCGCCCACGCGACGGGGGCGGTGCGGTTCGTTGCGGTGGACGATATCGCGGTGGACGAGACGTTCCGCCTCCGCCCGGACGGCGACGTCTCACAGCTCGCCACGTCGTTCGGGCGCCTGGGCCAGCTCGCCCCCGTGGAGCTGCGCCCGTGGCCGGGCGCCGGGAGCGACGGTCCGCAGTAGCAGGTGATCTCGGGCTTTCGCCGGCTGGCCGCGGTGCGGATGCTCGCGCGCGAGCGCGTGCTGGCGCGCTTCCACCACGAGCTCGGCGACGAGGACGCCTGGGGACTCGCCCTGAGCGAGGCCCTCCTGCACCAGCCGCTGACCGGTGACGAGCTGGAGGCGCTCCGCGCGCGGCTCCGCGCGAGCGGCGTCGCCTCGTGGGCCGAGGAGCTGGTCGATGAAGCGCTGGTGAGCGCGCCGGTCGCGGCCGAGCTCCGCGAGCGCTTCTACGATTTCTTGACGGCGGTGGCGACGCAACAGCCACCACCCTCACCCCAACCCTCTCCCTTGCAGGGAGAGGGGGAGGACATCCCCGAGCTCCCGAGCCAGAGCCCGAGCCCGGCCTCTTCGACCGCACCGGCAGAGCCGTCGCGGTCTCGCGACCTGTCTTCGACCGCGCTGGCGGAGCCATCGCGGTCTCGCGCCCCTGCTCCTGACCGCGACGAGACGCGGCCAGGAGTCCATCGCGACGAGCGCGATCAGGGGTTTCCGGCGGAGCCGTCGCAGTCTCGCGACAGCGCCAATGATCGCGACGAGCGCGGCCAGGGGGTCCTCGCCGACGAGCACGTTCAGGGGTCCACCCCGACCGCAGCCGAAGCCGAGCCCCAGACAGTTCCGGATACCGCCACCGTGCCCCCCGATCCGGAAGCGCCTCCGGGATCGCTGGCCGAGGGGAAACGGGAGGAACAGGAGTACGTGGAAGTCACCCCCGAAGAGCTGGTTCAGGACCTGGCCATTCGCCTCTCCGCGCTCAACCAGGATCTCGCCACGGCAGTCGAAGCCTGGAAGGATCTTCCGGCGGAGGGCCGGAGGGTGATCGTGGACCAGGCCCGTTATGTCGTGGCCCTGCTGCCGTTCATGGAGACGCAGGAATGAGCATCCCCGAGGATCGCGCGCGGCTCCTCGAGCTCTTGCGCCAGCTCTCGTTCGAGCGTCGCAAGGTCGTGCTCGCCTCGGGAAGGGAGAGCGACTTCTACATCGACTGCAAGCGGGCCGCGCTCACCGCCGAAGGGCACGTGCTCGTGGGCCGCTGCCTGTTCGACCGCGTCCGCAGGATCCGCCCCCTCGTGCGCGCCGTGGGCGGGCTCACGCTGGGCGCCGACCCGCTCGCCTCGGCCATCGCGCTCACCAGCTTCCTGGAGCGCGAGCCGATAGACGCATTCGTGGTGCGGAAGGAGCCGAAGGGGCACGGCACGGGGCAGTGGATCGAGGGCCGCAAGACCATCCCGGACGGCAGCCGGGTTGCGGTTCTGGAGGACGTGGTCACCACTGGCGGAAGCGCCCTCAAGGCCATCGAGCGCTGCCGCTCCGAGGCTCTGCAGGTCGTCGCGTGCTTCGCGCTCGTGGATCGCGACGAGGGCGGACGGGAGTCGATCGAGGCGGCCGGGGTTCCGCTCGACGCGCTCTTCTCGCGGAAGGACTTCTTGCCATGACGCGCCTCGCCCTCGGTATCGTGCTCGCCACAGCCCTCGGGTGCGCGGAGCTCCCGTTCGTGGAACCGCAGCCGCATCCCACCACCGAGGAGGGCGAGTGGGCGGCTGTGCGCGACCGCGCCACCCGCGCCGGCAAGCTCTACGACGGGCTGGGGACGAACGCCTTCATCCGCGCCGTGTACCAGGCCTCGGACGTGCGCCAGGCGCGCGTCTCGCGCCTGGCCATCTGGGCGGCCATGACGGAGGTGGAGCGCGATCGCCTCCTCGCCGCCGAGAACGACGAGTTCGCGCAGTACGACGACTTCGTGGTGTCGCTCTTCACCCCTGATCGGCTCGACAACGACCTCGACGCGATCCGGAGCATCTGGCGCGTGGCGCTGGTCGTGCCAGGGGAGGGCGAGAGGCTGCCCGCGGGGATCTCCCAGCTCAAGCCGGACTCGACCTTGCGCGCGCTGTACCCGGGCATCGGCGACTTCGACGTCGTCTACCGCGTGCGCTTCGCGCGCTGGCTCCCGCCGCTGGAGCAGCGCCACTTCACCTTGCGCGTGGCCGGCGCCCGCGGGCGGATCGACCTCGACTACTGACGACGGAGATCGGGTCCACGCCGTGGTGGTAGCCACGGAAGCCGGGATACGAGCAGGGCACAAGGCCCGGGACGCCGCGCGCTTCCTGCAAGGCAGAAATGCCCGCCGCCAGGGATTCAAGACCTGTCGAAAAATGGCTGAGGTTCGCGGCGAGGCCGGGGTGGGGCCCCGACGGGCTTTGCCCGGCGGGGCGGGGGCGGCCTGCGCCCCCGGGTTCAAGACCTGTCGAAAAACATGATCGCTCTG
>JBGQLS010000083.1:0-17031 GCA_041500205.1 Anaeromyxobacteraceae bacterium | reverse complement strand
GTGCGCTCCTCAAGAACCTCGACACGCTGCTGCGCGAGGAGACAGGCCTGCCCGTGTTCCTCGCGGAAGACCCGCTGAGCGCGGTGGTCATCGGCGCGGGCAAGGCGCTCGAGGAACTGGATATCCTCCGACAGGTGGCGCACCACTCATAGGCCGGGGGCTGGCTCGCCCGCTTCCCCCACGTGCGCTATTTCCCCCATGTTTGCGGGTAGCAAGTTACCCACACTGTCGGGTGAGATGTCGGGCGACTCCGTCAATGACGTCTGAAAAGCCCGACAACTAGCGAGCCCCACCGCTCCAGGCCGTGAAGACACGCCTGGCCGGGGAGATGCAGACCGTCCGGCCTGAAGAGGGATTATCTCGCCATTTTCGGTGAGATGACCCACTTCCAGGAGCCTGCTGGCCTATTCCTGGCGCCTCCGGCTCTTCACCCACGAATGGGGGCCAAGACGCACATGCGAGCCATCCTCCTCGTCGCCGCCCTGGCGGCCTGGAACCAGGCCGAGGCCGCCGAGCCTGCGGTCGCACCGGCAGCCGGCAATCAGGACTGCCTGCAGTGCCACGAGGCCTCGAAGCCGGGCGAATCGGGCGTCCGCGTCGCCCAGTTCGGCGCCTCCGTCCACAAGGACCTGGATTGCGTGAACTGCCACACGGCGTACACGGCGCCCGGTCCTCACGAGATCGCGCCGCCGGGTGATCCAGCCGAGGCATCACTCCTGGCCCGCCTCGCCGCCGGCAAGACGGCTGCGGGCGAGCCGCGCACGAGCTCGCCTCGAGCGTATCTCGCCTGCGGCGGCTGCCACGGCGACTCGGTCGATTCGTACCGGGCGTCCTCGCACGGCAAGTGGCTTTCCCGGGAGCAGGCTGTCGCTGGACCGTCTTGCGCGAACTGCCACGGCACGCCGCACGAGGTGATGCCGGCGCCACGGCGCGGCTCGGCGGAGTTTCGTGGCTACTGGGCGAAGCTCGCCAAGGCCTGCGAGGGTTGCCACGGTGATCCAAGGCTGTCCGAGGCGGCCAGCCTGAACGAGCAGGTGACGAACACCTACCGCGACTCGATCCACGGGCGGCTCGTCGCCATGGGCAGCCAGCGCGCCCCGCTCTGCACGGACTGCCACGCCTGGTCCGTGCGGCCCGACCTCGGCAAGGACGAGACGCGCAAGGCGATCCTCCCCGGCGGCCATTCCACGCTCTCCGGCAAGGCGACCGCCACCGGCGCGGTGGCATTCGGCGAGCGCCGGCAGGACACGGACAACCGGGCCAGGACCTGCGGTCAGTGCCACCACGGCGCGACCGCCCGCTTCGCGGCCATCTTCAACCACAAGCCGCTGCAGGAGACGAGCGCGCTCGCCCACGTCGTGCACGTGATGTTCTCGTGGCTCACGACGCTGACGCTTCTCTTCTTTGCGCTCCATGTCTTCGTCGACTCCATCTACGAGGTCCGCCGGCGCTTCGCGAAGAAGGGGCACGCGGACCCGCGGCTCCTCGCGAGGACGGTGGTGCGCTTCGACATCCACCAGCGCGTCCAGCACTGGCTCATGCTCTCGGGCGTCATCCTGCTTGCCGTCACCGGCTGGCCGCTGCGCGGCGCCGGCGTCGGAGCGGTCGACTTCGCGCGGCGACTGGAGTCCTCTCGCAGCTTGCTCGCGCTCTTCGGCGGCGCGCACGGCGCCGGCATCGCCCACCGCCTGGGCGCGGTGCTCATCATCACCTCGGGCCTCTACCACCTCCTGTACCTGGGGCTGCTCGCCCGGAAGAAGGTGCTCCCGCTCTCGATGGTGCCCACCCTGAAGGACGCGTTCGACGTCCGGGACAACATCCTCTTCCTGCTGGGCCTTTCGAAGGACCGGCCCCGCTTCGAGCGCTTCAACTACCTCGAGAAGTTCGACTACTGGGCCGTGTTCTGGGGCATCATCATGATGGTGGGCTCCGGGTTCGTCTTCTGGTTCCCGGTGTTCTTCTCGCGCTTCCTTCCGACCTTCGTCCTCACCACCGCGCAGATCATCCACGGCGAGGAAGCGACGCTGGCGGCCATCTTCCTGTTCGTTATCCACTTCTACAACGTGCACCTCAAGCCCAGCATCTTTCCCATGAACTGGACCTGGCTCACCGGCCAGACGACGCTCGAGCACATGAAAGAGGAGCACGCCGCGGAGTACGAGCGGACGTTCAGGGAGGACGACTAGGCGCGTGCCGCTCCGGATCCATGTCCACCGCGGGTCCAAGACGCCCTGCCTTGCCGCCTCCTCAGCGCGGTGGCTCGGGGCGGCCCGCGCCCACGAAGGAGTGGCAGCCGGAACAGGCGCGGCGCTTCGCGTGCCCGGCGGCGCGTGCGTGGCAGCGCGAGCAGTCCTTCTCCGCGGCACGCCACAGGTGCGCGGCGTGGCACGCCTGGCAGTCCGCGTGCGCGCCGCGCGCGTGGAGACCAGCCCGCGCCATCTGGTGGTGACAGGCTCCGCACGACACGAGTTCGTCGGTCCTCACCCTGGCGTGGGGCTTGTGGCAGCGACCGCACTCGAACTGCATGGGAGCGCCCTCGGCGAAGCGGGCCGCGGCGACCCCCTCTGCCCTGTGGCAGCGCAGGCAATCCCGGCGCGTGGGGCGCAGCCCGGGGTCGCGAGAGAGAAAGTCGTGGCAGGCGAAGCAGTGAAGTTGCTGCATGCCGCCGGACTTGACCGCGTGCTCCCCGTGGCAAGCCTTGCAGCTCGCCACCGCGGGCTTGAAGCCGTGCACGCCGGCGGCGTGGCACTTCACGCAGTCGATCTTCTTCTCCACGGCGTGGAGCTGGTGACCACGCGACCCTTCGATCTGCGGCCACTGCGGGTCGTGCGAGAGGTGACAGGCGGCGCAGGCGCCCACCTCCACCCTGGCGTGCGGCTTGGGTCGGGCGGGGTTCGCTCCGGCCAGGAAGCCCCGCAGCATGGCCAACCCCTCCTCGGCAGTCGTGTGGTGGCAACGCTGGCAAGCCACCCCGCGGTGGCTCCCCTTGTTCCACAAGGCGAACTCGGGGCTCGCCCGGTGGCACTGCGCGCACAGGCCGGGGTCCTCGTCGACGTAACGCCGGAGGCGCGCGGCGCCGTACGCCCCGCCCACGGCGAGGACGGCGACGGCGGCGAGCGCGAGCTTGAGAAAGCGCCGGCGCATGCACCACCCATGCTACTCGACCCGCTCGCGTCGACGAAGGTGTCCGTCCATCGGGCCCAGCGCGCTCTGGCTCTGGCAAGGGCTCACCCATGACCCTCCGGCTCAAGCTCTTCCTGCTCATGGCGGGCGTCACGGTCTTCGCGACGAGCGGCGTCACAGCCGTCGCGCTCTGGCGCGAGCTCCAGCGCGGCCAGGAGCTCCTCTATCGCGAGGGCGCCGCAATGGCGACCTCGGCCGCGTCGTCCGCGGCGCGCTGGATCGGCGGCGAGGGCGTCTTGCCCGGCGGTAAAGAGGCGCTCCAGGACGTCCTGGTCAGGCTCATCGCGTCAGCGCCCCTCGACCGCGCCTGGGTGGTCGACGGCTCCGGGCAGGTCGTGGCCTGCAGCTCTCCGAGCCGCCAGCCTTGCACCCCCGGCGTTCCCACCGAGTTCGCTCCGGCCGAAGGGCCGGTGCAGGCGCTCACACGCCTCCTGGGGCGGGAGGGCATGGTCGCGGGAGCGCCTGTGCTGCGCGACGGGACCCTCGTCGGCGCGGTGCGGGTCGACTTCAAGCACGAGGAGGTCGTGGGAAGCGCGCGGCGCCTGGCCTGGAGCGCCGCCGCGGTGGCGGGCTTCTGGATCGTCCTGGGCCAGATCCTGACGTCGCTCGTCTTCGCCGGGATCGCGCGGTCAGTGAAGCGGATGGTCGACGCGGCCGAGGCGCTCGGCAGGGACGAGAGGGGCCTCCAGCTCCCTGTCCCGAGCGACCAGGAGCTGGCGGATCTGGTGGTCGCGTTCAACCAGATGTCCTCCCGGCTCAAGGAGCGGCGGGACGAGAACCTCCGCCTCATCGACTCGCTCGAGCACCGGGTCGAGGAGAAGACGCGGGAGGTGCTGCGCGCCGACCGGCTCGCCACCCTGGGCGGAATCGCCGCGGGCTTCGCCCACGAGCTCGGTAACTCCCTCAACGTCATCCGCGGCTATGCGGCGGTGGCGCTGCGGGAGCTGCCAGTCGAGCACCCCAACCGGCCGGACCTGGAGGCGGTGAAGCGCGAGACGCAGCGCGCCGCGGCGCTGCTCGAGCGCTTCCTCGTCTTCGCGCGATCGCGTACCAGCAACGTCCATCTCCAGCCGCTCGAGCCGGTCGTCCGCGAGGCGGTGGAGGTGGTGGGGCCGGCGGCGGCACAGGCGCGGGTCGAAGCCGCCGTCCAGGTGGAGCCCGGATTGCCTGAAGTGAACGTCGACGCTGAGCTCCTGCGGCAGGCATTCCTCAACCTGTGCGTGAACGCCGTCCAGGCCATGCAGCCGGGCGGCGGCCGTCTCGACGTCCGCCTCCGGCGAGAAGGGGAGAACGTGCTGGTCGAGTTCCAGGACTCGGGCCCCGGCATCGATCCGGAGACGCTGAAGCACGTCTTCGAGCCTTTCTTCACGACGAAGGCGAACGGCACCGGCCTCGGCCTCGCCATCGTCCGGCAGGCCGCCGAGACCCACGGCGGGACGGTCTCGGCCGAGAGCCAGCCCGGCGCGGGCGCGATCTTCCGGGTCAAGCTACCCCGCGCGCGAGCCGGCCAGATGGAGGCGACGGCATGAAACCGCAAGTGATGGTCATCGACGATCTCGACTCGGCTCGCCAGATGGTCAAGCGCGCCCTGTCGCGAACCTACGACGTGTACGACTTCGCGTCGGTGGCGGAGGCGCTGCCGGCCCTCGATCGGGCGCCTTTCGACTGCGTCATCACCGACCTGCGCATGCCTGGGATCGACGGCCTGGAGGGGCTCCGGCGCTTCCACGACAAGGTCCCCGCGCTCCCCGTGATCATCGTAACCGCCTTCGCGACCGTCGAGACCGCGGTCGAGGCCATGAAGGCGGGCGCCTTCGAGTATCTGAAGAAGCCGTTCGACCCCGACGAGCTGGAGATCCTGGTCGGCCGCGCGGTAGAGCACATGAAGCTCCGGCGCGAGAACGAGCAGCTCCGGAGCGCGCTCGGAGGCGCCTTCTCCATCCAGGGCATCGTGGGACGGTCGAGCGCGATGCTCGAGGTGGTCTCGATCCTGGAGCGCGTCGCCCCCACCGACGTCCCCATCCTCATCGAGGGCGAGAGCGGCACGGGCAAGGACATGGTCGCCCGGGCGGTGCACGGGATGTCGAAGCGCACCGGCGCCTATATCGCGCTCAACATGAGCGCCATCCCGGAGAGCCTCGCCGAGGCCGAGCTGTTCGGGCACGAGAAGGGCGCCTTCACCGGCGCGGACGCGACACGCGCCGGCTTCTTCGCCGAGGCCGATCGGGGCACTCTCTTCCTCGACGAGATCGGGCTCCTCCCTGCGACGCTGCAGGCGAAGCTACTGCGCGTGCTGCAGGACGGCGAGTACATCCCGGTGGGCAGCCGCCGCGCCAGGAAGGCAAACGTGCGCATCGTCTGCGCCACCAACGAGGACCTCGCGAAGAACGTGGAGCAGGGCAAGTTCCGCGAAGACCTCTATTACCGCATCCGCGTTGTTCCGCTGCGGCTGCCGCCCCTCCGGGAGCGCAGGGAGGACATCCCGCTCCTCGTAGAGCACCTCGTGAAGAAGCATGCACTCCGCCTGGGGCGACCCCCTCTGGTGCCCGACCAGGAGGCGATGCGCGCCATCCTCGACCGCAGCTGGCCCGGCAACGTCCGCGAGCTCGAGCACGCCCTCGAGCGCGCGCTCCTCCTGGCGCGCGGGGACTCGATCGGGGTCGTCGATCTTCCCCCCGACACCAGGCCCGGCCACGAAGGCGATCCCGGCGAGAGCGGCTACCGCCGTGCCCGCGACAGCTGGGAGAAGCGCTACTTCCAGGAACTGCTCGAGGAGGCGGGCGGATCGGTGGCGAAGGCCGCCGACCTGGCCGGCCTGCATAGGTCCACGCTCTACGAGAAGCTCGCTCGCATCGGGCTGGTCCAGGGCGAAGGCGAGTCCGGCAAGAAGAGCACGAACGGGCACAAGTAGGGTCGCCTCGCTCCGCTTGATGTCACGTCCGGGACGCTTGACGTGGCCCCTCCTCTGTCGTGGAGTTATCGGCGAGGAGTGTCCATGAGGCTTGTCGCCATGCTGGGTGCCGCGCTCGCCGCCCTGGCAGTCCAGTACTTCGTCCTCATCCGGCCGTGGTACCAGCACTGGGGAGCCACGGCCGATGAGGCGCAGGAACAGCTCCCCGGCGACGGGCTCTGGCCGAACGCGGCTACCATCGAGACGCGCGCGGTCACGATCGCCGCACCGGCGCAGAGGGTCTGGCCCTGGATCGCCCAGATCGGCCAGGATCGGGGCGGCTTCTACTCGTACCGCTGGCTCGAGAACCTGATCGGCTGCGAGATGCCCGACGCGGACCACGTGCTCGGCCTCCCGGATCCAAAGCCCGGCGAGAAGTTCTGGATGTACCCCAGGAGCAAGGCGGGCGGCATGGGCTACGCCACGTACGCCGCGGTCGAGCACGGCCGTTCCATCGTCCTCCTCGCGCACGGCTTCGACCGGCCCGGTCCCACGGGCGACATCCCTCCGGCTGGCACCTGGTCCCTCGTCCTCGAGCCACGCGGCGACCGCGCGACCCGCCTTCTCGTGCGCGGCCGCGCCGGCATCGAAGGCCAGGGGCAAGGACTGGGGAAGTGGCTCTTCACGACCTTCTTCTTCGACCCGGTCCATTTCGCGATGGAACGGAAGATGATGCTGGCGCTCAAGGACCGCGCCGAGGGGCGCCGGCCGGCGCCGGCGTGGGTCGACACGGCCGAGGTCGTCCTTTGGATGCTGACCTTCGCCTTCGGGATCTCCGCGCTCGCGGCCGTGTTCTTCAAGCGAGCCAGCTTCTGGAGGCCTCTCGCGGCGGGCACGACCGCCCTCTTCGTGCTGACGCTGCTCTTCTTCGCGCGGCCGCCGCTCGCAGTTGCGGTCGTGCTGGTGGTGCTCCTGCGGTGGACGCTGGCCTGGGCCTGGAAGGACTCGCCGCCAGCAGGATCGACCGCATAGTGGCTGGTTGACGAGTAAGGCCTGGCGACTTACAACTTGGACATGTTCACGTTGACGATGAGCACGCGGGGACAGTTCGTGCTTCCAAAGGAAGTCCGCGAGCGCCTGAAGCTCCTGGCCGGCTGCAAAGTTGAAGGTTCGATCGACGAACAGGGCCGACTCGTGCTTGTACCCGCGCTGTACGAGCCCGACGACCTCTTCCGCGATCGCCCGCCGGTCACGCGAAGGGTGTCCATCGACGAGATGGACCGAGCGATCGGTCGGGCGGTGCGCCGTGGTCGCGTTTGACACGAACGTGCTCGTTCGCGTGCTCGTCGGCGATGATCCGGCCCAGACCAGGAAGGCCGAGCGCGCGTTCGCCGAGCATGCAAAGGGCGATGGCGTCTTCGTGTCGCTCGTCGTCCTCGCGGAGATTGCATGGGTGCTGAGCGCAGCGTACGACTGGGACCGCGTGACTATCCATGATCGGCTCCACCAGCTCGTCCGCACGCGGGGTGTGTCATTGGAAGATCTCGAGCTGGTCGAGGCCGCCCTCGAGGGCTACGGCAAAGGCAAGGCCGGCTTGGCCGACTACCTCATCGTGGAGAAGGCCAGGAGCATTGGCGCCGAGTTCCTCACCTTCGACAAGCGCCTCGCGCGCGTCCATGGTGTGACGCTGCTCGCTTGAGCCACGCTCCACGGGCGGCTCGGCCGTGGCTGGGCTGGCTCACATCCGCCCGCAAGGCCTGCGAAACGGACACCGGCGGCAGCTCTCGGGCGCTGAGAGCTGCGGAAACTGTTCCGGCTGGGCCACGTTGCGGGCAGCGTCGTCGAGCCGTTCCCGCATGGCGGCGATGGACCGCCGCATCTGCGCCTTGCAGCCCTCGAGCGCGCCTGGGTCGGCGCTCACCGTGACCCAGTGGCCGGTGGCGCTCGAGAGGTAGACGAGGCCGCCTTTGATCCCCTGGGGCGGGGCGCCCCACTTCTGCTGTGCGTACAGCGCGTAGATGCCGACCTGCGTGTGGTCGACCTCGCGTTCCTTCCCGGTCTTCCAGTCGAGGACGTGGATGATCCCTTCCGCGTCCGTGAAGGCGAAGTCCACCGCCACCCAGACCTTGGTCCCCTCGAAGAGCCAGGAGTCGAGCTCGTCCACGGCGAGCCACTTATCTCGCGGCGTCCGTTGGATGCGGCCGAAGGCCTCGCTCGCGTAGAAGGCCCGGAGCGATCCCTCGATCACCTCGTCCCAGATGCGCTTCCACTCGTCCTTGGGCACCGGCTCCGCGTACTCGTGCTCGATGAGCCCCGTGATCTGCGACGGCTCGCGCCAGTAGCTCTTCTCGCGCGAGATGGACCATTCCCTCCGCGCGCGGTCGCGGGTCCGCGCGAGCAGCTCGTCGATGCCCAGGAACCGCTCCGTGTGGCGGGCCCGCTCGAGCATCCGCTTCAGCGCGGCGTGGACCACCGAGCCGGCCCATTGCCACCGCGATGACAGCTTCTTCAGGACATAGAGCTCCCGCACGGGAGAGCCGGCCGGAGCTTCCCATCCACCCCAGCTGCCATAGTACTGATAGTAATAGGCCCTCAGGCACTCGTGGAACTTCTCGTGCCGGGACTTCGACCAGGTGAAATCGTTCGTCAGCTCGGCCATGTGGCGCCCCGGGAGGCGGACGTCTCCATGGCAAGCAGTGTAGATCAGCGGTCCGACACCGTAGGGACGTAATGCACGTCGGCACCATTCGCGGGCCGGGCTGGATGGCACTCCCGCGAGGGCGCGCCCGGCGCGCTAGGATGGCGGTATGAAACGCAGGCCGACGTCGGCGCGGCGTCGCCACAGGTGGTGGCGCCGCCTACCGGCGAGCTGGCGGGCCCTGCCGCCCGTTGCGCGCGCCCTGCTCGCCCTGGCAGTCCTCGCCGGCCTGACCGTCGCCTACCAGGTGGTCCGCAAGCCGACGGAGCTCCTCGCGGTCGTGCCCACCTCGGCGAAGGCGCCGGCCACGACCTGGTCGGCATACGGGTTCCTCTTCCGCCAGCACTCGACCGATCTCGTCTCCCCCGAGCTGCTCGCGGCCCTCGTGCAGGCGGAGAGCGCGGGCGATCCCCTGGCCCGCACGTTCTGGCGCTGGCACTGGAGCTTGAACCCGCTCGACCTGTATGGGCCCGCCTCGAGCGCGGTCGGCCTGCTCCAGATCACGGACGGCACCTTCGCCGAGGCGCGCCACCTCTGCATCCAAGATCACCGCGTCGCTCGCGAGGGCCCGTGGCTTCCGCGCGCCTGCTGGCTCAACGGTCTGTACGTACGCTGGAGCCCGAGCGACGCCATCGAGATGACAGCGGCATGGCTGGACCAGGCCATGCGCGAGACGCTCGGTGAGCGGCGCGCGCGCACCACCCCGGAGCGCCGGCGCCAGCTTGCGGCCGTCATCCACCTGTGCGGCCGTCGGCGCGGTGCATCCTTCGCGCGGCATGGCTTCAGGACGCTGCCAGGCGAACGCTGTGGCGAACATGGCCTGGCCGAGTACCTGACGCGCGTGGGGAGTCTGGCGGCCGAGTTCTCTCGCCTCGCCGCGAGCAATTGAACCACCGTTTCAGCGCGTGGCGCTCGCCTTGGCCGGCGCGCGGGGCGCGGCGGCCGACCGCACCTGGATCGGCCCCAGCGGAAGCCCCTGGAGCTGGGGCTTCACCGACGCCGGCTCGCACACCATGACGGTGGTCAGCTTGGCAGGGTCGAGGTACTTCTGCGCGACCCGCCGCACGTCCTCGGCGGAGACGCGGGCGAGCTGCGCCGCGAACTGGTCCCAGTAGTCGTCCGGGAGCCGGTAGACGACCTCTTCGGCGAGCTTGCCTGCAATGCCCGCCGACACGGCGAAGTCCGCCGGCAGCGACAGCAGGAGCGAGTTGCGCGCGACCGCCAGCTCCTCGGGCGGGACCAGCTTCTCGCGCAGGGCGGCGATCTGCCCGAGCAGGGCCTTGGTGGCGGCTCCCGTCACGTCGGCCTTGACGCTGCCCACGATGAAGCTCGTCCCACCGAGCTTGCGCGCCTCGGCGCGCGCGTAGATGCCGTAGGTGTAGCCCTCCTTCTCGCGCAGCTCGCGGAAGAGCCGGGACGACGTGCCGCCGCCGAGGACCTGGAACGCGACCTCCGCGGCGACATAGTCCGGCGAGGAGCGCTGCAGGCCAGGCATCCCCATCATCACGTAGGCTTGCGGCGCCGGGCCGCGCTTCTGGATGAGCACCGTCCGCAGCTTGGGCGGAGCCGCTACCATGGGCTCGCTCGCCGGCGGCGCGGCCCCCTTCCACGCCGCGAGCGCCTTTTCCAGCTTCGCCTTCAGCGCCTCCTCGGTGACGTCGCCCACCACCACCAGCTCGCTCGTAGCCGGCCTCCAGCGCGCGACGTGGTAGCGCGCGAGGTCGTCGCGGCGGGTCGCCTTGACGGACTGCTCGGTGCCCATCGGCCAGTGGCCGTACGGGTGATCGCCCCAGTAGAGCTTCATGAACGCCTTCGCCGCCACGGCGCCCGGCTGGTCGCGCTGCTGGATGAGCGAGACGAGGCGCTGGTCCTGCACGCGCGCGAAGTCGCCCCGAGGGAACGTCGGGTTCACGAGCACGTCCGCGAAGATCTGGAGGAGCTCGTCGAGATGCGCCGAGAGCACCGACCCCGAGAGCGACGCCGAGTCGAAGCCAGCGCCAGCCGACAGGTTGGCGCCGATGAACCCGAGGTCGTCGGAGATCCGGGTGGCGCTGCGCGTCTTCGTACCTTCGGTCAACATCGAGGCCGTGAAGCTCGCCAGGCCGGCCCTGTCCGCGGGATCGTGCACGGCGCCCGCGTCCACCACCAGGTGGAGCGCGACGATGGGGAGCCGGTGATACTCGACGAGCCGTACCTTGAGGCCGTTCGCGAGCTGGAAGTGCCGTTGTGGCGGCACCTCGAGCGCGGGCGCCGGTCCGGGGACCGGCACATGGCTGCGCTCGGCCTCCACGACCGCCGCGCCGTCGGGCGAGGCGCCCGGTGGCGCCGATACCGGCGCCCGCTTGGCGGAGACGCCGCTGCAGGCGAGCAGCGCGACGGCGAGGAGGACGCTGGAGCGTCGCATCACCTCACCTCCTTCTTGCCCGGCCGGGCGGATCTGGCGGGTGCCCGCGCCGGCTCACCCCCCGCGACCTTCTTCGGTATCACCGTCAGCACCACGCGGGCATCCTTCTTCAGCCACCTGGCCGCGACGTCGCGTACCTCTTCTGGCTTCACTTTGCGATAACGCCCGATGTCCTTGGGGAAGTACCCGGGATCGCCCGTCTCGAAGTAGTAGTGGTTGAGCGAGGCGGCGCGGCCGCCGAAGCCCCCCACCGGTTCCAGGCTGAAGATCGCCCCCGACTCCGCCTTGTTGACGGCGCGCTCGAGCTCACCCTGGTTGGGCCCTTCCTTCTTCAGCTTCTCGATCTCCTCGTCGACCTCGGCCAGCAGCCGGTCCACGCTCTGCCCGGGCTTGGGCGTCGCCACCACCAGGAACATGCTGGCGAGATCCTGCGACGACTGGCCAGCGGAGACGCCCTGCGCGATGCGCTCGTCCATGACCAGCCGCCTCACCAGGCGCGCGCTCTTGCCGTCGGAGAGCACCGAGCCGAGCATGTCGAGCGCCGCGTCGCCGTCCGCGAAGGTCTTGGGAGTCTGCCAGGCCACGTAGAGCCGGGGCAGCTCGACGTTGTCCTCGACGATGACCCGCCTCTCCTGGGTGAGCGGCTTCGGCACGGGAGCGCGGTGCGCGGGCGGCGGCGAGGCCGGGACGGCACCGAACCATTTTTCCACCAGGCGCCGCGCCTCCTTGGGGTCGAAGTCGCCCGCGATGGCGAGCGAGCAGTTGTTCGGGCCGTACCAGCGCCTGAAGAACTCGCGCACGTCCTCGAGCGTCGCCGCGGTGAGGTCCTCGTGCGACCCGATGGGAAGCCAGTGGTAGGGAAACTCCGGGTCCCAGAGGTTCGCGAGCAGCGTGATGAAGGCCGTGCCGTAGGGCTGCATCTCGAACGACTGCCGGCGCTCGTTCTTCACCACCTCCCGCTGGTTGTCGAGCTTCGACTGGTCGAGCGTGGGGAGCAGCCACCCCATGCGATCCGACTCGATGAAGAGCGCCTGTTCGAGCGCGTTCGAGGGGACCTGCTCCCAGTAGACGGTCTGGTCCTGACCGGTCGACCCGTTGGCGCTGCCGCCCACGTTCTCGATGAGACGGTCGGACTCGCCCTTGGGCAGGTGCTCCGAGCCCTGGAACATGAGGTGCTCGAAGAGGTGCGCGAAGCCGGTGCGGCCAGGCTTCTCGTCCTTCGAGCCGACGTCGTAGTGCACGTCCACCCCGACGATGGGCGCCGTGTGGTCTTCGGAGAGGATGACGTTGAGCCCGTTGGCCAGCTTGAAGCTCTCGAACGGGATGGAGGGGATCTTCTCGCGGGTACCCGCCGGCTCGCCATCGACAGCGCGCGCCAGTGGGTGGGCGTGCACGGCGAGGGAGAGCGCGCCGGCCAGGGAGAGGAGGAGGCTCGTCATGCCCGCGGCTTATAGGAGATCGGTCGCCCCGAGTCGATTCGATCGCAAGGGCCTCTGGCTACCCCGGCTCGAGCCTCATCCCCTTGGGGATGACGACGATTCCACTTTCCGTGACATGAAAGCGCTTGCGGTCCGCCTCGAGGTCGTAGCCGATGGAGGTTCCCGGCGGGATGTCGACGTGCTTGTCGACGATCGCCCTCCGGATGCGAGAGTGCCTGCCGATGTTCACGTTCTCGAACAGGATCGACTCCGCCACGCTCGCGTAGCTGTTCACGCGAACCTTGGGCGAGAGGATGGAGCGATCCACGCGGCCGCCGGAGATGATGCAGCCCTCCGAGACGAGCGAGTCGGTCGCGTGCCCGAAGCGCCCCTCCTTCTCGTTCGCGAAGACGAACTTGACCGGTGGGTAGTTGTACTGGACCGTGTAGATGGGCCAGCTCTCGTTGTAGAGCGAGAAGATCGGGTCGACGGCCACCAGGTCCATGTTCGCCCTGTAGTAGGCGTCGAGGCTCCCCACGTCGCGCCAGTAACCGCGCTCCCGCTCGGTCTGGCCAGGCACGCGGTTGGTGTCGAAGTCGTACACGTAGACGCGCTTGCGCTCGTAGACGCCCGCCACGATCGACTTGCCGAAGTCGTGTGCGCTGTTCGGGTCACCCGCGTCGCGCACGATCTCCTGCACCAGCACGTCGGTCTTGAAGAGGTAGTTGCCCATCGACGCGAGGCAGCGCGTGGGATCGCCCGGGATGGTCTTGGCGTTCGCCTTGGGCTTCTCGACGAAGCCCACCATGCGGCCGGCGTTGTCCACCTCGATGATGCCGAACTCGTGGGCCTCGTGGATCGGGATGGGAATGGCCGCCACGGTGAGGTCGGCGTCCCTTTCGACGTGGTAGTCGAGCATGTGCCGGACGTCCATGCGGTAGACGTGGTCGGCGCCGAAGACGTACGTGTAGTCGGGCTCCTCGTCGGTGATGATGTTGAGGTTCTGGTAGATGGCGTCAGCCGAGCCCTCGAACCACTTCGGGCCGACGCGCATCTGCGCCGGCACGATCTCCACGTACTGGTTGAGGAGCGCCGTCAGCCGCCAGCCTCGCTGCACGTGCGTGTTGAGCGACTCCGACTTGTACTGGACGAGCACCTTGATCTTGAGGAAGCCGGAGTTCGCGAAGTTCGAGAGGACGAAGTCGATGATGCGGTAACGCCCTCCGAAGGGCACCGCCGGCTTGGCGCGTTCGCGGGTGAGTGGATCGAGGCGGCGGCCTTCGCCGCCGGCGAGGATCATGGCCAGGCAGTTCGCCATGGGTGACGACTCCTTGGGGGCTTTGATGCGGGGCCGCCCGGAGGCGGGTCGACAGGAAGAGCGACGGTTATTTTCGACGGTCCGGCGCGAAAGATATAAGGTCTGCCGCCGTGAAGACCGCAACTGGTGCTCGCGCCCTCGCGGGCTCGCCCGCCGGCGCACAGGCCCGACCTTCGAGCTGCTACCTCTGCGGGAGTGCGAAAGTGGCACTCCGGTACCCCGCGCGCGGCGGAACGCGCACGGGACATACCTCCTACTGCTGCACCAGCTTCGGTCACCGCGCGCACGGTCCCATCTGGGCGTGCGGGTCCTGCGGGCTCCTGTTCCAGTGGCCGCTACCCGACACGACCGCCCTGCTCGCAGCCTACGGGGCTGTCGAGGACCCCCTCTACCTCACGGAAAAGGACAACCGCTACCTCACCTTCCGCAAGGCGGTCCGCCTGCTTGGACCCGCCGGCGGACGGCGTCTCCTCGACGTGGGAGCCTACTGTGGCTACTTCGTGGACGTCGCGCGCGAGGCGGGCTTCGCTGCCGAGGGGATCGAGCTCTCGCGCTGGGCGGTGGCGCACGCGCAACGGCTCGGGCTCCCTGTGCGGAACGAGTCCATCGAGGAACGGGCGCGCTCCGGCGCGCGCTACGACGTCATCACGATGTGGGACGTCGTCGAGCACCTCTCGGATCCGCGGCGCGAGCTCGAGGCGTGCTCGAAGCTCCTGCGGCCTGGCGGCGTCATCCACGTTTCCACCCTCGACGCGAGGAGCCTGGTGGCGCGGGGGCTCGGAAAGCGGTGGCCGTGGCTCATGGACATGCACCTCGTGTACTTCGATCGTCTCACCTTGCCCGCGCTCCTGGAGGAGACCGGATTCCGCGTCCTCGGTCGGAGGCCCTACACCCATACCGTCTCGGCCGAGTACCTCGTGGCGAAGGCGGCGGCGAGCTTCCCGGGGTTCGCGCCGCTCGCGAACCTGCTCCGGCGCCTCGTCCCTGGGCGGCTGGCCGTCCCCGTGAACCTCGGGGACAACATGGTCGTGTCGGCCGAGCGGAGATAGCTCGAGCTCACGCTCCATGAAGCGGGGGACGAGCCCCCGCGCTACGGACTCCGCGCCCACTCGTTCAGAATCACACCGCCCTCAGCGCCGGCGCGTGTCCTGCTTCGTGGGCGAGCAGCCAGCGCTTGACGTCCACGCCACCGGAGTAGCCGCCGAGCCCCGTTGCCGCGACGACGCGATGGCACGGGATGAGGACCGCGATCGGGTTCCGGCCGCTGGCCGCGCCGACCGCCCGCGCCGCGCCCGGCGCCCCGAGCCGAGCCGCCAGCGCGCCGTACGTGCAGGTCTCGCCCCAGGCGATCTCGAGCAAGGCGCGCCAGACCCTGCGATCGAAGTCGCTTCCTGCGAGGTCGAACACGGGGAGCTTCGGCGAACGGCCCCTGAAGTAAGCGTGGAGCGCGGCGAGCCCCGCGTCGAGGTGGTTCTTCTCCGCCAGCGTCAGGGCTGGGCGCGCGCGACCGGCGCCGCGAAGGACGACACCGCACACACCGCGATCGGTGGCCTCGACCGTGATGGGGCCGATGCGCGAGCGGAGGCTTGTCCTGGCCGTCATCCCCGGGCCTCCTGTGCCTCCCCTTGCTCCACCGCGCGCGGCTTCGCCGCGAATCGCGTCAGCGTCTGCGCGATCTCGCAGTTCACGAGCTTCAAGAGGTCGGACTTCTCGCGGAAGGGCAGGAAGGCGCTCTTGAACCCCTGCACGATCACGGTGACGATGTCCTCGAGCGTGAAGCCCATCTCGCGGTGCGCGATCCAGAGCTCGTTGGTCGAGGTGGTGTCGGTGATGAGGCGGTTGTCGGTGTTCACCGTCACGCGCAGGCCGAAGTCGAAGTAGAACTTGAGCGGGTGGCTCTTCATGTCGGCCACCGAGCGGGTCTGGACGTTCGACGACGGGCACATCTCGAGCGGGACGCGGTGGTCGTTGATGTAGTTCAGCAGGTCGCCGTTCTCCCGCAGGCGGACCCCGTGGCCGATGCGGTGCGCTCCGCAGTAGTGCACCGCCTGGGCGATGGACTCCGGCCCGAACGCCTCTCCGGCGTGGATGGTGACGTTGACGTTGTTGTCGAGGATGAGCTGGAACGCGGCCTGGTGGTCCTTCGAGGGATAGCCCTCCTCGGCCCCGGCGAGGTCGTATCCGACGACGCCCTTGTTCTTGTACGCGACGGCGAGCTCGGCCAGGCGCAGCGACGTCACCGGATCGATGTGGCGGATCCCGCAGATGATGACGTTCGACTTGATCCCGGTTTCACGCTTCGCGACCCGGAGCCCCTCCAGGACCGCGTCCACGATGGTGGTGGGCTTGAGCCCGCGCCGCGTGTGGAGCACCGGCGCGTAGCGCACCTCGAGATAACGGACGTTCTCCCGTGCGGCGTCGAAGGCCAGCTCGTAGGCGGAGCGGTAGAGCGCCTCCTCCGTCTGGAGGACGGAGAGCGTGATGGAGAAGGCGCGCAGGTAGTCCTCGAGGTTGGCGCAGATCTGCCCCTGGTGCATCGCCTTAGCGAGGCCCTCCGGCGTCTCCTCCGGCAACTTCACCTTCTGCTGCTCACCGAGCTCGAGGATGGTCCCGATGCGGAGCGAGCCGTCGAGGTGGCAATGGAGGTCGGTCTTGGGGAGCGCCCGGAGCAAGTCCTCGGTGACGGGAGGGAGCGGCCCGGTCGGGATGGGCAGCACGGTCGGGAGGGAGTGAGGCACCACCTCATCATAAGCCGTCCCGCGGACGACGGGCCCGGCTATCCTCGAGGCCATGCTCAAGCACCTCGGCGCGTTTCTCGTGCGGCTCGTGACATCGGCGGGGGTGCTCATGCTCGCGGTGGCCTGGGTGACGCCCGGGAACCCCTACAACACCTTCGGTCGCGCCACGCTGGTGTCGATCTTCCTGTCGCTGGCGTCGTATCTCACGCTGGCGCGCTTCCTGTGGTTCCTGCTCGTGCCGTGGCTCCTGTACGCCTTCATCTGGCTCGCGACCATCATGGGCGCCTACGGCGTCGGGTTCTTCTCTTCGCTCCTGCTCGCGCTCGCGCTCACCCTCCTTTCCTTCCTCGTCTCGCTCGTGTTCGGGCTGCGACGGCTGTAG
>JBGQLS010000082.1:0-17148 GCA_041500205.1 Anaeromyxobacteraceae bacterium | reverse complement strand
GAAGAAGACCGCTGCGAAGAAACCGGCTGCGAAGAAGATCGCGAAGAAGACGACGCGGAAGGCGAAGGTGTAGCTCTCGCCGTCCAGCAGCCTGTCGATGCCGCGGCCGCCTTCGGGCGGCCGTCGCATTTCAGGAGCACGAAGGATGTCTCTCGCAGCGCGCGAGATCGCCGCGGTGTTGGCCGAGCTCGCGCCCCTGGAGCGGTCCCGCGTGGACGCGGTGCGCGTGCACGCCGAGCGCGCGCTGACGCTCGAGCTCTTCGGGCGAGCCGGGGCGACGACGCTCCTCGTCTCCGCCGAGCCGGATCGGACGCGCCTCCACGTGGTCGAACGGCGCCCGGCGAGGCTGGCCGGGACAGGGGACAATCCGTATCCCTTCCAGGCGTTGCTGCGTCACGAGCTGGAGGGGGCGCGGCTCGCGAGCATCGGTGCGACGCCGGGAGAGCGCGTGGTGGAGCTCCTGTTCGAGCGCGCGGCGGGGGCGCTGCGGCTCGTCGCGGAGCTCACCGGCCGGCACGGCAACATCTTCCTCGTCGGCCAGGATGGCATCATCCTCGCGAGCGCCGGCCGAAACCTCTCGCGGCGGGATCTCTCCCGCGGCAAGCCGTACCTGGCGCCGGAGCCGCGCGAGGAGCGGGGCGACGAGCGGGCCGGGGAGAGCGGCGCCCATGACGGCCACGCGCGCGACGGGCAGGGTGGGGGCGCCGAGCGCCGGTTTCCGCTCTCGGCCGCCATCGAGGAGCGCTACCGCGCGCTCGAGCAGGAGCGCGCCGAGACTGAGGGGCGCCGGCGCCTGCGCGAGCCGGTGCGGGCTGGGGTCGCCCGGGCCAGGAGGGCGCTCGAGAAGCTCGAGGAGGAAGCCGCGCGCGTGCCCGTCGCCGAGGAGGACCGCCGCCGCGCCGATCTGCTGAAGCAGAACCTGCATGCGGTGCCGCGTGGCGCGCGACAGGCGGTGCTCACCGAGTGGACGGAGGAGGGGCCTCGCGATGTGAAGGTGGTGCTCGATCCCTCCCTCGGTGCGCGCGAGAACATGGAGCGCTACTACCGGCGCTATCGCCGCATCGCGGAGAGCGGCGCGCGGGTGGCCGCGCGCGCTGCGGAGGTGCGCGGCCGCCTGGGCGAGCTCCTGGCGCTCCTCGACGGCGTGGCGCGCGCCGGCCTGGACGACCTGCCTCGGCTCGAGCGCGAGGCCCGGCGTCTCGGGACCGGACCGCGCCCGCCGCCGCGCCCGCGCTCGCGGCGCGACGAGCCGCTCCCGCCCTACCGTCTCTTCCGGTCCCTCTCCGGTGCGCGGCTGCTCGTCGGCCGCAACGCCGAGGGGAACGACGCGCTCACCGTGACGGTCGCTCGCGGCAACGACCTCTGGCTGCACGCGCGCGGCCGCGACGGCGCGCACGTGGTGGTGAAGCTCGAGAAGAGCCGAACGCCGGACGGAGAGACGCTCCTCGACGCGGCCCATCTGGCGGCGCACTTCAGCGATGCCCGGGGAGAGCCGCAGGTGGAGGTGGTCGCCACGTCCGCCAAGTACGTCCGCAAGGTGAAGGGCGCGGCGGCGGGGGCGGTGAGCTACAGCCAGGAGCGCACGCTCCTGCTCCGCATGGAGCCGCCGCGGATCGAGCGCCTTCTCGCCTCCGAGGGGGCGTGAACGTCGAGATGGCTACCGCTCCGGCTGCTTCGCCCGTGGGGGCCCTTGAAAGCCGGAGCCGGTCTTCCGTAGCATGCCCGGGTCGTGGGTACGCGCCAGCTCGATCGGCAGCTCGACCTCTTCGGAGCGAGGATGTGGAACCGCGAGCGGCGTGTCGCCGCCGCGAGCTCGCTCGCCGACAGCATCTCCTCGCTCGTGGGCGAGCAGGTGCGGCTCGTCGTCCACGACAACCGCTCGACCATGGTGTCGTTCCGGCGCGCGTCGGGCCTGCTGTACTACCGCATCCATCACATGTTCCTCGACGCGCCCCACGACGTGGTGCACGCCTTGGCCGCGTTCGCCGTGCCTGGCCGGGGCATGGCGGCCCGGCGCCGCGACGCGGGGGGCCAGATCGACGCCTATGTCCGGCAGCACCGGGCCCGGATCGGGGCGCCGCGTCCAGCCCGGCTCGAGGCGCGTGGGAGCGTCCACGACCTCCAGGCCATCTTCGACCGGCTCAACGCGGAGTACTTCGAAGGGCGGGTCGAGGCGCGCATCGGCTGGGGCCCGAACCGGGGCGGGCGTCGCCGCCGCACCATCAAGACCGGTGTCTACGTGCAGGACGCTCGGCTCATCCGCATCCACCCCGCGCTCGACCGGCGCGAGGTGCCCGAGCTGTACGTGGCCGCGGTGGTGTTCCACGAGATGCTCCACCAGGTCGTGCCGGCGGTCGAGCGGAACGGCCGCCGCCTGGTGCACAACGCCGAGTTCCGCCACCGCGAGCGCGCCTATCCCGACCACGTCCTGGCCAAGCAGTGGGAGGAGGACAACCTGCAGCTCCTGCTGGCGCATTAGATGACGGTCGCCGGACCGCTTCACTCGGAGCGACGGACCGAAACGGGGCGCACCCTGCTTCAGCGCGCAAAAGCACCGCCGCTCCGGCATGGTATTGGCGATAATCCGCCTGCCCGTGACTCCGCCACGACGATCCCTCCCGCCGCGCACGGGGCGCGGGGCCCTGCTGCTGGCGGTGCTGCTCGCCGCCACGGGCTGCTTCCTGTTCCCGATCCCGCCCAGCAAGAACGCCGAGCGGCCCAACGTCACCTCGTTCGACATCCAGGGCACCCACGCGATCTCGTCGAAGGAGCTGCGTCAGCACCTCGCGACCCAGGAGTCGGGCCGGAAATATCTCGTCTGGCCCGCCCCGGAGGAGTTCGACCAGGACGCCTTCGCCAACGACAAGCGCCGGATCCTCCGCTACTACCAGGCGCGGGGTTACTATCGCGCCCGCGTCGACGCCGCGGAGGTCCTCCCGGACGGGCCCGGCCGCGTCCGGATCAGCGTGCACGTCGACGAAGGCGAGCCGGTCCGGGTGACGCAGGTGGAGGTGCTGGGCCTGGAGCAGGCGCCGGAGGCGCGCGCCAAGCTGCGGCGGCTGCCTATCCAGAGCGGCGACGTCTTCACCGAAGCCGCTTACGACGAGGCCCGCGCCGCCGTCCTGGCCGCGCTCACCTCCACCGGGTGGGCCAAGGCGGAGGTGACGGAGCACGCCGAGGTCGATCCCGTCCTCAACCAGGCGCACATCACGTACATCGTGAAGCCCGGCGAGCGCTACCGCTTCGGCGGGGTCTTCGTGGCTGGCGCGGCAGCCATACCCCGCGCGCGGATCCGCGCCGAGGCCGAGCCGGTGGTGAAGCCGGGCACGATCTTCGACGCGACCGAGCTCCCCAAGGCCCAGGCGCGCGTCTTCGACCTGGGCGTGTTCGGCGGCGTGCGCGTGGCGGAAGGCCCGGCGGACAAGCAGAAGCGCTCGATCCCCGTCGTCGTCTCGGTGCGCGAAGCGCCCTTCCGCACGTTACGCGCGGGCCCAGGCTTCACCTTCCAGTTCACGCGCTGGGAGGCGGACGCCACGGCAGGGTGGTCGCACCGCAACTGGCTGGGCGGTCTCCGCAAGCTCAACCTGGACGCGCGGGCGGGCTACGCGTGGCTGCCCAACCTGTATACCAAGATCCAGAAGCAAGGGTTCGTGGGCCTCGCCAGGGCGGACTTCACGCAGCCCGGCATGTTCGCCCGGTTCGTGGATCTGAACCTCCACGGGGAGCTCGAGCACGGTCTCGAGCAGGCCTACGACTTCAACGCGGAGCGGTTCCGGATCGGCCTGCCGCTCCGGCTGGGGCGATTGTTCACGTTCGTCCCTTCCTTGAACTTCGAGCTCTACCAGCTGAGCAATGCGGTCACCCAGCCGAACGCGGCCAACACCGCGCAGCTCACGCTCGCGACCTGCCCCGGCCACGACCCCAGCGTCTGCCTGCTCTCGTACTTCGAGCAGCGGATCGGGATCGACCTCCGGGACGATCCCATCAACACGACCAGGGGATTCTATTTCGGGATCTCGGTCCAGGAGGGCTTCAGCGCCCTGGGATTGGGATCGTCGTACCTGCGGATCCTCCCGGAGGCGCGTGCCTTCGTGAGCCTCGGCGGCGGGTTCGTGCTGGCCGGGCGCGGACGGTTGGGGTTCCTCGAGGCGCTCCCCGGGAGCAGCGACGTCCCCATCGTCGCGCGGTTCACGAGCGGCGGCCCCAACCTCATGCGCGGCTATTCCACGCGCCAGCTCGCGCCCGCCTTGCTGGCCTGCCCCAACCAGAGCCAGACGGTCACGACCTGTACCGACGCGTTGCAGTACGTCCCGATCGGCGGCAACGGCCTCGTGGACGGCTCGTTCGAGCTGCGCTTTCCGCTGGTGGGGCAGCTCGCGGGCGCGGTGTTCCTCGACTTCGGCGCGGTGAGGTTCGTCGCCCGAGATGCTTTCAACGTGAGCAGCCTGCAGTACGCGGTCGGCGCAGGCGTCCGGTACAAGACCGTGTTCGGTCCGCTCCGGGTAGACGTCGCGACGCGCCTCCCCAAGGCTGACGGGAACCAACCGACCGTGGAGGTGTTGACGCTCGACCCAAACCTCAAAACCTCCGGGACGACGCACGCGTACCCCTACGTGACGGTTCACCTCTCGATCGGAGAAGCATTCTAGTTTTCGCCGGGTTAGGCGATGAGGGGGGGGGAAGACCACGAAGCGTGCGCTCGCCACCCTGGGTTACCTCGCGCTCGGCCTCGCCGCCGCGGCGGGCGTGGCGCTGTCGCTTGCGTTCCTGGTGGTCTCGACCGACCTCGGGCGCGGGCTCCTGCTGCCGCGGTTGCTCCGGGTCGCCAACGACAACCTCGCCGGCCGGATCGAGCTCGAGCGGCTCCACCTGCTCTCCGAGGGCGGCGTCGAGCTCGTCGGTGTCCGCGTCATCGACCCGGATCAGGACGTCGTGCTGCGGGTGGACGGCGCGCGCGTCTACGTGGACCTGGGGCGGCTTCGATCGAAGGTGCTCGGCGTCCGGGTGGAGCTGGACGGGCCCGTGGCGGTGCTCAAGCGCGAGGAGGACGGCGGGCTCTCCATCGCGCGCGCTTTCGCGCCCGCCCACCCGTCCAGGGACGAGAAGAAGCCCAGCTCGTTCGACTGGACCGTCCGCCTCACCCGCCTCACGCTCCGCGGCGGTTCCGTCCGCTACGTCGACGCAGGCGATCGGACCGCCCTCCAGGTCGACGGCCTGGAGGTGGACGCGCGCGGTGGCTACGCTCCGGGCCGCGCCCGCGTCGAGCTCTCCCTGCGGGGTAGCATGGTGGCGCCGGAGCGCGCGCCGCTGGCGCTCGACGTCGCGGCCGGATTGCGGGGAACCGAGGTCCGGATCCGGCAGCTCCGCGCCGCGGTGGGCGACACGGCGCTCGACCTCGTCGGTGACGTGGACTACGCGTCGCGTCGCGGCCGTGCCGCGCTGATCGCGCTGGCGGTGGACGCCGCTCAGCTCCAGAAGCTCGCGCCGCAGGCGCCGCTCGCCGGCGATCTCGACGGAACGCTCTACCTCGAGTCGGACGGACGGGACGCCACCGCGGCCCTGGACCTCGCGCCCAGGCGCGGCGGCGGCACCGCCAGGGCAGCGGCGGCAGTCCGGCTCCCTCCGGGCGCCCTTGCGGCGGGCGCCGACGTACGCCTGGCGGGTCTCGATCTCTCTCGGGTGTTGCGCGGCGCGCCACCGACCTCGATCACCCTCGACGCGCGCGGTCACGCCGCGGGAACGGATCTCGCCACGCTCGAGGGTGGGCTCGCGCTCTCGCTCGGTCCCTCGCGCCTTCGGGCAGGTCAGGTCGGGCCTGGCGAGCTGCGCGCCACGGCCAACCACGGGGCGGTCGAGGTCACGCGGCTCGAGGCGTCGCTCCCCGGCGTCGCCGTCCGCGGGCGCGGACGCTGGCGGCGGGGAGGAGCGCTCGCAGGCCAGGCCACGCTCGACGCCTCCAACCTGGCCGACCTCCGGAAGAACCTCGAAGGCTTGCTCGCGCAGCCCCTGCCAGCGCTGGCAGGCGCGCTGCGCGTGGAGGCGGACCTCTCGGGCACGGAAGCCGCTCCGGCGGCGAAGCTGCGAGTGACCTCGCCCAGGCTCGCCACGCCGGGCGTCTCGGCGAGCGCGCTCGCACTCTCGGGGACCTTGACCGGACCCCTCTCGTCGCCGAACGCCCAGCTCGACGGGACGGTCGCGCGGCTCGTCGCCGCGCGCCTCGACGTGCGCAACCTGCAACTGCGGGCTCGGCTGCAAGGGAGATCGGGCGAGGTGAGCGTCACCGGTGCCGTCCCCGAGCTCGGCAAGGAACCGCTCGCGCTCTCCGCCGGCGGGAGTCTTTCGGCGGACGATCGCGTGCTCACGCTCTCTGGATTCACGCTCGCATGGCCCGGCGACCGTTTCGAGCTGCAGGGCACGGCTCGCGTCGATCTCGCGGGGCCGTCGGTCGATCGGCTCGCCCTCGCGGCTGGCACGCAACGGCTGGCCCTCTCGGGTGGGGTCACGGGCAAGGGTCGCCGCCGCGCGCTCGATGCGCGAGCGCAGGTGGAGGGGCTCGACCTGGCGCTCCTCCCGAAGGCGCTCTTCCCGCCGAAGCTCGGGCTGGCCGGCCACGTCGGCGCCGACGTGACCGCCAAGGGCGCGCTCGCCGCGCCGGAGATCACGGGGCACGTGGAGCTGGCGCAGGGAGCCGCCATGGGCCTCGATGGGCTCTCGGCCGCCGCCGACGTCGGATACGACGGTGCGAGAAGGCGGGTCCGGGTCGCCCTGGGAGCTCGCAGGGCCGCGGGCGGCGAGCTGGAGGCGCGCGCGGATGTCCCGGTGCTCCTGGCGCGGGCGCCTGGGGCGTCTCCCATGACGGCCGCCGTCACCCTGCGCGGAATCCGCGTGGCCGAGGCACTGCGGTTCGCGGAGGTGTCGCTCCCGGCCGAGGTGGACGGAGTGGCCTCTCTGGAGGTGCAGCTGGGCGGGACCGTGGGAGCGCCGACGTTCGAGGGCACGACCACCCTCGACGGCGCACACTACGGTGAGCTTGACGCGCTCGCGCTCCGCCTTCACCTGGAGGACGCCGGCGAGGAGGCGAGGCTCACCGGTGCGCTCGACTACCGGGGGACGCGCGCGATCGACCTGGAGGTGGCGGTCCCGCTCGATCTTGCCGAGCTCGTCCGCGATCCAGGCCCGGCGGGGCGCCGCCTCGCCGAGGCGCCGCTCGTCGTGAAGGCAGCCGTCCCCGGCCTCGATCTCGCTGGGCTCGCCGGTCGCCTGGGCGTGCCCGAGGATCTGCGCGGCAAGGCGACGTTGCGCGCGGAGCTCTCCGGCACGGCGCGGGCGCCGCGCGGGAGGGTGGCTGTCGGCCTGAGCGAGGGAGCGTACGCGGGTTACCGCGGCCTCGCCGCCGAGCTGGCCTTCTCGGCGCGCGACGGCTCCACCGCCGTCGAGGGAAAGGCGTCGCTGGAAGGCGACGAGCTGGTGCAGCTTACGGCGTCGCTCGCGCTCTCGCTGGAACGGTTGGGCGACGGGCCCGCGCGCGAACGGGCGCCGCTCGACCTGCGCGTGGACGTCCCGCACGCCGACCTGCGCCACGCGGGGGCGGGCGTTCCGCTGGAGGGGGAGATCAAGGCGCAGGTGCGGTTGGGCGGCACGCTGACGGCCCCGCGCCTCACCGCCAGCGCGGAAGGCCGGCGGCTCCGGGTGAGCGGCCACCCGCTCGGCGATCTCGTCGCGAACGCCCGTGTGGAGGGGAGATCGGTGCACGGCGATCTCCACCTCGCTGTCACGACGGGTGGAACCCTCGACGGCACGCTCGACGCCGAGGCCAACCCGTCGCTGCCGGCTCTGCGGAGCGGCGACATCGGCCGCGCGCCCGCCCGCGTCAGGCTCGTGTCGAAGGACCTCGACCTGGGCTTCCTGCCCGCGGTGGCTCCGGGCGTCATCCGCTCCGCGTCGGGGAAGCTCGTCGCCGAGGTCGCCGCCTCGGGCCCGCTCGCGCACCTCGCGCCGCGCGGCACGGTGTCGCTGGTGGGCGGCAAGGCGTCGGTCGCCGAGTTCGGGGACTGGCACGACATCGGCCTGCAGGCGACGCTCTCGGAGGACGTCTTCCGGGTGGACCAGTTCGTCGCCCGTCACGGCGGCGGCAAGCTCGACTTCAAGGCGACGGCGAAGGGGCTCTCGCGCAAGAACGCGCCGGCGGATCTGAGCGCGGAGCTGCGAACGGAGTCGCTCAGCATCTCGCGCGCGGGCCAGGACCTCGCGACCGTGGACGTCGTCGCCACGCTCACGGGCACGGCCTCGGGCAAGGAGCTGACCGCCGTCCTGACCATCCCGCAGGGTCGGGTGAAGCTGCCCGATCGCATCCCGCGCAAGATCCAGCCCCTCGACAGGCGCGACGACATCGTGGTCGGCCCGTTCAGGAAGAAACAGAAGCCGAAGCCGGCGGCCGCCGAGGAGGAAGCCGCCCTCGGTACCTATCATGCGTCGGTCCACTTGCTCGTCCCGAACCGGTTCTTCGTGAAGAGCGACAACCCGGTCGTGGACATCGAGCTCAAGGCGGACGTCACCGCGGACTACCGGGAAGGGGAGCTCGCGCTGACGGGCGATGTGGAGACGCTGCGCGGCCGGGTCGAGCCGATGAGCAGCCGCAAGTTCGACATCAAGCGCGGCCGCGTGCACTTCACGGGCGAGGACTACACGACAGGCGTGCTGGAGATCCAGGCGACCTACGACAATCCGCAGGCCAAGGTGAACGTGGCGATCGGCGGTACCATCGAGCGTCCCGAGGTGAAGCTCACGAGCGAGCCGTCGATGGACGAGGCGCAGATCGCGCTCCTCCTCGCCACGGGCCACACGGAGCTGAAGGCGGGGACGGGCGGCATCGACCCCAATTTCCAGGAGGCCGGCTCCGCCGCGCTGGGCGCGGCGTCCGGGCTGTTCTTCAAGGACATCCTCGCCGACAAGCTGCCCGTCGACACCGTCTCGCTCGACGCCTCGCAGATCCGCGCCGGCAAGTACGTGGCGGACAAGATCTACGTGGGGTACACGCACCGTTTCAACGCGAAGGCGGAGGTGGGCGAGAACACGAACGAGGCCCGCGTGGAGTTCCAGATCTCGTCCCGCTGGAACTTCGAGGTGAGCTATGGAGACGCGAACACCGGCGCCGCCAGCCTCATCTGGTCGAAGGACTACTGATCGATTCCGAGCGGGCACCGCCATGAGGGCGCAGCTCAACATGAGGCCTCAGCGGATCCTGAGCGTGTACGTCGTACTCACCGCGCTCTCCACCCTCGCGTCGTCCTTCATCTGGGGGATCAACACGCTCTTCCTGCTCGACGCGGGGCTGTCGGTCACGCAGGCCTTCGCGGCGAATGCCTTCTTCACCGTGGGCGAGGTGATCTTCGAGGTGCCCACCGGCGTCGTGGCCGATACGTGGGGCAGGCGGTCTTCGTACCTCCTCGGCGCGGCCACGCTCCTCGCCTCTACCCTCCTCTATCTGCTGATGTGGCGGATCCACGGTCCGTTCTGGGGGTGGGCGGTCTCCTCGGCGCTCTTGGGGCTCGGCTTCACCTTCTTCTCCGGTGCGACCGAGGCCTGGCTGGTGGACGGCCTCAAGGCCACCGGATACGAGGGCACGCTCGAGTCGGCGTTTGCGAAGGGCCAGATCGCCACGGGCGCCGGCATGCTCACCGGGACGATCGTCGGCGGCGTCATCGCCCAGGCCACGAACCTGGGCGTGCCCTACGTCCTGCGGGCAGCGATCCTCGGCCTCACCTTCCTCGTGGCCTTCGGCTGGATGCGAGACGTGGGCTTCACTCCCAGGCGCGCCACCTCGGTGGTGGCCGAGGTGCGTAGCGTCTTGAGAGCTTCGCTCGACCAAGGCTTTCGCAAGCCACCGGTGCGGTGGATGATGCTGGCCGGCGCGTTCAGCTACGGCGTGCCGATCTATGGCTTCTACGCCATGCAACCGTATCTGCTCGAGCTGTACGGCCGGAACGACTACGCCATCGCAGGCCTGTCCGCCGCGCTCGTGGCCGCGAGCCAGATCGTCGGGGCCTTCGTCGTGCCCTGGGCACGGAAGGTCTTTCGGCGCCGGACCTCGGCGCTGCTGGCCGGCTCCGTCGCGAGCGCGTGCGCGCTCCTCACGATGGGCCTGAGCCCCCGTTTCTGGGTCGTCCTCACGGTGCTGGTGGTCTGGGCGCTCGTCTTTGCGGCAGCGATGCCGATCCGGCAGGCGTTCCTGAACGAGCTCATCCCATCCGCGCAGCGGGCGACCGTCCTGTCGTCGGACAACATGCTCGGCTCGCTGGGAGGCGCGGTGTCCCAGCCGGCGCTGGGGAGGGTCGCGGGCGTGTGGGGCTATCCGACCTCGTATGTCGCCGCCGCCGCCGTCGAGCTTCTGGCCTGGCCGTTCTTGCTCCTCGCACGCCGCGAACGCGCGCCCTCGGACCCGATCCCGGATGCGCGGGGGCTTGGGGCCGCCGCGATGAAGTCGGGGTCGGGTTGACGGGACCTTCCGTCCCGATGTACTTCCGCCGCCGCATGGGTCGCGCCAGCCGGGGCTTCGACCCGACCGCGGATTGCGGCGCTCCTGGTGCGAGCGGGCTTCCACGATCCCCGCTGCGACACTCTCACGCCGGAGGCCGGCGCCACGGGGCCGGCCCTCTTCATCGCCCGCGCGGCCCGAGCCGCGCAGGCCGCTTAGATCACAAACCCGAGTCCAAGGAGACAAGCAAGATGCCCACCACCGCCCGAGCCGCGAAGAAGGCCGCCCATCGCCTGGAGTTCAAGGTCAAGGATCTCGGACTGGCCGAATGGGGCCGCAAGGAGATCGATCTCGCCGAGAAGGAGATGCCCGGCCTCATGGCCGTGCGGAGGGAGTACGCCGCGAAGAAGCCGCTCAAGGGCCAGCGCATCACCGGCTCGCTCCACATGACCATCCAGACGGCGGTCCTCCTGGAGACGCTGCGCGAGCTCGGTGCCGAGGTCCGCTGGGCCTCCTGCAACATCTTCTCGACCCAGGACCACGCGGCGGCGGCGGTCGCGGTGGGCAAGGACGGGACGCCCGACGACCTGCGCGGCGTGCCGGTCTTCGCGTGGAAGGGCGAGACGCTCGACGAGTACTGGGACTGCACCGAGCGCGCGCTCGACTTCGGCGGTGGCCACGGCCCGACCCAGATCGTCGACGACGGTGGGGACGCGACCCTGCTCCTCCACAAGGGCGTCGAGTTCGAGGCGGCGGGCAAGGTGCCGTCACCCGCCACCGCCGACACCGAGGAGTACGCGGTGGTGCTGAAGCTCCTCGGTCGCGAGTTCGGGAAGGATCCGAAGCGCTGGACGCGGCTCGCCGCGGAGTGTCGGGGCGTCACGGAGGAGACGACCACCGGCGTACACCGCCTGTACGAGATGCACAAGGCGGGCACGCTGCTCTTCCCCGCCATCAACGTGAACGACTCCGTGACGAAGTCGAAGTTCGACAACCTCTACGGCTGCCGGCATTCCTTGGTGGATGGCCTCATGCGAGCCACCGACGTCATGCTGGCCGGGAAGGTCACCCTGGTGTGCGGGTACGGCGACGTGGGCAAGGGCTGCGCGCAGTCGCTCCGCGGCCAGGGAGCGCGCGTGGTGGTGACCGAGATCGATCCCATCAATGCGCTGCAGGCGGCGATGGAGGGTTACCAGGTCGTGCGGCTCGAGGACGTGGTCTCGACGGCCGACGTCTTCATCACCGCCACCGGCAACGTCGACATCATCACCGCCGAGCACATGAAGAAGATGAAGGACTGCGCCATCGTGGGGAACATCGGCCACTTCGACAACGAGATCGACATGGCTGGCCTCAAGGCGGTCCCCGGGGTGCGCCGCGTCAACATCAAGCCGCAGTACGACGCCTGGGTCTTCCCCGACGGTCACCGCGTCCTCGTCCTGGCCGAGGGACGGCTCCTCAACCTGGGGTGCGCGACGGGGCACCCGAGCTTCGTCATGTCGAACAGCTTCACGAACCAGACGCTGGCGCAGATCGAGCTCGCCACGAACCGCGACAAGTACGAGAAGAAGGTCTACGTGCTGCCGAAGCACCTGGACGAGAAGGTGGCCCGCCTCCATTTGGACCAGGTCGGCGCCCGGCTCACCAAGCTCTCCAAGAGGCAGGCCGCCTATATCGGCGTGCCGCCGGGCGGGCCGTACAAGCCGGATCACTATCGGTATTGAAGAGCAGGCCTCGGGCCTCAGGCTTCGGGCCTCAGGGGACCGCTCTGGTCACGGGACCGCCACGCGATCACCGCGAGTAAGATCCCGAGCGTTGCCCCGGCCAGGACCACTCCGCGCCAGACCTGCGTGTTGCGGTAAGTGAGCACGAGCACGTGGCGACCCTGCGGCACCGGGACCGCCATGAAGGCGAAGTCCGCTCGCGCGATCGGAGCGGGCGTCCCGTCCACGGACGCCGTCCATCCTGGAAACCATGGCTCGAGCACCACGGCGACGCCTGCCCGAGGCACCAGCATCCTCGCTTCCAGTACGTCGCCGTCCACCGTGACCTGCTCCGCCGCCACGGGCCCCGAAGGCGCGCCCGGTGGAGGAAAAGACGCGAGCGGAGCGTCGGGCGCGAGCACGGCGCGATCGCCTCCGGCCGCGGCGAGCAGCGGCACGGAGACGGCTTCGTCGGCCGCGCTCGTCCAGGCACCCGTCCAGAAGACCCGCGGGAGCGCCTCCGCGCGATAGGCGCTGGTGGGCTTCTCCCACTCGCGTCCCACGTCCGCGACCTTGGCGAGCGGCAGGGGGTCGTCCGCCACGACGAGCGGCGCGCCGAAGAGGGGCCAGAGCGGCGAGGTGGGCTTCGGGCGCGGAAAGTTGATGTCGCCGTCGGCGGGACGCGGGAGCCCCACCAGGTCGTTCTGCGTCGCCTCGAGCAGTGACCGGACGCGCTGGATCTGCGTGGGCCCGTAGCCGGTGACGCCCTCCCAGCCATTTCGGAGCGGCGCGTTGGCGGTGCGGCCCCATTTCGCGATGACGGCGACGCGGCGCGGCGTGGGCGCGGGCGGCACGAAGGGAGCGAGGTCGGCGAGGAGCGGCCGCTCCTCAGCGGCCGGCGCGACGCGGTTCATCGTCCCGAAGGCGACGTGGAGATCCGTGAAGACCAGCGCGCATGGAGCGAGCGCCCATGCTGCCGTCCAGCGTTGCGAGGCGATGATCCGCCGGCCGGCCGCGAGCCAGGCGAGCCCCGTCAGCGCGAGCGCGACGGCCACCACCACGCCCCCGTGCGCCGCCGCTCGGTCGAGTGAGAACGAAGGGAAGCGCGCCAGGTTGGGCGCGACGACGGCGACGGCCAGCAGCGCGAGGGCGGCGCGCAGCCAGCGGCTCGCGAAGGCCTCGCGTTCCCGGAGCGCGGCGAGCCCCTCCGCCGCGAGGAGCGCGCCCGCGAGCGACGTCACCATGAGGGAGCGGGTAGGGTTTCGGAACGAGCCGTAGCCGGGGAGGAAGCGATAGAGGGCCTGGTGGATGCCGAGCCAGGCGTCCTCTCCGAACGAGAGCCAGACGCCCACGAAGCCCATCGCGAGGAAGAGCCACAGGCCCCGCCGCCTGAGCGGCGCCGCCGCGATGAGCCCGAGCGGCAGGATCCCGAGGTAGCCGGTGGCTTCCCACAGGTTCATCTCGTCGGCGTACCACTGGCCGCCGTACGCCCTGGGCAGGAGGAAGAGCGCGAGCCCCCAGCGATCAGGCCACTTCCAGCTCGTCGCGAACCGGTAGGCCACTCCGGCGCCGCGCGGGCCGAGCCCTGCGAGTTCCATCACCGGGAGCACGATGGGAGCGGCGAGGAGCAGGCCGAGGGGAGCCGCCGCGAGCGCGAGCAGCGGGTCGAGCCGCCGCCGCCGCCAGAGCTGCGGGGCGAGGAAGAGCGCGTAGGCGCCACACACGAGCGTCCCGAAGTAGGCCATCTGCGCCGAGCCGCCCAGCCAGGAGAGGGCCGAGGCGGCGGCGGTGAGGAGGACGAAACGGCCTTTTCCACGGGTCGCGAAGCCGTCGAGGCCGGCCAGCATCCATGGCCACCAGGCAGTCGAGGCGGCGAAGTTCCAGTGCTGCAGGTGCACCGTCTCCTTCGCGCCGAGAGCGAAGAGCACGGCGGCGAGGAGCGCCTCGGCGGCGGAGCGGCCGCGTTGCCGGAGCCAGAAGACCATGCCCCAGCCGGCGACGCAGAGGTGGAGCAGCGTCGACAGCGTGAGGGCTCGCGGGGCGTCCCACGGGAGCGTGAGCCAGGTGGCGGGATCGAGGACCGCCGCCTGCGGATCGCCGAGGAGCGGATAGCCGAGGAAGATGCCGCGCTGCCAGCCAGGGAGGTGTCCCGCTCGCAGCGCGGCCGCGGTCACCTCGCGCACGGCGTAGAAGAAGTTGCGAAGGTCGTCGCCCGCGAAGGCCTGCCCAGGCGCCGCGGCGCGCGCGTGGAAGGCCGCCACCGCGGCCGGCACCGCGAGGTAGGCCGCTGGCCAGGCGAGACGCTCCCGCGGTGACCCGTTCATGAGCGTCCGGCGGCGCCGCTGGCGCAGGGGTGGCCCTCGGGACGAGCCTTCGGCGCAATGCGCCACAGCGTCACCCCGATCCAGGTCGCGAGCAGCGTGTAAGCCGCGAAGCGCAGGACCTCCTCGGCCATGTAGACCCCGTCGAAGTAGTGGATGAAGCCGCGTGACGCGCGCGCCTCGAAGGCGACGTGGTAGTCGAGCGACGCCATCACGGCGTGCACGCCGAAGAGCCACCCTGGCGCGGCGGCGAGCGCGCCGGCCGCGCAGGCCCACAGCGCGTACTGCGGGCTCCAGACCTTGCTGGTGGTGATCCAGGCCACGATCACGAACGCGGTTCCCAGGCGTACCGCGCGCGCCCCCCCATCACCGTCCGCCCCGGCGGCGCGGCAAGCGCCCCAGGCGGCGAAGACGGCCGCGGCCGCCAGCAGCGTCAGCGTGATCGCGTCGAGGAAGACGGCGTCGCCGGCGAGCGGCGCCACGACGGGCCAGAGGCGCAAGAGCTCCCAGATCGAGTTCTCGGCGCCCCGGCTGGCATTGAATCGCCAGAACCAACTCCACGCGTCTGGCGCGGCGAGGATGAAGGGCAAGTTCACCGTCAGAAAAACGACCACCACGGCGCAGGCGCCGCGACCGAGCCCGCCGAGATCGCGCCGGCGCAGGAGCGCGGCCGCAGCAGAGGGGACCAGCGCGATGGGCCATAGCTTGGCCGAGATGCCGAGCGCGACCAGGCTACCCGAGGTGGCCAGGCGCCGTCTCTCGAAGGCGAGCCCGGCGGCGCAGAGCAGGGCGATGGGGAGCAGGTCCCAGTTCAGGCCTCCGTAGTAGGCCAGCGCCGGCGTGGCCGCGAGCCACCACGGGTTCGCGCCGGGCATGCGCGCGAGGAGCGCGATCGCCGCCACGCCACAGGCGGCGAGGAACAGATATCCGACCGTGAAGTACACCGCCGGGCCGCCCGGCAGGAACGACGGGAGCCACAGCGCGAGGCCCAGGAGCGGAGGGTACTCGATGCGGTCCTCGAGGTAGGGCAGCGGCCGGCCGCCGTGGAAGTAGCGGTCGCCCGCCATGGCGAGGAGGTCGGAGTAGCTGTGGTGGTCGAAGGCCCAGGGGCGATAGGCGACCCCTGGATGCGCCGCGCCCCGGACCAGGTTCGCCCATCCTGCAGCGAGGCAAATCGCCGCGACCGCGTACGGTAGCCAGCGGGGGAGCGTGCGTGGAAGGGCCATCTTTTTTTGGCGAGCGCGCGGAAGTTAGCACAGTGGGCGAGCGAGGCGGGGACGGTCAGGCGGGAGCGCGAGCGGGGAGCTTCGGCCCGGCAAGGCGCAGAACGAGGGTCGAAGCGGTAGGATGGGGCCGAAAGTGGGCCCCGTCGACCGCCTGGCCACGTTCCTCGCCGACGTCGTCGTGCACACTGGACCTTTCGCTCCGGTGGTGCTCTTCGGCGCGAGCTTTGTCGAGTACGTCTTTCCGCCGTTCCCGGGAGACACGATCGTCATCCTGGGGGCCTGGTACGCCTTGCACGGGGCGATCTCCTGGCCGGGCGCGTTCTCAGCGGTCACGCTGGGCGCGGTGGCGGGGGCCTGGCTAGACTGGTGGGTGGGTCGTTCGCTCGCGCCCGGCCTGTCGGTACGCGCCGCGCGACGTGGTCCGCTCGACGCCGCGCGCCTCGCCCGCTTCGAGTCCGCCTACCGGCGCTGGGGCGGGCTCTTGCTCGTGGCGAACCGCTTTCTGCCGGGCCTCCGGGCCTTCCTCTTCGTGGCGGCGGGCGCGGCGCGCATCCCGCTCCGCAAGGTGCTCCTCCTGGGCGGCCTCTCGGCGGCGCTCTGGAACGCGCTTCTCCTCGCTGTGGGCGCCCTCATCGCGCGGAACCTGGCGGAGATGAGCGCCATCCTCGACCGCTACGCCTGCGCGATGTGGGTTGTCATGGGTGTCGTGGTGACCCTCGTGGTCGGGCGCACGTTGTTGAGGCGGTGGAGGGCGCCGGGATGATGGCCGGCATCTTGGTGGCCGCGCTTTTCCTGTCGACTCAGCCCGATGTCGCACGCCAGCGGGAGGGGGCCGCCGCCGGGTGGGGGTCGCAGGATCGCCTCCCCACGAAGCTCGACGTCCGCTACCGTGTGGAGCTCGCCGGTGAGCACGTCGGGTGGGCACATCTCGCGCTCTCGTGCGAGCGCACCCGCTGCGACGCGCTATGGGAGAGCGCGCTCCGGGCGCCCGAGGAGGCCGGCGGCGGGCTCCTCACGCGGCGCATCGAGATCGAGGCGGAGCCGAGCGGCCTGGGCCGACGCGTCCGGGTGCGCGCGGTCGCGGACGGCCGCGACCGCCGGGTCGAGGGCGGGACGGGCGCGATCCCCGCCAGCCTCGCGGAGCTGCTGCTGGCGGGCGCGGCCGAGGGCGAGCGGCGCTGCATCCCGGTGCGCGACGAGGAGAGCGGACGGGAGGGAACGGCCTGTGCGCGGCGAAGCGGCGCCTGGCTCGAGGGCGACGTGCTGGGAGAGGCGATCCGCTTCCGCTGCGCGGACGGGGAGGCGCCCTCGGAGGTCCTCGTTCCGGCCCAGGCCACGCGTTTCGTGGCCGATCCCGGCGCTGCGCTCCCTACCCGGGCGCCGGTCCTCTTCGGTACCGTCGTGCCGCCGCCGAGGACGGCGCG